>CALUMM010000075.1 GCA_944321755.1 uncultured Alistipes sp.
CCTTCCTGCGGCTGACCCGCAGGCTCTCGAACCGCCAGATGATGATGTTGCTGGCGGTCGTGGTCGGCGTGCTCGCCGGGCTGGGAACCTACTTCTTCGAGGTGCTGCTCTATGCGATCAAAACCGGACTGACAAACTGGTTCCCCGTCGACAGCGCACACTTCCTCTTCCTGATCTACCCCGCCGTGGGTATCATCCTGGCCACGCTCTTCGTCAAGTACATCGTCCGCGACAACATCTCCGAAGGCGTGACGCGCGTTCTCTACGCCATGTCGCGCCGCAATTCACGCATCGCCGCGCACAACTGCTGGACCTCGATCGTCGGAGGGGCCACAACCATCGGATTCGGAGGTTCGGTGGGTCCCGAGGCACCGATCGTCCTCACCGGAGCCGCCATCGGATCGAACATCGGACGACTCGCACGCCTCAACTACAAGCACACCACGCTGCTGCTCTGCTGCGGAGCCGGAGCCGCGCTGGCCGCCATCTTCAAGGCCCCGATCACCGGTGTGGTCTTCGTCCTGGAGATCCTCATGCTCGACATCACCGCCGCATCGGTCATCCCGCTGCTCATCGCATCGATCACAGCCACCACCATGGCCTTCATGCTCCGCGGCTTCGACCCCATTCTGGCCGTGACACTCGCCCCCGAGGATGCCTTCGAACTCTGGCAGATTCCCCTCTTCATCCTCCTCGGCGTACTGTGCGGACTCATGGCCTGGTATTTCACCTCGATGAACGCCCGAATCGGCGGATTCTTCAAGAAACTCGACCGGCAATACAAAAAATGGATCTGGGGAGGAGCCATCCTCGGTATTCTGATCTTCATCTTCCCGCCCCTCTACGGCGAAGGATACGAGGGTTTCACCTCCCTGATGCACGGAAACGCACAGGAACTCTTCGACAATTCGTTCTTCTACCGTTTCCGCGAAATCGACTGGGTCGTCGTCCTCTTCGTCATCGCCACGATGTTCTTCAAGGTCATCGCCATGGCTTCGACCAATGCCGCGGGTGGTGTCGGAGGAACCTTTGCACCGTCGCTGTTCGTCGGGGCTTTCACCGGTGCTTCCCTGGCGTTGGTCTGCAACCTCCTATTCCACTGGGACATATCGATCGTATCCTTTACGCTGGTCGGCATGGCTGGAGTCATGGCCGGGGTGATGAACGCCCCGCTGACGTCGATCTTCCTCATCGCCGAACTCTCCAACGGTTACGGGCTCTTCATCCCCCTGATGACCACCGCCTGCATCTCCTTTGCCGTGAATTACTACCTCGACCCCGACTCGATCTACACCAAACAACTGCGAAAAAAGGGGGAACTGCTGACACACGACAAGGATCAGTCGGTTTTTGTCTTCCTGAAACTCGAAGAGCTGATGGAGACCGACTTCCTGCGCATCAAGGAGAACATGACCCTCGGAGACATCGTCCACATCATCTCCACGGCCCGGAGAAACATCTTCCCCGTGATCGACAACTTCGGGCGCCTGCTGGGAATCGTACAGCTCGACGACCTGAGAGAAGACATGTTCAAACACGAAAAGTACGGCCATCCGATTTCGGATTACATGATCCCGCCTCCGGACAAGATTCTCGAACACGAATCGATTCAGAGTGTAATGGAGAAGTTCGAGGACAAGCACACCTGGATGCTCCCCGTGGTCGACAAGCAGAATCACTACCTGGGATTCATCTCCAAATCGCGGATCCTGAACGCCTACCGAGAACAGTTGGTGAAGATCCAGCAGTAGGAAAGGCTGGAGGGCGAAAGGAATAGGCAACCCAGAACAAAGCGGAATGCCGAAGCCCCCGAAGCGTTGTTATTCTTAAATTTCCCATTTTCACCCCCTCCTTCTCTCCGTCATTCCCGCCTTGAGCGGGAATCCACCCGGCTAAGATGCGGTCCTTATGGGCGGAGAGAAGCCGAAAGGATCGGATTCGGTTTCGCGCTATGATGATCCTGGATTTCCGCCCAAGGCGGAAATGACGGAAACGGGAACGAACGACGCGGATTCAAGGGTTGGAAACCTCCGAAGGTTCAGCAGCCCCTAAAACCGGTTTCTTAAACCGGCAGCACCTTTTGGTGTCAAAAGGTGCCACCAAAACCAGCCGCAAGTCGCTTTCGCGGGAATCTTCGGAAATCCTCACTGAACGGGCGCAGTAAGATCTGACCTTTACAGCCTCCCGTTCCGGGCGCTCGGATTTCCGAAGATTCTTTCTCCGCTGCAAGCGAAGTGCGCCCGTCCACCTATAACGGCAGGTCTATGGCCGAAGGTGCGATTCCGACCTGAACTGCGGCGTCTCATCGGTGGGGAAAGTGCTGACCGTCGTTGCTCGCGGCCACTGGCCGCGCTTCCAAAACCCGGCCCAATCGATTCTGCCCGGAGATGTTTCTTTTCAGCCTTCAAGCGCTTCTGTCCGTCGTTATTCGCCGCCTTTGGCGTCTCTGACCCACCCCCAAACCCCCGCCTCAGGCAGGGGCTTTATGTGAAAGGCCATTCCGACTAAGGAAAGCCAAAGCCTTCGGATCGCCTGTTTTCCTTAATTTTCAATTCTCAATTCTCCATTTTCAATTTTTCAATTTTCATTTTTTTGTCGCGTTTACTTGCTAAATTGTAAAGTTTATTTTACATTTGCGAAGCGGACGGGAGAAGTGCGCACCTCCGACAGCCTGCACAAACCGACAAAAACAACCTGTTATGAACAAAATCCTGTTGCTGCCCTATTCGTTCAAGCGGATCGGATGGGTGCTTTTCATCCCGACGGCGTTGCTCGGCCTGCTGATGGCCATCGACGGATTCAACGGATTCCCTTCCTTTCTGTTGCCCGACTCCGTTGCCGCCAGCGAAACCCTCTCCCGCATCTCCAACAACGTCGTTCTGATCGGACTGCTCCTCGGAGCACTCCTCATCACCTGCTCCCGCGAACGCATCGAGGACGAACTCATCACCCGCATCCGACTCAATGCCCTGCTGGCCGCACTCTATGTCACCATCGGAATCGCACTCTTCGCGGCTCTCTTCCTCTATGGATTCGCCTACCTCTACTTCATGATTTTCAACCTTTGTCTGCTGCCCGTGCTCTTCCTCGTCATCGAAAGGGTCATGCTGTGGAGACTCGGAAAGGAGGCCGCAGATGAAGAATAGGATCCGGGTCGAGCGCGCCGAGCGGCGCATGACCCAACAACAATTAGCCGAGGCTGTGGGCGTCAGCCGTCAGACGATCAATGCCATCGAGGCGGGGAAGTTCGTACCTTCGGCCGTCCTGGCGCTGAAGATCGCCCGGCAGTTCGAAAAAACCGTCGAGACCGTTTTCCAACTCGAAGAGGGCGAATAATCCATTCGTCTCCCGCATGTAAAAAGAGGAACCCGATGATCGGGTTCCTCTTTTTGGGTATCTGTCCGAGGCCGGAAGGCTCAGAGTTTGATGTCGTAGATCTGGATCACGCCGACGAGTTTGCCCGCATCGTCGGTCACTAACAGCGAAGTCACCTTGTTGCGCGTCATCATCTTCTCCGCCTCGATCAGCTTCTCGGTCGGGGAGATCGTCTTCGGGTGCGGCGTGGCGATATCCACGGCCTTGATGTTGAAGAACTCACCGCGCAGGCGCTCCATGGCCCGGCGCACGTCGCCGTCGGTCACGATGCCCTCGATGCGGTCGCCCTCGCAGATCACGATCAGACCCAGACCGCCCTTCGAAATGGCGTGGATCATCTCCGTGGCCGGGCAGTCCGGCGCAACGACCGGCAAGTCGTGGTCCCGCATGACATTGCCCACGGTCATCAGCAGGCGCCGCCCGAGGCTGCCGCCCGGATGCAGCCGCGCGAAATCCACACTCGTGAAGCCCCGCAGCTCCATCAGCGAAACGGCCAGCGCATCGCCCATGGCGATCTGCGCCGTCGTGGACGACGTAGGGGCCAGGTGCAGGATGCAGGCCTCCTCCTCCACCCGCACGTTCAGATGTACGTCGGAGTTCTTGGCCAGCGCCGATTCGGGATTGCCCGTCATGGAGATCAGCCGGTTGCCGTTCGTGTGGATAAACGGCACGATCTTCAGAATCTCGTCCGTTTCGCCCGAATAGGAGAGTGCCAGCACGATATCCTCCTTCGAGATCATGCCCAGATCGCCGTGGAACGCCTCCCCCGGGTGAAGGAAGAAGCTCGGCGTACCGGTCGAGGCGAGTGTCGCGGCGATTTTCCGACCCACGAGGCCCGATTTGCCCATGCCCGTCACGATGCACTTGCCGCGGCTCGCCAGAATCAGCTCCACAGCCTCGGCGAACGAGTCGTCCAACGACTCCTCCAGATGGCGCAGCGACAGCATCTCGGTATGCAGCGCCTTGCGCGCCACCGTCAGAATCCGGGATTTCGAAATATCGGTCATTTTACCTGAAGTAAAGATTCGATCAAAGGCTCCAGATCATTGAGCCGCAGCATGTTTGCGGCGTCGCTCAGTCCCCGGTCCGGATCGGGGTGCACCTCGAAGAAGAAGCCGTTGGCCCCGAACGCCCGGGCGGCACGGGCCATCGCCGGGACGAATTCGCGGTTGCCGCCCGTCTTGCCCCCGGCGGCTCCCGGGCGCTGCACCGAGTGGGTGCAGTCCATGATGACCGTCGGGGCGATCTTCAGCATGTCGGGGATGTTGCGGAAGTCGACCACCAGGTTGTTGTAACCAAACGAGTTGCCGCGTTCGGTGAGCCACACCTCCCGGGCTCCCGCCTCCCGGGCCTTTTCGTAGGGGTATTGCATGTCCACCCCCGAGAGGAATTGCGCCTTCTTGATATTCACCGTGCGGCCGGTCTTCGCCGCAGCGACCACCAGATCGGTCTGGCGGCACAGGAACGCCGGAATCTGGATCACGTCCACCACCTCGCCCACCGGTGCAGCCTGCCACGACTCGTGGATGTCCGTCAGAAGCTGCAAGCCCCATTTCGCCCGCACGTCCGCCAGCATCTGCAGGCCCCGGTCGAGTCCCGGGCCGCGGAACGACGCAATCGACGTCCGGTTGGCCTTGTCGAACGACGCCTTGAAGATAATCTCCGTGCCGAGGCGGCGGTTGATCGCCACCAGGCGTTCGGCCACCGTGTCCAGCAGTTCGGCCGATTCGATGACACAGGGTCCGGCAATGAATTTCATAGCTTTATCGGTTGAATTCGGGATGTTGTTTCAGGAACGCTTCGGCACGCGCCAGGTCCTCCGGGGTGTCGATCCCCACGGTCTCGGCATCCGTGATGCCCACGCCGATCCGGTAGCCGTTCTCCAGCCACCGCAGCTGTTCGAGCGATTCGGCCACTTCCAGCGGCGACTGCGGCAGGGCCGTCACCTTCCGCAGCACCTCCGCGCGGAAGGCATAAATGCCGATATGCTTGTAAAAGGTGTGCTTCGCCAGCCACTCCTCACGCGGGACATTCCGCAGGTAGGGGATCACCGAACGCGAAAAGTACAGCGCACACGACTCGGCATCGAGCACCACTTTCGGCGAATTGGGATTTTCCAGCGCGGCAAGTCCGTCGCTCTCCGAGAAGGGTTTCACCAGCGTAGCGATATCGGTCGCGGGGTTTTCGAAGCAGCGCTTCAATGCCTCCAGCTGTTCGCGGCGGATAAAGGGCTCGTCGCCCTGCACGTTGACCACCACGTCGTACTTACGACCCTGTTTGTCGTAGGCCTCCCGGCAACGGTCCGTGCCGCTGCGGTGTGCCGTCGAGGTCATCTCGACCTTCCCGCCAAACGCCCGCACGGCCTCGTAGATCCGCTCGTCATCCGTAGCCACCACAGCGTCGTCCAGCACCCCGGCGACCTGTTCGTAAACCCGCTGGATCACGGGTTTGCCGCCCAGCATGGCCAGCGGTTTCGCCGGAAAGCGCGTCGACGCATAGCGCGCCGGAATAATTGCAATAAATGTCAGAGACATGGTATGTTATGTTATATAATATCCTTATAAAATTACTTTTTTAGGGCAACACGCTCTCGACCGCCGTTGTCCGCCGCCTTTGGCGTCGTATTCAAATCTCCCCTCCCCTAAATCCCCTCCGCGGAGGGAAAAAGGGCTGAAGGTGCGATTCCAACCTGAACTGCGCCGTTTTACCGACAGGGAAAGCGCCGACCGCTGTTGCTCGCGGCCCGAGGCCGCGTATTCAAATCTACCCTCCCCTAAATCCCCTCCGCGGAGGGGACTTTATGGAGCCCGTTTTCACGGAATCGGAGAATCCATCTTTCCGGAACGCCGTTATCTTACGTCCGATTCCGGGCAATCCAGCCGTTTGCTCATCTTATAGTTCGTCAGCCACAAACGGTTAGCCTGCTGTCGTTGTTTCCCGTCCACCCGGAACCCCTGCCGTTCGAAGAAGCCTCGCGCCGTTTCACTCACCTCCGACGTAATCCGCCCGGCGCCCGCTTCGCGGGCAAACCGCTCAACCGTCTCATAAAGAGCCGACGCCACACCGCACCGCTGCCACTCCCGATGGACGAACAGCGCGTGCATGTAGCCCGTTTCGTCGATCGAAGCAAACCCCGTCATCTCCGCTTCGGGATTTTCAGCCACGAAATAGTGCTGCCGGGCAAACAACTCCTCCCAATGTCGCGGATCGTCACCGCACGAAGCCCAGTCGGCAACCTCCTCAGCCGTATAATGCTGTCGGTTGACCGCCAGCACCGTCTCCCGAAAAAGGCATTGCATCGCGGGGATGTCGGAAAATCGTGCGAAACGAATTTGGAACCGGGTTTTCACAACGTCTGTCTTATATTCACTTACCGTTTCCGGCGATGGAGGCTCTGAAATGCTCACTTCAAATGCTCACTCCTTCCCCCTCCGGAAGACTACTCCAGCGCCAGCTTCAGCACCTCGTCGTTCGTCCGCACGTAGTGGAACGTCAGTCCCTCCACGTACTCCGCCTTAATCTCCGCAATGTCCTTGCGATTCTCCTCCGAAAGGATCAACTCCGTAATCCCGGCACGCTTCGCCGCCAGAATCTTCTCCTTCACGCCGCCGACCGGCATCACACGGCCCCGCAACGTCGTCTCGCCCGTCATGGCGATCCGCTCCTTCACCTTCCGGCCCGTGTAGGTCGAGACAATCGACGTCACCATCGTAATGCCCGCCGAGGGGCCGTCCTTCGGAATCGCACCCTCCGGAACGTGGATGTTGATGTCGTTCGTTTCGAACAGCTTCGGGTCGATGCCCAGCTCCTGATGGTGGGCCATGACCCACTCGTGGGCAATCGTCGCCGACTCCTTCATCACGTCGCCCAGGTTGCCCGTCAGGCTGATTTTCCCCTTGCCCGGCGTCAGGCACGATTCGATGTAGAGGATGTCGCCCCCGACCTCGGTCCACGCCAGACCCGTCACCACACCGGTCATGCCGCCCACCTCGTACTCCTCACGCAGGAATTTCGGCATCCCGAGGATCTTTTCCAGGTCCGCTTTCGTCACCTCCGGGGCAAAGGCCTCGTCGAAGGCAATCTGCTTGGCGCGCGCCCGGGCAATCTTCGCCAGATGCTTGTCCAGCGAACGGACACCCGCCTCGCGCGTATAGCACGAGATGATCTGCTCGACCACCTCCGGCGTCATGGTCATCTCCTGCGGCTTGATTCCGTGGGCCTCCCGCTGCTTCGGAAGCAGGTGGTCCAGCGCAATGCGCACCTTCTCCTCCACGAGATAGCCCGGGATGTTGATCATCTCCATACGGTCGCGCAGCGCCGGGGCGATATTCCCCACGTTGTTCGCCGTGGCGATGAACAACACCTTCGACAGGTCGTACTCCATGTCGATGTAGTTGTCGTGGAAGGTCGTGTTCTGCTCCGGGTCCAGCACTTCGAGCAGCGCGCTCGACGGATCCCCGTGGTTCGAAACCGTCACCTTGTCCACCTCGTCGAGAATGATCACCGGATTCGACGACCCGCAGCGCTTGATCGTCTGGATAATCCGCCCCGGCATCGCACCGATGTAGGTGCGGCGGTGTCCGCGGATCTCCGACTCGTCGTGCAGGCCGCCCAGCGAAATGCGTCCGAACTTCCGGCCCAGCGCCGTAGCCACCGACTTGCCCAGCGACGTCTTACCCACGCCCGGAGGGCCGTAGAGGCAGAGAATCGGCGATTTCAGATCGCCCTTCAGCTTGATCACGGCCAGGTGTTCGAGGATCCGCTCCTTCACCTCGTCGAGCCCGAAGTGGTCGTGGTCCAGCTGTTCGCGGGCACACTTCAGGTCGAGGTTGTCCTTCGTGACGTCGTTCCACGGCAACTCCAGCAGCAGCTGCAGGTAGGTCATCTGCACCGAATACTCCGCCACCGCGGGATTCAGCCGCTCGACCTTCTGCAACTCCTTCTCGAAGGTCTCGGCAACCTCCTTCGGCCAGTTCTTCTTCTTGGCATCCTCGCGCAGTTTCTCGATGTCGGCATCCGCACCGTCGCCCAGTTCATCCTGGATCGTGCGCATCTGCTGCTGCAGGTAGTAGTCGCGCTGCTGCTTGTCGATCTCCTGCTTCACGCGCTCCTGGATCTGGCTCTTCAGTTCGGCCAGCTGCTGCTCGCGGATCAGGATCTCCAGCAGCTTGCGCGCCCGGGCCAGCAGTCCGGGAGCTTCGAGCAGCGACTGACGGTCCTCGTCCGTGAGCTCCATGTTCGAGCAGATGAAGTTGATGATCCCCCGTTTCGAGTCGATGTTCTTGATGGCGAAGGCCGCCTCCTTGGGCATCGACGGCGAGACGTTGATGATGTTCAGCGCCACGTCGCGGATCGAGTCCACCAGCGCCTCGAACTCGATGCTCTTCACATCGGGCGTCGAATCGCGCAGGGCCACCACCCGTGCCTTGAAATAGGGCTCCGTGGCGATATACTCCGTGATTTCGATCTTCTCCAGACCGTTCAGGATCACCGTCAGGTTGCCGTTCGGCATCTCCAGGATCTTGATGATCCGCGCCGCCGTGCCCACCTTGTACATGTCGTCCGGCGAGGGGTCCTCCACCTCGCTCTCGCGCTGAAGCACGGCGCCCAGCATCCCGCCCTCGGCATTCACCGCCCGAACCAGCGAAATACTCTTGTCGCGACCCACCGTAATGGGCGTGATGGCCCCCGGAAAGAGCACCGACGACCGCAGGGTCAGAATCGGGATGATTTCGGGGACTTCGACCTCCTCGACCGGCTCGTCACCGCCCGTCACGATCGGAATCACGCGGTGTTTGCCGTCGAGAAGCTCCGGAACGAGGTTCATGTCGTCCGCTTCAACGGTTTCGATCTTATCTTTTTTGCTCATAATATCCTATATATAATGCCGCAAAGGTAACGTTTTTTCGCTGAATTTATTTCATCTTTGACAGAATGTTAATAACTTTGCGCTTCCGAAAAACCTGTTAAATCTCATACGAGCCATGCAAATCGCCGACAAATACGCTCCGCAGCAAATCGAAGCCAAATGGTACGAATACTGGATCGGCCACAAGCTCTTCCACTCGGAACCCGATGAGCGCGAACCCTATACGATCGTCATCCCGCCCCCCAACGTCACCGGAATGCTCCACATGGGACACATGCTCAACAACACCCTGCAGGATGTCCTCGTGCGGCGCGCCCGCATGTCCGGAAAGAACGCCTGCTGGGTCCCCGGCATGGACCACGCTTCGATCGCCACCGAGGCAAAGGTCGTCGCCATGCTCCGCGAAAAGGGGATCGAGAAGTCGTCGCTCTCGCGCGAAGAGTTCCTGAAATACGCCTGGGAGTGGAAGGAGAAGTACGGCGGCGTCATCCTCCAGCAGCTGCGAAAACTCGGCGCCTCGTGCGACTGGGACCGCACCTGCTTCACCATGGACGACGCCCGCACCGAAAGCGTCCTGCGCGTCTTCTGCGACCTCTACGACAAGGGAAAGATCTACCGCGGCGTCCGCATGGTCAACTGGGACCCCGCCGCACAGACCGCCCTCTCCGACGAGGAGGTCGTCTTCAAGGAGTCCCACGGAAAACTCTACTACCTGCGCTACAAGGTCGAGGGTTCGGACCGCACGATCATCGTCGCAACGACCCGCCCCGAAACCATTCTCGGAGATACGGCCCTCTGCGTCAACCCCGAAGACCCGCGCTATCAGGACCTCCCGGCCGACGCCCGCGTCATCGTGCCCCTGGTCGGGCGTTCGATCCCCGTCATCCGCGACACCTACGTCGACATCGAGTTCGGTACCGGCGCCCTGAAGGTCACCCCGGCGCACGACGTCAACGACTACATGCTCGGTGAAAAATACGGTCTGGAGACCATCGACATCTTCAACGACGACGGCACGATCAACGATAAGGTCGGCATGTACGTCGGTCAGGACCGTTTCGACGTCCGCCGCCAGATCGAAAAGGACCTCGATGCCGCCGGACTGCTCGAAAAAACGGAGGACTACACCAACAACGTCGGCTATTCGGAGCGCACGGGCGTCGCCATCGAGCCGAAACTCTCGATGCAGTGGTTCCTCTCGATGAAGGAGTTGGCCGAACCCGCCACGAAGGCCGTCATGGAGGACGCGATCCGCTTCGTGCCCGAAAAATACAAGAACACCTACCGCTACTGGATGGAGAACATCAAGGACTGGTGCATCTCGCGCCAGCTGTGGTGGGGACAGCGCATCCCGGCATGGTACCTCCCGAAGGGAGGCTTCGTCGTCGCCCCGACGCCCGAAGAGGCCCTCGAAAAGGCCCGCGCAAAGGCCGGGAACCCGGCGCTGCAGCTCGCAGACCTGCGCCAGGACAAGGATGTATTGGACACCTGGTTCTCGTCGTGGCTCTGGCCCATCTCCGTGTTCGACGGCATCCGCAACCCCCACAACCCCGAGATCGAATACTACTACCCGACCAACGATCTGGTCACCGCTCCCGACATCATCTTCTTCTGGGTCGCCCGCATGATCATGGCCGGGTATGAATACCGCCAGGAGAAGCCCTTCGCCAACGTCTACTTCACGGGAATCGTCCGCGACAAGATCGGACGCAAGATGTCCAAGCAGCTCGGCAACTCCCCCGACCCGCTCGACCTGATCGCCCAGTACGGCGCCGACGGCGTCCGCATGGCGATGCTCATCAGCTCGTCGGCCGGAAACGACGTGATGTTCGACGAAGCCCTCTGCGAGCAGGGCCGAAACTTCGGAAACAAGATCTGGAACGCCTTCCGGCTGGTCAATGGCTGGTCGGTCGACCCGGCCGCACGGCAGAGCGAAAACAACCGCCTGGCCGTCGCCTGGTTCGAACAGGCACTCGCCCGCTCGCTCCGCCAGATCGACGAGGACTTCAAAAGCTACCGCATCTCCGAGGCTTTCAAGGAGGTTTACCGCCTCTTCTGGGACGACTTCAGCAGCCTCTACCTCGAAATGGTCAAGCCCGCCTTCGGTCAGCCGGTCGACCCGGCGACGCTCGATGCCACGAAGGGCTATTTCGATGCCCTGATGCGCGTGCTGCACCCCTTCATGCCCTTCGTCACGGAGGAGATCTGGCAGGCCATCGCCCCGCGTAGCGAGGGTGAGTCGATCTGCGTGGCGCAGATGCCGCAGCCCGCAGCCGAGGATGCCGCCCTGCTGGCCCGTTTCGAGCTCGTCAAGGAGATCGTCTCCTCGGTGCGCAACATCCGCAACCAAAAGAACCTCCCGCAGAAGGAGGCCCTCACGCTCCACGTCATCGCCGACGAGAACTATCCCGCGGAGTTCGCCCCCGTCATCACGAAGATGGCCAACCTCGCCTCGATCGAGTGTGTCGCGGAGAAGGATCCCGCTGCGGCGGCCTTCCTCGTCAAGACGACCCAGTATTTCGTGCCGCTGGCCGGGAAGATCGACGCCGAGGCCGAGATCAAGAAGCTTACGGACGACCTGAAATACTACGAGGGATTCCTCGCTTCGGTGATGAAGAAGCTCTCGAACGAGCGATTCGTACAGTCGGCGCCCGAGAAGGTCGTCGCCAACGAGCGCGCCAAGCAGGCCGATGCCGAAGCCAAGATCGCCGC
>CALUMM010000076.1 GCA_944321755.1 uncultured Alistipes sp.
ATCAAGTCGCAGACGGGAAGCTATGTGGGCTATTCGTTCGCCATCCCGGAGTCGATCGTCCGCAAGGTGGTGGTCGACCTGAAGGAGTTCGGCGTCGTGCAGCGCGCCCTGCTGGGCATCCAGTTCCGCGTCGTGGATCAGGATTTCCTGGATACCGAGGGCAAGGAGCTCGGAATCAAGGAGCTGGGCGGAGCCTACGTGGCGAGTGTCGTCGAGGGCGGTGCGGCTTCGGAAGCCGGAATCCGCAAGGGCGACGTGATTCTGTCCGTCGACGGCGTGAAGATCACCGAGCCGTCGACCCTGCAGGAGCAGATCGCCAAGCGCCGACCCAACGATACGGTCAAATTATCGGTAAAAAGGGACGGCGAGGTGAAACAATTTACGGTCACTTTGCGTAATAAGGCTGGTAAAACGGAATTGATGACCAAAGAGGACGTCGACGTGGTCGAGGCCCTCGGCGGGAAGTTCGCCGATGCGGGTACCAAACTGTGCCGTGAGCTCGATATCAAGGGCGGGGTGCAGGTGGTCGGCATCAAGGCCGACGGAATTCTGGCCCGGGCCCGCGTCAAGCAGGGATTTGTGATTACGCACATCAACGACCGCCCGGTCTATTCGCTGAGCGAAATGCAGCGCATGACCGAGAAGGTCCGTTCGATCGACGGCGTCTATCCCAACGGTCGCTCGGCAAGCTACATGCTCGTCGAGTAGGCCCTTGTCCGCAGGCGGGCTCCCAGGTGTGACAGTTTTAGGATAGTTAAGTTATATATGCGTCAGTTAAAGATTACGAAGTCCATCACCAACCGCGAAAGCGCCTCGCTGGACAAATACCTGCAGGAGATCGGCAAGGAGGAGCTTATCACGGTGGAGGAAGAGGTGGAACTCGCCCAGCGAATCAAGAAAGGAGACCAGGAGGCCCTGGAGAAACTTACCAAAGCGAACCTGCGCTTCGTGGTTTCCGTCGCCAAACAATACCAGAATCAGGGACTGAGCCTTCCGGACCTGATCAACGAGGGAAACCTCGGACTGATCAAGGCCGCCGAGAAGTTCGACGAAACCCGCGGTTTCAAATTCATCTCCTATGCCGTGTGGTGGATCCGTCAGTCGATTCTGCAGGCCCTGGCCGAGCAGTCGCGTATTGTGCGCCTGCCGCTGAACCAGGTGGGGTCGCTCAACAAGATCAACAAGGCCTTCGCGCGCTTCGAGCAGGAGCACGAACGCACGCCGTCGCCCGAGGAGCTGGCTACGGAGTTGGAACTCCCGAAGGAGAAGGTGACCGATACGCTGCGGGTGGCCGGACGCCACGTCTCGGTGGACGCACCGTTCGCCGACGGCGAGGACAACTCGCTGCTCGACGTGCTGGTGAATCCCGATTCGCCGAATGCCGACCGCGGGCTGATCAATGAATCCCTCTCGACGGAGGTCGACCGTGCGCTGGAGACGCTGACCGAGCGCGAACGCGACATCATCAAGTATTTCTTCGGTATCGGCTGCTCGGAGATGACCCTCGAAGAGATCGGCGAAAAGTTCGACCTCACGCGCGAACGGGTCCGCCAGATCAAGGAGAAGGCGATCCGCCGCCTGCGCCACTCCTCGCGCTCGAAGCTGCTGAAATCCTACCTGGGTTAGGCGCTTGCTGCCGGAGGGGCCAATGGAGGGCCGGAACAGGGGACCGAAATAGGAGGGCCGGAACAGAGACGGAACAGGAGAGCCGAAATAGAAGGGCCGGAACAGAGACGGAACAGGAGAGCCGAAATAGAAGGGCTTGAATAGAAGGTTCGGAATAGGAGAACCGATAGAATAGGAAAAACCGGAGGTCTTTGGAAAACCTCCGGTTTTTTTGTGTCGGTGTCGGACGGAACCTGTTGTGGCAGGGAGGTCGCGGCGCCGTTCTGCCTGCGGACGTTGCGGGATTACTGCGAGATCGCTGCGGGCTCGGCCGAACTACCAGACGATCGGCTCCTTGCCCTGACTGACGAGATACTCGTTGGCACGTGAGAAGTGGCGGCACCCGAAGAACCCGCGGTAAACCGAGAGCGGCGAAGGGTGCACGGCTTTCAGAATGAGGTTGCGCTGCGGGTCGGCGATGGCCCCCTTCTTCTGGGCGTAACTGCCCCAGAGCATGTAGACGATGCCCTGCTTGCGCTCGGCGATGGCCCGCACGACGGCATCGGTGAAGGTTTCCCAGCCGCGCCCGGCGTGCGAGGCGGCCTCGTGGGCCCGGACCGTCAGCACGGCGTTCAGCAGCAGCACGCCCTGCTCGGCCCAGCGGTCGAGGTTCCCGCTGGCGGGAATCGGCGTTCCGGTGTCGTCGTGCACCTCCTTGAAGATATTCTGCAGCGACGGCGGAAAGGGAATGCCGTCTGCGACCGAGAAACAGAGCCCGTTGGCCTGCCCGGGACCGTGATAGGGGTCCTGGCCGATGATGACGACCTTCAGCTGCTCGAACGGACACTTGTCGAAGGCCCGGAAGATATTGCTTCCGCGCGGGAAGATGCGGCGGGTGGCGTACTCCTGGCGCACGAAGTCGGTGAGTTGGGCGAAGTAGGGTTTTTCGAATTCCGGGGCGAGGATCTTCTTCCAGTCCGGGGCGATCTTTACATCCATGTTACAAGAAGTTGGGAGGGGTGAGTCAAGAGGTGTGCATGTAGCGGGAAGTGGATCCTAACGGGTCCGTCCGGGAATCGACCGGGAGCGTGTATTTCAACCGCTTCGTCCGTGCCGTCTGTTTGCTGCGTTTTCCGTGTTTGGGTGCTATTGTCCTCGGGTTTCAAATTGATCAGCAACAACTGTCTGTATGCATTGAAGGTGTTGTAGATCTTTTTCTCCTGGGGCTGACAGCCCGGGTAGGTGATCCGGATCGTCGATCCGGGATCAACAAAGAGTCGTGCACGACCCTCTGCGTCGGTCACGGTCTGTTGGTCCGTGCCGACCACGGTGATCCGGACACCCTCCGTTTTCTGCTTCTCCCGGGTGACCAGGAACCTGACCTCGATCTTTCTGTCGGACGGTTTTTCGTCGGAGACGCTCTTCGTCGGAGACGCTTGTATGCCGGATGCAGAGACCGCTGCCGCAGCGTGTGGGAATGCTTCACCCTGCGGATCTCGACCGAAAGTTGCCGTAGACCCCTCTACGGATCCCCGGATCATTCCGGTGCAATTCGAGGTCTTCGGCAACAGCACCTTGTCCGAAATGCTCCGTTCATTTTCGGTGCGGAGCTCCGCGGCATGGATCGGGAGCGGTGCTGTGCAGAGGAGGCCGCCCAATGCGGAGAACAGAAAGCCGCGTCGGAGAAGTGCATGGCGTTCTGCCTGTTTTGCTGGTCTTGTTTTCATCGGTTCGGGTTTTGATGAATCTGGTAACATGCTGCGGAATCCGCATCCGTCCGGAGCTGGTGGAAGGAAGGTCCCTGATTCTGCCGGGCACGGAGCGGCGCAAGGAGCAGGCTTATATCCTGGTTTTGCGCTCCTCCTCGGCATCTTTTTCGAGTTTTTCGTCCTCCTCCCAGTCGAACCAGGGGAAGTCGCGGCGTCCGTCGAGGCGGAATCGCGTGTAGGTGATCGGGAGCCCCATGCCGAGGAAGCGCTCCTCGTAGGCGGTCTTTACGGAGAGCACCTCGTCGGCATACCCCGAGCCGTAGATGTCCGCCTCGGAGACCTCGCACGGAAGCCCGAAATGGCGGATCACCTCGTTGGTGTAGGCATAGAGGTGTTTCGAATCGGTTTTGAGGTGGATGACGCCGTCGGGCCGCAGCAGCCGGGCGTAGTATTCGAGGAACAACGGCGAGGTGAGTCGTTTCTTGGCCCGCCGGGTCTTGAGCTGCGGGTCGGGGAAGGTGATCCACAACTCCGCGACCTCCCCTTCGGCAAAGAGCCCGTTGATGAATTCGATGCGGGTGCGGAGGAATCCGACGTTGCTCATGCCGCGTTCGGTGGCGGTCTTTGCGCCGCGCCACATCCGGGCTCCCTTGATGTCGATGCCGATGTAGTTGCGGTTGGGGTCGCGTTCGGCCAGCGCCACGGTGTATTCACCCTTCCCGCATCCGAGTTCGAGCACGATGGGGTGGTCGTTATGGAAGAAATCGCGGTTCCAGTGCCCCTTCAGCGGATGGTTGTGGCGGAAAACCTCCTCGAATTCGGGCTGTACGAAGCACGCGAAGGTCAGGTTTTCGCGGAAGCGGCGGAGTTTGTCTTTTCCCATGGGTTTGTTGGCTTGGCATTATGGTTCGGTGGCGGGATGCGACCGGCCGGTTCCATCCCTTCCGTCTGTCAGTTGCTTTTCGAGAGGCGGAGCCCGACGGCCTCCACGCCGCGGACGTTGCGGACCGGCGTCACGCACCACCGGTATTCGCCCGGACTGGCGAGCCGGATCCGACGGCGGTAGGGGATGAGTGCTTCGCCCGTCAGAGCCGCGGGGTTTTTCGTGCGGGGGATGGCCAGCAGGAACCGCTCTTCGAACCGCAGCGAATCGGGTGTGATGGCGGCGATCCGAACCGTGAGGGTATCTTCCGCGAACCGTTCGTCGTAGCGCAGGAAGAGTACGGCATCGCGCAGCGTCACGGTGTCGGCATTCTCCATGCGGATTTCGACCGTATGATCCCACCGGGCCGGATTGACATCCGTGGCGACGGTCTGGTACGGGGACGTGCAGCCCGCGAAGCCTCCGGCCATTCCGGCTGCTCCGACGAGCAGAAGCCCCGTCAGAAGCGTATCACGCAAATTCCGCTTCACCCTTTTCGCCTGCTATTCGTTGCGGGGCGGATTTTCATTGCCGCCGTTGTTGCCGCCGTTCTGGGCATCCCGGTTTCCGCCGTTCCGCTCTCCGTTGTTGCCGCCGTTGTTCCCGCTGTTCTGGGCATCCCGGTTTCCGCCGTTCCGCTCTCCGTTGTTGCGGCGGCGGTTGTTGCGGCGGCGGTTTTCGCGGTTGCCATTCTCGCGGTTGCCGTTCTCCAGCCTCGGCTCCCGGTTTTCGCGGTTGCCATTCTCGCGGTTGTTATTTTCCGGCTTCGGGCCCCGGTTTTCACGGTTGCCGTTCTCCGGTTTCGGGCCCCGGTTCTCGCGGTTGCCCGGACGGCCGTTCTCCGACCGCGGACGCTCCCCGCTGCCGGGGTTTGCAGCGCCCTCGCTGCCGTTGTTGCCCGAGGCCCCGGGATTGCCGTTCCCGCCGTTTCCGCTGTTTCCGCCGTTTCGGCCCCGCTGGTTGCGGCGCTGCGGATTCTCAGCCTGGTTCCCGGACGGCTGTGCTCCGCCCTCTTCCGACGGGCCTCCCTGCCGCGAAGAGTCTGCCGACGCACTCTGCTGCCCGTTCTGCCCGTTCTGCTGTCGGCCTTGTCCGTTTTGTCCGTTTTGTCCGTTTTGTCCGTTGGCGCCCTCCTGCTGTCTGTTCTGTCCGCCGCGGTTCTTGTTGCGGCCGCCGCGTTTGCGGCGCTTGGCCTGGTCGAAGCGTGTGATGCTGTCCTCCTCCGAACGGTAGGTCGGCTCCTCGGATGTCGGACGCATGTCGTCTTCATGCTGCAGCTGTTCGACCTTCCGGCCCTGGCGGTTCAGCGCGAGGATCTCCTTCACGCGCGAAACGGGCAGCGTCGTGATGTTGGCCATCGTCTCCTTCGACGACGAGAAGGTCATCGTCCCGGCCAGCACGTCGCTCTTGACCAGAAACCACTCCCCGTCGACGGTCTGCAGGGGTTCGCGCAGCCGCGGGAAATCCTTGCGGGCATCGACATAGGTGTCGTATTCGTACATCATGCAGCACTTGAGTTTCGAGCACTGCCCGGCGAGTTTCTGGGGGTTGAGCGAGATGTCCTGCACGCGGGCGGCGCCGGTCGTGACGCTCGAAAAGCTCGACATCCACGACGCACAGCACAGTTCGCGTCCGCAGGCGCCCAGTCCGCCGATGCGTCCGGCCTCCTGTCGGGCGCCGATCTGCTTCATTTCGATGCGGATGTGGAAGCGTTCGGCGAAGACCTTGATCAGTTCGCGGAAGTCGACCCGTTCGTCGGCGATGTAGTAGAAGATGGCCTTGATCTTGTCGCCCTGGTACTCGACGTCGCCGATCTTCATGTTGAGTCCCATGTCGGCAGCGATCTGGCGCGAGGCGATCATCGTTTCGTGTTCGAGGGCGATGGCCTCCTGCCAGCGTTCGATATCGTAGGGTTTGGCCTTGCGGTAGATCTTCTTGAATTCGCCGTTGTAGGGGTTGAAACCCGTGCGGCGCATCTGCCGTGCCACGAGGTCGCCGGTCAGCGAGACGATGCCGATATCGTGTCCGGGCGATGCCTCGACGGCCACGATGTCGCCGCGTTTGAGGTCGAGGTGGTTGACGTTCTGATAGAACGAACGGCGGGTATTCTTGAATCGCACCTCGACGATCTCCGAGGGCGCATTGACGGGGAACTCTTCGAGCCAGGGGGTTTCGTGGAGTTTGAAACACCCGTCGCAGATTCTGGCTTCGGGTTCCGAACCGTCCTCACGGAAGGCGCAGCCGCGGCCCACTTCGGGCTTGTAGACGCCTTTATGTTGTTTTTCGATCTCCATTTCGGGTATAATTTGCGTAAAGGTACGAAAAATTTTTTATTTCACCGCGTAGAGCCGCCGCACACTGCGTCGGATGCGCAGGATCATCAGCGCGGCGGCGGTCGACAGCCCGAACGTGAAGCCGACGTAGAGCCCCGAGGGCCCCATCCCGAGGGTGAATCCCAGCAGGTAGCCCACCGGGAGGTTGAGGATCCAGTAGGAGATCAGGGCGATGGGCATGATGATCCGGACGTCCTGAATGCCGCGGAGGATGCCCACCGAGACGTTCTGAACGCCGTCCGAGAGCTGGTAGAGCGCGGCGAATGCCAGGAGTTCGGAGGCGATGGCGATGACCTCGGCATTGGTTGTGAAGAGCGTGGGGATGAAGTGCCGCAGGGAGATGAAGACCAGGGCGGCGAAAGCGTTCCAGACCAGGACGAGGTGGTACGAGGCTTTGGCGGCCAGCGAGAGTTCCCCGATATTCCGGGCTCCGTAGCAGTGGGAGACCCGGATGGTGGCTGCGGCGCCGATGGACATGACGATCATGAAGGCGCAGTTGCCGATGGTCATGGCGATCTGATTGGCGCTGATGGTGGTTTTGGCTTCGGCGCCGAACCATCCCATCATGATGCCCGTTCCGACGAAGGCCGAGGATTCGAGGAACATCTGCAGCGAGATCGGCCCGCCCATGTGGAACAGCTGCCGGATATCCGTCCGGGAGAACTTCCGGCGCGAGAAACGCTGCAGGTAGAGCCGGTAGCGGGAGCGCGAGATGAAGTATCCGATGATGAGCACCGCACCCATCACGCGGGCGAGGAGGGTGCCGAGTCCGGCCCCTTCGGCGCCCATTTCGGGCATTCCGCAGTGTCCGTAGATGAAGAGGTAGTTGAAGCCGATGTTGGCGACGTTGGCGATGATCGTGGCGTACATCTCGGCGTGGGTGTTGCCGACGCCTTCGAGGAACTGCTTGAAGGCGAAGAAGAGCATCACGGCCGGCATACTGTACACGAGCATCCTGTAGTAGGGGATGGCGGCATCGACCACCTCGACGGGTTGCCGGAGGTGGTACATCAGCGGGATGATGGCGTACTGCACGGCGGCCATGACCACGCCGAGCAGGCCGTAGAAGAGGATTCCGTTCTGGAGCAGTCCGGCGGATTTTTCGCGGTCGTTCTGGGCGTAGAGTTCGCCGACGAGGGGCGTCATGCCGAGGGCGATGCCGATCGAGGCGATGAAGAGGATGAAAAAGACCGTTCCGCCGAACGATACGGCGGCCAGCGGCAGGGGGTCGTCGCCTCCGTAACGGCCGACCATGAGGTTGTCGGCGAACTGCGTGAGGATCTGCCCCAACTGGGTGAGTACCACGGGGAAGGCCAGTTTCAGATTCTGCCTGTACTGCTCCTTGTATGCCGAAAAACGATACATATTCGCGATTTTTGGTCTGCAAAGGTACGAAATTCTTCCCGGAAAAAAGAAAAGGAGACCCTTTTGCGGAGGAATCTCCTTTTCCGGTCCGGAAACGGATGTCGGGGCGCGTTGCGGAAATGGGCGGACCGCCGGGGTCACGCCACGCGCAGGCGGATGCCGCGCTGCTTGTCCGACTCGACGATCACGGTCCCGCCTTCGGGGAGTTTGCCGTCGATGATCAGTTCGGAGAGGGGCTCTTCGACCTGATCCGTGAGCGTGCGCTTCAGGGCGCGGGCTCCGTAGCGGGCTTCGTAGCCCATGGCGGCGAGGCGGCGTTTGGCCCCTTCGGTGATGCGGACCTTGTATCCGAGGCGTCGGGTCCGGGTGAGCAGCCCCTGCAGTTCCAGGTCGACGATCCGCTCCACGTCGGCGATCTCCAGCGAGCGGAACGAAACGATGTCGTCGATGCGGTTCAGGAACTCCGGCGTGAAGGTCTGCTCCAGGGCCTTCCGGTATTCGGACTGCGGGGCGTCATCGAGGGCGGCCTGCTTCGAGACCGTGGGGTATCCGACCTGCACGGAGCGCCGGGCCGCAGCCTTCGATCCGACGTTCGAGGTCATGATCAGGATCGTATTCCGGAAGTCGACCCGGCGGCCCGCGCCGTCGGTGAGGTGCCCTTCGTCGAAGATCTGCAGCAGGGCGTTGAAGACCTCGGGATGGGCCTTTTCGATCTCGTCGAAGAGCACCACGGCATAGGGCTGGCGCCGCACGGCCTCGGTCAACTGTCCGCCCTCGCCGTACCCGACATATCCCGGGGGCGCACCGATCAGGCGGGCGACGTTGTGCTTTTCGGCATACTCGCTCATGTCGATGCGGATCAGTCCGCGTCGTTCGTCGAAAAGCCACTTCGAGACCTCCTTGGCCAGCAGGGTTTTGCCCACGCCCGTGGGCCCCACGAAGAGGAATACGCCGATCGGGCGGTTTTCGTCCTTCAGCCCGGCCCGCGCCCGGCGGATCGACCCGGCGATCCGTTCTACGGCCTCCTGCTGTCCGACAACCCGCCGGGCGAGGTGTTCCTGGAGACTTTGCAGCCGGGCCGTTTCTCCATCCGAGAGCCGTTCGGCCGGAATGCCTGTCATGGAGGTGATGACCTGCCGGATCTGCTCCTCGGTGATCTCCGCGGGGTTGTGTTCGAGCGAGCGCTGCCATTCGGCGCGGCTTTCGTCGAGTTTCGAGCGCAGGGCGATTTCGCGCATCCGCGCCGAGGCGGCCTTTTCGTAGACCAGGGCCTCGACGGCCTCGCGGCGTTCGCGGCGGACGTCGTGCAGCTCTTGTTCCATGTTCCGGAGCTCCTGACGATCGCAGGCCGAACGGAGGTGGGCCCGCGAACCCGCCTCGTCCAGAATGTCGATGGCCTTGTCGGGGAAACAGCGGTCGGGGATGTAGCGCCCGGCGAGCTCCACGCAGGCCTGCAGGGCCGCATCCGTGTAGCGGACGCGGTGGTGGCGTTCGTAGTGCGGGGCGAGGTTGTGCAGGATGCGGAGGGTCTGCTCCGCGGTCGTGGGTTCGACCATGACCTTCTGGAACCGCCGTTCGAGGGCCGCATCGCACTCGATGTTTTCGCGGTATTCGTCGAGCGTCGTGGCGCCGATGGTCCGGATCTCGCCCCGGGCCAGGGCGGGTTTGAGGATGTTGGCCGTGTCGAGGCTTCCTTGAGTGGCTCCGGCCCCCACGATGGTGTGGATTTCGTCGATGAAGAGGATCGTGCGGCGGTCGTTGCGCAGTTCGTCGAGGAGCTGCTGCATCCGCTCCTCGAATTCGCCCCGGAACTTCGTCCCGGCGACCAGCGCCGCGATGTCGAGCGCGAAGAGGCGCTTGTCGGCGATCGTGTAGGGGACTTCGCCCCGTGCGATGCGCAGGGCGAGTCCCTCGACGATCGCGCTCTTGCCCACACCGGCTTCGCCGATGAGCATCGGGTTGTTCTTCTTGCGCCGGGAGAGGATCTGCACCACGCGCTCGATCTCGGCATCGCGCCCCAC
The DNA here is from genome assembly GCA_944321755.1 of uncultured Alistipes sp. Classification (GTDB taxonomy): domain Bacteria; phylum Bacteroidota; class Bacteroidia; order Bacteroidales; family Rikenellaceae; genus Alistipes. Next base: position 9,956 of record CALUMM010000076.1, read on the forward strand.
GACGGGGTCGATTTTCCCTTCGCGGGCCAGGCGCGTGAGGTCCGACCCGAACTTTTCGAGCAGGGCGTGTTTTTCGGCGGGTTTGTTCTCCTCGTGGAAATCGAGGAGGTTGACGACCGGGATTTCGGTTCGGAAGTCGTCTCCCACGGCGAATTTCCGCAGGTCCCGGGCAATGGTTTCGGCATTCACGCCGTACATCTCCAGCACCCGGGCGGTTGCCGTCGAGCGGTCTTCGGCGATCCGTTGCAGGGCGTGGGCCGTGGATATGCTTTTGGCGGCGGTGGGGGTTGCGAGCAGTTCTTCGGTGAAGTGCCGGTAAAATTCTTCGGGCGTTCGGGCATCGGGCTGCCGGGGTGCGGCGATTTCCCGTTCGATGCGCAGGCATACCTGATAGAGCTCCCAGTCCTTGAGCCGGGAGGAGAGCAGTTGGTAGGCCAGGGATCCCTCTTCACGCAGCAGCTCCAGCGTGAGGAAATCCTTGAGCGAGTGGGTGGTTCCCGCCTTGGTGGTATTGAAAGCCACCCGGGCGATGATACCCTCCAGCGTTTTTGAGATTTTCAGTTGCATGTTGCGTCGTCGTTAGAATTCGCCCAACTAACGGACGGACGCTTGTGTTTATTATGCGAACGATATTGTTCATTTTGGGACCGAACCCTTCCCGGAAGGCTATCTGGCTGAGTCCCGGGGCCATTCGCCGACCTCCATGTCGCGCATCTCCCCGGCGTCGAACGTCAGCCGGATGGCGGTCCGGACCTTCTGGAATCCGAACTCCCCGGCGGCTCCGGGATTGACGGCCAGCAGCTCGTAGACGGGGTCGTACATCACCTTGAGGATGTGCGAATGGCCTGAGATGAAGAGCTTGGGCCGCAGCTCCTGAATCTGCTGTACGGCGCGCGGGTCGTAATGGCGGGGGTAGCCGCCGATGTGGGTCATCAGCACCCGAACCCCCTCGCATTCGAACGACAGGAAAAGCGGATAGACCCGCCGGGTCATGCCGCCGTCGATATTGCCGCAGACGGCGCGCAGGGGCTTGAATGCGGCGATGCGGTCGGCCAGTTCGAGCGAGCCGATGTCGCCCGCGTGCCAGATCTCGTCGACATCCTTCAGAAATTCACGCAGCCGTTCGTCGAACGTCCCGTGCGTGTCGGAGATGATTCCTATCCTTTTCATGTATGTCGTGTTGCTGTGTTTTCCGTGTTGCCTTTTCCGGGCTGCCCTTCCCGGCTGTTATTTGTACTTGTCCTTCCAGAGCCGGGCGATGCGTTCGGCAATCTTGGCCTCGGCGGCGTTCTGGGTGTCGGGTTCGTAGAACTTCGTCCCCGCGAGCGATTCGGGCAGGAACTCCAGCTCGGCGAAATGCCCCTCGTAATCGTGGGCGTACTTGTAGCCGTCGGAGTACCCGGCTTGTTTCATGAGTTTGGTCGGGGCGTTGCGCAGATGGAGCGGCACGGGACGGTTCGTCGTGTCGTGCTCCACGAGCGAGAGGGCCTTGCCGATGGCCATGTAGGCCGAATTGCTCTTGGGTGAGGTCGCCAGGTAGAT
>CALUMM010000077.1 GCA_944321755.1 uncultured Alistipes sp.
AATATCGACGATATTGGCGGCGGCATAGATGCGGTCTACTGTTTCGCGGTCGATCATAGCCCACAAAGGTACGAATAATCGGCCGAAAGCGTAGCGATTGCGAATTAAAAATTACGGGCCGCGCAGTCCCGACAGTCTTCGGAATGCCGGGAGCAGCCATAAAAGCGCTCCGAGGAGACGAATTTTCCCCTTTTATCCGTATCTTTGCGCCATGGATTTCAAACTCGTATCGGACTACGCCCCGATGGGCGACCAGCCGGAGGCGATCGCACAGCTTGTCGGCTCGATCCGCCACGGCTCGAAGCACAACGTGCTGCTGGGCGTCACGGGCTCGGGCAAGACCTTCACGGTGGCGAACGTCATCGCGCAACTGAACCGCCCGACGCTGGTCCTGAGCCACAACAAGACCCTTGCGGCGCAGCTCTACGGCGAATTCCGGAACTTCTTCCCGGAAAATGCCGTCGAGTATTTCGTCTCCTACTACGACTACTACCAGCCCGAAGCCTACCTCCCGTCGACGGACACCTATATCGAAAAGGACCTCTCGATCAACGCCGAAATCGAGAAGATGCGTCTGCAAACCGTGGCAACGCTCCTCTCGGGGCGGCGCGACGTGGTGGTCGTGTCGAGCGTTTCGTGCCTCTACGGCGCGGGCAACCCGGCGGATTTCCACGCCACGGCGATCCACATCGAGGTGGGACAGGTCGTCAGCTACAAACACTTCCTCTACAAGCTGGTCGAGGCGCTCTACACCCGCACGGAACGCGAACTGGAGCCGGCGACGTTCCGCGTCAACGGCGACACGGTGGACATCATGGCGGCCTTCGGCGAGTTCGGGAACCAGTGTTTCCGGGTGATGTTCTTCGACAACGAGATCGAGGCGATCCAGTCGATCGACCCCGTGACGGGCCAGCGCATCCAGACGCTCGACGCACTGACGCTCTACCCCACGAACCTCTTCGTAACGACCAAGGAGCGCATCAATTCGGCCGTGCAGCAGATCTACCTCGACCTGGGCAAGCAGGTGGAGTTCTTCGAGCAGTCGGGGCGGATGGTCGAGGCGCAGCGCATCAAGCAGCGCGTAGAGTACGACCTGGAGATGATCAAGGAGCTGGGCTACTGCCCGGGGATCGAGAACTACTCGCGCTACTTCGACGGACGCGCCGCCGGAACGCGGCCCTTCTGCCTGCTGGACTACTTCCCGAAGGATTACCTGATGGTCGTGGACGAGAGCCACGTGACGCTGCCGCAGGTCCATGCGATGTTCGGCGGCGACCGCGCCCGGAAGGAGAACCTCGTGGAGTACGGTTTCCGGCTCCCGGCGGCGAAGGACAACCGGCCGCTGACCTTCGCGGAGTTCGAGCAGCTGCAGGGGACCTCGATCTACGTGAGTGCGACGCCCGCCGACTGGGAGCTGATGAAGAGCGAAGGGGTGATCGCCGAGCAGCTGATCCGCCCCACGGGGCTGGTGGACCCGCCGCTGGAGGTGCGTGTGACGCTGAACCAGATCGACGACCTGATCGAGGAGATCGACAAGCGGGTGAAGAACGACGACAAGGTGCTCGTGACGACCATCACCAAACGGATGGCCGAGGAGCTTTCGAAATATTTCGACCGCGTGGGGGTGCGCAACCGCTACATCCACTCGGATGTCGACACGCTGGAGCGGATCCAGATTCTGGAGGACCTGCGCAACGGATTGTTCGACGTGCTGGTGGGTGTGAACCTGCTGCGCGAAGGGCTGGACCTTCCGGAGGTGGCGCTGGTGGCGATTCTGGATGCCGACAAGGAGGGTTTCCTGCGCAACGTGCGGTCGTTGACGCAGATTGCCGGGCGTGCGGCCCGCCATTCGCAGGGCAACGTGATTCTCTACGCCGACACCTGCACGGAGTCGATGCGCTACGCCATCGAGCAGAGCAACCGCCGCCGCGAGAAGCAGGTGCGTTTCAACATGGAGCACGAGATGCTGCCGCGGCGGGCGCAGAAGAGCGGTTCGGGGCCGAGTGCGCTGCTGGCGGGGCGCGAGACCGCGGAGGGCGGCATCCCGACAGCCTACCCCATTCTGGAAGACCACTACGCCGCGGCCGCCGACGTGCAGAAGGGCTATACGGCCGGTCGGCCAACCGCAGTTCTGGGCGAAAATCTCGACGAATTGATCAACCGGGCACGCGAAGATATGGAACGGGCCGCCAAGTCGCTGGACTTCCTGGCTGCGGCGAAGTTCCGCGACCGGATGTACGAGTTGCAGAAGCTCCGCGAGGAGAACCGGAAGCGGTAATTCCGTCCACCATCCCAAGAGAAAGAGAGAAGAGGGAGAGATCCGTTACCGGATCTCTCCCTCTCCTTTTTATCCTCGCCGCCCCGGGCACGAAGGACATCACTCCTTTTCAGCGTGGCGGAAGGTGAAATATTTGGCGGCCACGAAACTGTAGACCGTTGTCAGCAGCGTGGTGAGCACCTTGGCGGGCGTGGGCCAGATGCCGCACACCTCGACGAAGAGCTTCAATCCGGCATAGGTCAGCAGGATCGACCCCACAATCGACAACAGATAGCGGAACAGCTGCGCCCCGGCACCGACGGGCGAACGGCGGAAAGCAACGTAACGGTTGAGCCAGAACCCCACGAAGAAGGTGCAGGGAAAGACAAGCACCATCGCGGCGATGTGCGGCGAGATGACCACGAAACCCAGGTCAAAGAAGCGATAGCCGACCAGAAAGTTGTAGAGCAGCGAGTAGCAGACCGGATCGAAAACCAGATAGGTGAAACCTCCGCAGGCGGCATAGCGGAATACCTGCCGGGGCAGGACTGCCGCAACGGGCCGGATGTAGAACCGGTCGATCAGACGTGTTATCAGATCCGCCAGACGCATCAACGGGCGGTATAGGTCCACATGCCGGGGAAACGCTCGGCGTGGGCGCTGATGAAGAGCCTGCACGCCTCGGGATCGTCCGACTCGAAGGGCGAGACCATGAATTTCGCACCGAAGCGGTAGATGCCGCAGGTGATGGCGACATCCTTCGAGGAGGCGTCCTGAGCGGCCCGTTCGGCATTGCTTTCCGAGCTGAAGACCCCCATGACCACATAGTGGCGTCCGGAGGCCAGGATGGCAGGTCCGGGATCGTTCCCGGAGGGTTTCACCGGATTCGATTCCCGAACGGCGCCGGATGCCGGGTCCGAAGGTGTCCGCACCTCCCCCGGCCCGGGCGTTGCCGCAGTCCCGGAAGAGAGAGCCGCTGCATCCGCCGCTGTATCCGCCGCTGTATCCGCCGCTGTATTCACCGCCGTATTCACCGCCGTATTCACCGCCGTATCCGCCGCCACGGCCGCAGCCGCACCCTCGGAGGTGCGTTCCACGGCGATCTGACGTTGCGACGACGCACGCTCGGCCACCCTTGCCACCATGGCAGCATCACCGGACTGCTTCAGTCCGAACCACCACCAGGCCGTAGCGCCCACCACGCAGACGATGGCTACGATGCCGATCCACAACACGGCATCGAAACGGCGCGGAGCCTGCACCCGAACCGGTTCATGCCCCTGGGGGTTGAGCCGCCGGTCGAACTCCGGATCGACCCGGAAATCCTTGAAACGCAGCACCCCCACACCGGCAATGGTCAGCGTATCCCCTTCGCGGACCTGGGCGATCCAGCGGTCGTAGACCTTCCGCGCCTCGGGAACGGGGTTTTCGGGCCGCACACCGTTGACCTTCAGGACACGGGCAATCTCGTCGACGAGCGACGCCCCGCGCTCCTGCGAGGAGAACTGCACCGTGCGGCACGGCGGCTCCACATGCCGCCGATCGATACGCCGGGCCGCCTGCCGCTCGACATACAGCGTCCCGACTCCCGGCAGGAGCAGCGTCCCGCCTCCGGCCAGCAAATTGCCGATGAGTCTGGCGACCTGTTCGGTCATCGGGTTTTCGTTCATTTCCGTCTCTTTTTATGGAACGACTTCGGAGCGGAGTTCGCCGCCGTCGTTTTCTTCGGAGCACCGTTTCCGGCACCATGTTCTGCGGCATGACGGGTCGGGTCCGATGCCGCGGCGGCCGAGTTCGGAGCCGCCACCACGACCTCCGGATTCTTCATGCCCCGCCAGACCATGTAGATGCCCAGCACGATGAAGGGAATACTGAGCCATTGCCCCATATCGAGGGCCCAGCCGATCTCGAAATCCTCCTGCTCGGTCTTGATGAATTCGAGGAAGAAGCGTGTCAGGAAGACCCCGATCAGCCCGATGCCGAACAGGACGCCGGGACGACGCCGGGCCAGATCCTTGCGGTAGTAGAGCCAGCAGAGGATCACGAAGGTCACCACATAGCAGATCGCCTCGTAGATCTGCGTGGGGTGCACGGCGGCCGGAGCGTATTCGGTCACCCACTTGTGCGAACGCACGAATTCGAAGCCCCAGGGGAGCGTGGTTTCATGTCCGAAGATCTCGGAATTGAAGAGGTTGCCCAGCCGGACAATGGCGCCGCCGATCCCCACGGGGATCATGATGCGGTCCAGCGACCAGACGTAGGGCAGGCGGTTCTTGCGCGAGAAGAGCCAGAGGCCGATCAGCAGACCGAAAGCGGCACCGTGGCTGGCCATTCCGCCGTCGCGGAATCCCGTGATGATGGTCCAGGGCTGCGAGAGGTAGCCCACCGGATCGTAGAAGAGGCAGTGTCCGAGGCGTGCCCCGAGGATCGTGGCGATCGTCCCGTAGACGAAGGCCGATTCGGAGATCTTCGTGGGCAGACCTTCGCGCTTGCAGAAGTTGTCGAAGAATTTGGCGGCAATCAGGATGGCCAGCGCCCACATCAGTCCGTAATAGCGGATATCGAACGTCCCGATGCGGAAGAGCACCGGATCGAAATCCCATACGATCGAAAGCGGTTGTATCAACAAAGGAATCTGTAACATCTATTCAAGTCATTTTCAACACGCCGTCCAGTCCGGCCACACGCCCGGCTCTCCGGTCTTCTCCAATTCTCCTCCCCCCCCTCCGAAGCGTTCCGACGCTATTTGATGTCCTGGAGGTTGACCTTCTTGAGCGTAAAGGAGAAGGTGCTGCCGACCCCCGGTTCGCTGCGGACGGTAATGCGTTCGCCGTGGGCCTCGATGATGTGCTTGACAATGGCCAGTCCGAGGCCCGTACCGCCCTGCTCGCGCGAGCGGCCCTTGTCCGTGCGGTAGAAGCGTTCGAAGACGCGCGGCAGGTCCTCCTTGCCGATTCCGAGACCGTTGTCCTCGACCTCGACGAGAATCTTGTCCAGCATGTCGCGGAAGCGGATGCGGGTCTGCCCGCCCTCCTTGCCGTAACGGATCGAATTGATGATCAGGTTGACGAACACCTGACCGATATAGTGCTTGTCGGCCTGAACCCAGAACGGCGAAGGAAGATTCTCGGCCCCCTTGACCGAAATCTTGATACCCTTCTTGTCAGCCTCGATCTCGGCCTGGTCGGCGATCTCCTTGGCCAGCGCCACGACGTCGAACTTCTCCATGTCGAGCTTGTTCATGCTGCTCTCCAGTTTCGAGATGGTATCGAGGTCGTTGACGATGTTGATCAGGCGGTCGATGCTCTTTTCGGCGCGTTCGAGGTACTTGCGGTTGATGAGTTCGTCCTCCAGTCCGCCGTCCAGCAGCGTGGAGATATAGCCCTGAACGTTGAAGATCGGGGTTTTCAGCTCATGGGCCACATTGCCGAGGTACTGTTTGCGGAACTGTTCGGCCTCCTTCAGGCGGGCGATCTCCTTGTCGTTGGTATCGGCCCAGGCGGTAAGCTCCTCACCGATATCCTCGACCTTCTTGTCCTTGAGTTCGGAGAAGATCTCCCGGGTGTGGACGTCGCGCGAAAGGACGATCGAATAGATCGGCTTGAGCTTGTAGGAGACATACTTGCGGATGAGGAACAGCGCAACGAACGTCACGATCACGAAGGTGACGAGCACGGCGACGAGCGCAGCGACCCAGCGAACCGGATACCCCTGGGCGTGGATTGCGACGAGGAGTCCGGCGACGATGACGGCCGCCAGCAATCCGATCCAGGCCGACGTGGCCTCCTTGGTTTTGATGCGTACCATGTTTCTTCAGTTATTTCATGTAGTTTTGCATCAGGCGGGCGATGTACTTCCCGATAATGTCGAATTCGAGATTGACGACCGATCCCACCTCGATGCGGCAGAAGTTGGTGTGTTCGAAGGTATAGGGGATGATGGCCACGCGGAAGGAGTCGGGCGTGGGGTCGCAGACCGTGAGGCTGACGCCGTTCACGGCCACGGATCCCTTCTCGACGGTGCAGAGTCCGCCGCCGCGGGGTTCATACCTGAAGGTAAAATACCAGCTTCCGTCGGCATCCTCCTTAGCGGTGCAGACGGCGGTCTGGTCGACGTGCCCCTGGACGATATGTCCGTCGAGCAGGGCGTCGGGTTTCATCGAGCGTTCGAGGTTGACCAGGTCGCCCACGCGCAGCAGTCCGAGGTTGCTGCGGTCGAGGGTCTCCTTCATGGCGGTGACGGTGTAGGTATCGCCCGCGATGTCCACAACCGTTAGACAAACGCCGTTATGTGCTATGCTCTGATCGATTTTGAGCTCGCTGCAGAAGTCTGCCCGGAGCGTAAAATCCTTGTTCTGTCGGTCCGTGCGGATGGCAACCACCTCCGCCGTACCCTCCACGATGCCTGAAAACATGCGCTTTAGTTGTTGATTATCAATTTAGCCTTCACTTTGTAGACCGAGACTATATCGCTGTCGTTCAGAACGATATCGTCATAGTGTTCCCGATCTCCGGCCACGAGGCGGACTTTGCCCTCCTCCTCTGCGGCACGAACTATGCGCAAAGTTACAATTTTTCGGCAGACAATCACATATTCTTCACCAGGAATAATTGCATCGCGGTCTACGGCTTTCAGGAGAACGATGGTCCCCGGGGGCACGCAGTCGCCCATGGCACGCCCGGCGTATGACATGGCCAGGTCGCACCCTCCGACGGGCGGAATGATCAGATTGCTCTGAGCCTCCAGGTGTTCCAGATTGGAGATTCCCTGTTCGACATCGACATCGTAATAGGGGATCTGGGGACCGCGGAGCGATTCATCGGAGAACATCTGCCCCTCGCCGGTCAGAAGCCACAGTTTGTCGATCTGGGGGAATTTGGCGACGATCCGATCCGCCACATCGAGCGAAATACCGTTGTTTCCCCGTTTGATCTGATAGAGGTTTTCGCCTCTTGCAAGGCCGATATAGCGGGCAAAATAGTTGGTCGACATATTCGCCCACTTGATCACCGCCTCAATTCTAAGCCAATTATTCTGCTTTTCCCGCATTTTTTTTCGTTTATTAAAATTTTTTTTGCATCTTTGCAGTCCCGGTCCCGTAGTTCAATGGATAGAATATAAGATTCCGGTTCTTACGATATGGGTTCGATTCCCGTCGGGACTACCAGACACAGGTGCGGAAAACCCGCGCCTGTGTTTTTCTTTTCCAACGAACGCCCGTGTTTTTCAGGGTCACTCCATGATCTTCCCCTTTCCGCCGTTTTCTCACACAGCACCTCTTCCACGCCATATCTCTCCATATTCCCCTCTCCGTCTGTCTCCATCTGTCTCTCCCCTCCGTTTCTTCATCCTTCTCCGTTCCTCTCCGTCTGTCTCCATCTGTCTCTCCCCTCCGTCTCTTCATCCTTCTCCGTTCCTCTCCGTCTGTCTCTCTCCCCCTCCGTTTCTTCATCCTTCTCCGTTCCTCTCCGTCTGTCTCTCCCCCTCCGTCTCTTCATCCTTCTCCGTCTGTCTCCATCTGTCTCTCCCCTCCGTCTCTTCGGCCGTCTCCGGCACCACTCTTCCTCTCTCGCGGCTCCTTTCTCTTTCATCGCTCCATCTTCCCCGTCTCTCCTTTCCACTCCGGCACCTTCTCCATCACCCTCCTCCGTCTCCTCCGCACGTCCGTCTTATACCTTCGCACTCCGTCACGTCCAACCACCACTCCATCACGTCCAAACTCCGCAACTTCGGGCCTTTCCGACATCACAATTCCCCCACTTCATTCCCTTCGCTACGGCCTTCCCGGAGAAAATTCATCGTACATTTTTTCATTCTTACAAAAGTAATAACAAATTTCTTACCAACAATAAAAAATAGCACTTTTGATCGTATAAATAACACGTTCAAACACGTAAATACGGAAACTGCAAGAGGGAAAGAGAAGGGTCTTCAGATGCGGAATCGTCCGATTGATAATACTTATTACTTACGTTGCATCTCTTCGCCGGGAAGAGTCTGCACAAGGTTCTTCTCCGGCCGAAACGCCCGGAGAAGAAAAATTCCGTTCCGAAAAGAAAAAGAGGGCTAAAACAGGAGCCGCAGCCCCACGCGCAGGGAAACCGACAACGGGGCATCAGAACGCGACGTCCGCAGTTCGGTATCGGTAAAATAGTAGGCGGCTTCGGGTTCGAAATAGAGTCCGACGAGCTCTCCGAGCCGATATTGGGCACCGATTGCGGCGGTTGCCGACCACTGCAGTCCGGATTCGTCGACGGTTTCGCTGCCGAACTTCGCGGAGATGCACTTTTCGAGCATTCCGCCCGCCCCGAGATAGGCCGAGAAGCGCCCGCGTTCGACGAATTGCCAGTTCAGACGAAGGGGTACGCCGATGAAATGGAGTTTCTGGCTCACGTCGTCCGAGGAGTAACGCAGCCGCACATCCGAACGCAAAAGGGTGTAGTTGACCCCGCTTTCGATCGACAGCCCGTGCGGGAGTTCCGCCCGGACGGTGATCCCGCAACCCAGGGGCAGATGGTGACGGAAGGAGCTCTCGTCGTAATTGCGCCGCGCCATGGGCGAAAAGTTGTCTCCGTTTCCGACGAGCGACACGGCATCGCTCGCCACTATGGCGGAGTAGCTTCGCGTCGCCGTCCCCTGCAGGGCGGATCCGCCCGTCATCCCGCCCCCCGCAAAGAGCGACAGCGATGCCTTGGTGCGCGTCTGCCGGGTTTCGGCCGATCCGAAGGAATCCCCGAAAGGATCGTCAAAATTCCGGGTGCGGTCTGCCGCCGTCCGGCTGGGGGTCGTTCCGGCCGCACGGCTCTTCCGCGCGGCGGCGGTTTTCGGGAGAGCAGAGGCATCCGGGTGAGTCGCGGTTTTCGAGAGAGCGGAGGCATCCGGGTGAGCCGAGGTTTTCGGGAGAACGGAGGCATCCGGGTGAGTCGCGGTTTTCGAGAGAGCGGAGGCATCCGGGTGAGCCGAGGTTTTCGGGAGAGCGGAGGTCTCCGGGCGGGCGGCATCCGACGGTTCCGACAATGGGGTCGGCTCCATCTTCAGAGCCAGGGTCTCCGACCCGGAATTCGGCCCGGGTCCGCCGTCCGTCCGGGCATCGGGCCCGGCAGGGGCTTCCGGGCCGGGTTCAGTCGGCCATCCGGAGGCTTCGGCAAGCCTTTCGCGCAGCGTCTCCGGTTCCGGACGCTGCGATATGCCGACCGCGGAGTCACCGTCTTCCGCCCACGAAGCGACAGCCGGTTGCCCATTCCCCAACTCCAGGTCCGGACGCCACAGGTATTCACCTGCCACGACCCCAATCAACACGGCAGCGGCAGCAGCAGCGATCCGCGGTCCATAGATGCGCCACACGTTTTTCCGGGGTTCGGGGACGTGCGTCCCGGGAACGCGGGGTTCCGTCCCGTCGAGTTCACGCTGCAGCCGTTCCCAAGCCCCTTCGGCGGGCGGGATTTCGGCGTCGCGCAACGCACTCCGCATGGCATCGATCCAATCCTTATCTTGTTTCATCATCATCCCTGCGACTTCAAATAATCCTTGATCCTGCGGGCCAGCAGGCTCCGTGCCCGGGAGAGTTGCGACGAAGAGCTTTTCTCGTTGATGCCCAACAGTTCGGCGATCTCCCGGTGGGAACGCTCCTCGATGCAGTAGAGGTTGAAGACCGTCCGGTAACCGTCGGGGAGTTCTGCGACGAAGCGCATGAGCACCTCCTGCGGGATACGGGCGACGTCGGCCGGGTCGGGTTCTGCGATCCGGTTTGCGGCCCTGCCTTCATCGAGCTCCAGGACCCCGAGTCTGTTCCGGTTGCGGAGCCACTCCAGGGCGACATTGACCGTAATCCGTTCGATCCAGGCGCGGAGCGACCCAGGACCTCGGAAGGTGAAACGGTCGAACGCCCCGAAAATCTTGAGGAAAGCGTCGTGCATGAGATCCGCGGCCGTATCCCGGTCTCCGACATAACGCACACAGATCGCCAACAGCCGTCCGGCGAAGCGGTCATACAGCTCTTTACGTGCCGTATTGTCACCCATCCTGCACCTTTCGGCCAGTATCTGTTCCTCCATCTGCATCGATAGTTCCACCTGATAAATGCAGGAAAAGCCCAAAGACTGCACGGGATGGAAAAATTTTTCTTCGACATGCAGTATTTGCGGCGTTCCGGCGTTTTAAAAGCGAAAGTAACACAAAATACGCAAAGAACAGATATGAAAAGCATGAAAAAATTCGGATTTTTCCTTTTGGCGGCGGGAGTGGTTCTCGGATTCGCCGCCTGCAACGACGACGACGGCGACTATCCGACGAGCAATCCGCTCATCACGACGGTCTGCCCGCTCGACGGCGGCGACTACTGCTTCCAGCGCGACAACGGCGACCGGCTCTACCCGAGCGACAAGACGCGGGTTCCGGGCTACCGTCCTGTGGACGACGGCACGAAACAGCGGGCGATCATCTGGTTCTCGCTGCTTGACGGCACGGTCCCGGGCTACCGTTACAACATTGCGCTCTACGCCGTGGAGGAGATCTTCACCGGGACGTCGGAGGTCGTGGAGGATGCCGCGCGCCTCGCGGAGCTGGGCGATGCGAAGACGGGCTACACGCTGGGGACCTTCAACCTCACGCGGGAGTGGCTGACCTTCTTCGCGAACTATGCCGTGCGCGACAATTCACGCCACACGTTCACGCTGGCCGTGGACAAGAGCGGCACGACGGAGTTCGAGAACACCGATGACGGGTACCTCAACGTGGTGGTGCTGCACGACGACGGCGACGATTCCCGGGGCTACGACTACGGTTACTACGTGTCGTTCGACCTCACGCCGATCGCCGCGGAGCTCGAAGGCAGGAAGGGCATCAACCTGCTGCTCCCGACGCGCGACAACGGCAACCAGGAGCTGAAACTCGATCTGCCGCAGGAGGAGTAGCCACTCCGTGACGACAGGTGTTCCGGTCCGCATCGGCTGCGGGCCGGATTTTTTGTATCGGGCGGCGCAGGATTCGCCGAAAAAACGTATCTTTGCAACATGTCCATCGTACGCAATACCGAAAGCGACCTCGAATTCGAGAACCGGATCCGCCCGCAGGAGTTGGAGAACTTCGCCGGGCAGGAGAAGAT
>CALUMM010000078.1 GCA_944321755.1 uncultured Alistipes sp.
ATGTGCTTGATGTAGGGGTTGTAGAAGCGTTCGAGGATCCCCGCGGCGAACTGCTTCAGCTCCTCCTGGTCCTCCTCGATCATCGGGATCACCTCCTCGGCCACCATCTCGTTGATGAAACGCTCGATGGCGGGCGTGTTGAAGGCATCCATCACCGTCTCGCAGCCCATCTGCAGGGCAATGGGCACCATGCCCGTGTGCGAGCCGTTCAGGATGCGGACCTTCTTGTCGCGGAACTGCTTGATCGACGGCATGAAGATCACGTGCAGACCCGCCTTGTCCAGCGGCAGCTCCTTCATCACCTCCTTGTAGCCCTCGCCGCCGATCGCCCACAGGTGGTACAGCTCGGCCTTTACCACGAGGTTGTCGTCATAGCCGATCTCCTCCTTGATCTCGTTGATGGTGTCGCGCGGGAAGCCCGGCACGATGCGGTCGACCAGCGTGTCGCAGAAGTGGCAGTTGCGCTCCACCCAGTCGATGAAGTCGGCGCCGAGGTGGTTGTACATCGCGTGGCGGATCACATACTCGTGCAGCGTCGAGCCGTTGTTCTCGATCAGCTCGCAGCAGATGATGCAAAGTCCCTTCGTCGGATCGCCGTTGAAGTGCTTGAAACGCTTGTAGAGCAGCGCCGTCATCTTCGCCGGGTAGGACTTCGGCGGACGCGCCTCCAGATCATCGCCCTCCTCGTAGCGGATCCCCGCCTCCGTGGTGTTCGAGATCGTGATCTTCAGCTCCGGCGAGAGGAAGTAACGCTCGTATTTCTCATACTCTACATAGGGGTTGAACGAATCCATCACGCTCTTCACCAGCCGCACGTCCTTCTTCGGCTGGCGGTTCTCGATACCCTCCAGATAGACGTGGTAGAGGTTGTCCTGCCGGTGCAGCAGGTCGATCATCCCCAGCACCTTGTGCTCGGGATCGATAATGGGCTGACAAATAGCCACGCCCGAATTCATGACGCCCTTCTCGTTGGCGATGTCGATCTGCCAGTCCACAAAGGCCCGCAGGAAATTGCCCTCGCCGAACTGCAGGATACGAACGGGGCGGTCGACCGTTTCGACGGTCGACTTGTTCAATTCTTTAATCATTGTAAGTGCGTGAATGAGAGCCCGGAAAGAACCGGCGGCAGCCGACGGTCGCCGACCGCCGCCGATCCGGACCCGGAAAAAATTATTCGATAACGATAGGCTTGTACTTCGGAACCAGCGTCTTCATGATCGCCCACGCCACCAGATAAGCCACGGCGCAGATGCAGAAGATGATCATGTAACCGGCCTCCTTGCCGTCGAAGCCCATGAAGCGGAAGGCCTCGCCCATCTGTTCCGAGTGGGTGAAGAGCGCTCCGGCTCCCTTGTTGATCAGGAACGAGCCCACACCTCCGGCCATACCGCCGATACCCGTAATGGTCGCGATGGCCGATTTGGGGAACATGTCGCCGATCGTCGAGAAGAGGTTGGCCGACCACGCCTGGTGCCCCGCACCGGCCAGACCGATGATGATGGCGGGCCACCATACCGAGTAGGTTCCGGCGCCCTGCGCGAAGAGCGCGGGCAGCGGCAGGAACGCAAAGATCAGCATCGCCAGCATACGGCCCGCATAGGGGTTCATGCCCTTACGGTCGACGAAGAGCTTCGGAAGGTAACCGCCGAAGATCGACAGCACCGTCACGATGGCGTAGAGCGTGAAGATCAGCGCAATACCCATTCCCGAACTGGACGAATAGCCGTACTGGTCCGAGAAGTAGGCCGGTGCCCAGAAGAGGTAGAACCACCACACGCCGTCGGTGAAGAACTTGCCGGTGATGAACGACCAGGTCTGCCGGTAGGTGAAGCAGCGCCAGAACGGAATGACCTTTTCGGGTTTCTCCTCCTGCGCCTTGGTCTCGGCGGCCGGCATCTCGGCATCGTCCTGATGGATGTAGGCCAGCTCGGCGGCATTCACATGCTTCGACTTCTCGGGTTTATCGTACATGAAGACCCAGAAGCCCATCCAGAGGAAGCCCAGGGCTCCGATGATGATGAAAGCCATCTCCCAGCCTCCGCCGATGCCCTGGTCCTTGAAATACTGGGCCAGCAGCGGAATCGTGGCCGGAGCCACCAGAGCACCCACCGACGCTCCGGCATTGAAGATCGACGTGGCAAAGGCGCGGTCCTTCTTCGGGAAGTACTCGGCAGTCACCTTGATGGCTGCGGGGAAGTTGCCCGCCTCACCCAGCGCAAGGATACAGCGCGCGGCGAGGAACAGCCAGACGCTTGTCGACGCAATGGCGAACGCCACGGCCGTGCCCGCCTCCACGGAGGTCATGGCCTTGATCGACTCGAAGCCCTCGATGTGCATCGTGGCCCAGCCGCAGGCCGCATGGAGGCAGGCGCCTGCCGACCATACGCCGATCGCCCACAAATAACCCTTCTTGGTGCCCATCCAGTCGATGAAACGTCCGGCGAAGAGCATACAGAGGGCATACACGAGCGAGAAGACGGCGGTAATGGTACCGTAGTCGGCGTCGGTCCAGTGGAATTCGGGGGCGATGAAGTCCTTCCAGGTCAGCGACAGAACCTGACGGTCCAAGTAATTGACCGTCGTGGCGACGAAGAGCAGAACGCACATCCACCACCGCCAGTTGGTCATCAGTTTGGTTGATGTTGATGAGGAATTTGTCATGTGATAAGGTTTAGGTCTGTGGGATAAAAACTACTTGCCGGCTTTCACGCGCGCAATGACGTCCAGTGCGAAGCGGCATTTTTCCGAGATGGCTTTCCAGTCCTTCGCGGCGATCACGTCCTTGGGGAAGAGCTGCGAGCCCATGCCCACGCAGTAGACGCCGGCCTTGATCCATGCCGTAAGGTTCTCCTCCGTCGGTTCGACGGCTCCCGTCGCCATGATGTTCGACCACGGCAGCGGCGCCTTGACGTTCTTGACGAACGACGGGCCTCCGACATTTCCGGCCGGGAAGACCTTCGTCAGGTCGCAGCCCAGCTCCTGGGCCTCGCCGATCTCCGTCACCGAACCGCAGCCCGGCGTATAGGGCACCAGGTGGCGGTTGCAGACCTTGGCAACCTCGGGGTTCAGGTAGGGACCCACGATGAAGTTGGCGCCGTACTGGATGTACATGGCAGCCGTCGGGGCATCGACGATCGTGCCCACGCCGAGGACCATTTCGGGGCACTCCTTGGCGGCGAACTTGATCACCTCGATGAAGACCTCCGAGGCGAAGTCGCCGCGGTTCGTGAATTCGAAGGCGCGGACGCCGCCCTCGTAGCAGGCCTTGACAACCTGCTTGGCGATCTCGGCGTCAGCGTGATAGAATACGGGAACCATGCCGGTTTTGGCAATGGCCTCCATGACTTGCATTTTTGAAAAACGTGCCATTTTCAGAATCTGTTTATAATCATCAAAAACGGGCGGAGGAGAGAACTCCTTGCGGCCCTCTCTCCTCTCATCTCCGACTGTGTATTAACGCTGTACGCGACCGCTGGCATTACCTCCGGCCAACGACTCGACCTCCTCGACCGATACGAGGTTGAAGTCGCCGTTGATCGTGTGCTTCAGGGCCGAAGCTGCCACGGCGAATTCGAGGGCCTCGCCCTGCGTCGGCTTCGTCAAGAGACCGTGGATGATACCGCCCGAGAAGGAGTCGCCGCCGCCCACGCGGTCGATGATCGGGTTGATGTCGTAGCGCTTCGACTCGTAGAACTCCTTTCCGTTGTAGATCATGGCTTTCCAGCCGTTGTGCGTGGCCGAGAATGACTCGCGCAGCGTCGAAATCACATACTTGAACCCGAACTCGGCAGCCATCTGGCGGAAGATGCCCTTGTAGCCTTCGGCATTGGTCTCACCGCCTTCGACATCGGCGTCGGGCTTGAAGCCCAGGCACAATTCGGCGTCCTCCTCGTTGCCGATGCAGACGTCGACATACTGCATCAGCGGCTTCATGATCGACTGGGCCTTCTCCTTGGTCCAGAGCTTCTTGCGGAAGTTCAGGTCCACCGAAACGGTCACGCCGTGACGCTTTGCGGCCTCACAGGCCAGTTTCGTCAGTTCGGCAGCCTTGTCCGAGATGGCCGGCGTGATGCCCGACCAGTGGAACCAGTCGGCACCCTCCATGATGGCGTCGAAATCGAAGTCCTGCGGGTCGGCTTCGGCGATGGCCGAGTGTGCCCGGTCGTAGATCACCTTCGAGGGGCGCATCGAGGCGCCGGTTTCGAGGTAGTAGATACCCACGCGGTCACCGCCGCGGGCGATGAAGTCGGTCTTCACGCCGTACTTGCGCAGGGCATTCACGGCCGACTGTCCGATCTCATGCTTCGGGAGTTTCGTCACGAAGTAGGCGTCGTGGCCGTAGTTGGCGCACGAAACTGCTACGTTGGCCTCGCCGCCGCCGTACACGACGTCGAACGAATCGGATTGTACGAAACGGGTGTTCCCCGGCGTCGAGAGACGCAGCATGATTTCTCCTAAAGTTACGATTTTCATGTTGTTATCCTATGGATTGGTTAGAATTTGAAGAAATTTTTCGCATTGCGGTAGCAGATTCCCTCGATGATTTCGCGACCGATGAAGTCGATCTCCGAGGCGGGCAGCAGGCCCTGTTCGATATCGTTGCCCACGAGGTTGCAGAGCGTGCGGCGGAAATACTCGTGGCGCGGGTACGAGAGGAACGAGCGCGAGTCGGTCAGCATCCCCACGAAGCGGCTCAGCAGGCCCAGCGTCGAGAGGGCGTTCATCTGCTTCTCCATGCCGTCCTTCTGGTCGAGGAACCACCACCCCGAGCCGAACTGGATCTTCCCGGCGCCGTAGCGGCCGTCCTGGAAGTTGCCGAGCATCGTGGCGACGAGCTCGTTGTCGCGCGGATTGAGGTTGTAGATGATCGTGCGGGTGAGCTTGTCCTCACGGTCGAGCATGTCGAAGAATTTCGACATCGCCTTGCCCACCGTGAAGTCGCCGATCGAGTCGAAGCCCGTATCGGGCCCCAGCTGCGCGAACATCCGCGAGTTGTTGTTGCGGATGGCACCGTAGTGGAACTGCTGCGTCCAGCCCGTTTCGTGGTCCATGACGGCGAATTCGACCATCATTGCGGTCTTGTACTTGCGGATCTCCTCCGGGGTAAGCTCCCGGCCGCCGTACACCTTATTAAAGATAGCGTCGATTTCGGCCTGCGTGTAGTCCTCGGCGTAGAACTCCTCGATGCCGTGGTCCGAGAGGCGGCAACCCACCGACTCGAAGAACTTGTGGCGCACGCGCAGGGCGTCGATCACGTCGGCGAATTTCGAGATCGAGACCCCCGAGACCTCGGAGAGTTTTTCGATGTAGGCCCTGAAATCGGCGGCCGATTCGACAGCCATCGCCTTGTCGGGGCGCCACGTCGGGAGCATCTTCACCGCAAAGCCGTCCTCGCGGACCTTGATGTGGTGCTCCAACGAATCAACCGGGTCGTCCGTCGTGCAGACCACCTCGACGTTGTAGTGCTGCATGAGGCCCCGGGCGTAATACTCGGGCTGCTGCAGCAGGGCCGTACAATGGTCGTAGATCTCCCGCGCGGTCGACGGGTTGAGGAGTTTCGTGACACCGAAAGCCGTCTTCAGTTCCAGGTGGGTCCAGTGGTAGAGCGGGTTGCGCATCGTATAGGGCACCGTTTCGGCCCACTTTTCGAACTTCTCCCAGTCGGTGGTATCCTTTCCCGTGCAGTAACGCTCCTCCACGCCGTTCGTGCGCATCGCGCGCCACTTGTAGTGGTCGCCTTCGAGCCAGATCTTCGACAGGTTCTCGAAGCGGTGGTTCGAAGCCACGTACTCCGGGATCAGATGGCAATGGTAATCGATGATCGGCTGGTGAGCCGCATGTTCGTGGTAAAGCCGTTGCGCCGTTTCGGTCTGCAACAGGAAATTCTCGTCGTTGAACGCTTTCATTGTATCGTTTAATATTTAGGCCAACATTCGCAGAATCGGAACGATCTGCCAGAAAATCGTCCCTTTTCACCACGTAAAATTAGTAACTTTCCGCGAGAGATACTACGAAAAATCACCAAATTAAATAGAATATTTGCCATTCTGGTTGACCAATATACGGAAAAATCGTAAATTTGCCAAACCAAACATCGAAAAAACTTCAGTTTCCGTATGATGAAAAACACACTCTTAGGATTTGCCGCCATGCTGGCAGCCTCCTGCACTCCGGCTTTGAAAGTCGAAGTCACCAACTCCACGCAGCTCGACCGCGACGACGAGACCGTCGAAATCGCCTGGTCCGAGGTTTCGGCACTCCAGGGCGTGACGCCCGAGAACGTCGTCGTGCTGAACGACGACAAGGAGCAGGTACCCTCGCAGGTCCTCTACCGCGGCGAGGCCGAACCCCAGGCGCTGATCTTCCAGACCGACGCCGATGCACTGGAGACCAAACACTTCCAGATCGTCACCGGCACGCGCGAGGCCTACCCCGCCGAGGCATTCGGACGCCAGGTTCCCGAACGCTACGACGATTACGCCTGGGAGAACAACAAGGTGGCCTACCGCCTCTACGGCCCGGCCCTGGAGACCTCGCCCGAGAAGCTCGTCACGCCGGGTATCGACGTCTGGGTGAAGTGCACCGAGAAACTCGTCATCGACGAGTGGTATGCCAAGGGTGACTACCACCACAACTACGGCGACGGCATGGATTGCTACAAGGTGGGCGTGACGCTCGGTTCGGGTGCTTCGGTGCCCTTCGTCGACGGCAAGTTCTGGTACATGGACCACAACTACGCTACGGCCCGCACGCTCGACAACGGCCCGATCCGCACGACCGTCGAGCTGACCTACGCCCCGTTCGACGTAAACGGCACGCAGGTGTCGCTCGTGAAGACCATCTCGCTCGATGCCAACCAGCGCTTCAACCGCATGGACAACCTCTACGAGGGTGACTTCACCGAACTGCCCATCGCCGCAGGCTTCGTGCGCCACGACGTGAAGCAGGTCATGAACGGCGACGACTGGATGGCCATGGTAGAGCCCGCATCGGATTCGAAAGATCCCGTGCGTGACGGTGATATTTTCCAGGGTGTGATCCTCCCGGGCGGCGAGATGATCGCCGACACGCTGGGACACGCCGTAGCGGTCAAGAGCGTGAAGTCCGGCGAGACGCTCACCTACTATGCCGGCTCGGGCTGGAGCCAGGGCGGCGTGGAGGATATGGGCGAATGGGTCGAGGAGATCACGGCCGCCGAGGCTGCCGCCACCCGGCCGCTGACGGTCACCGTCCGCAAATAGGTCCGGACAGAGGCCGCGGAGGTTCCCGAACGGGACTCCCGGAAAGCAGCATACCCCTGACACGGCAACGTGTCGGGGGTATTTTCATTCCGCAGCCGCCGGGCATTCCGACAAATGGGGAAGCGCCCCGAAAAAGCCCCGCGAAAAATAGCGGAATCGGAACGATCGGTTCCTTTTTTTTGCTATCTTTGTTCTGTTTAGCGACCCAGAAACCATGGACACGAAGAAAAAAATCGTCACCTTCGGGGAGATCATGCTGCGGCTCACACCGCCCTCCAGACTGCGCTTCAACCAAACGAAACTCTTCCAGGTCAGCTACGGAGGCAGCGAAGCCAACGTAGCCGTGGCCCTGGCCAACTACGGACTGCGGAGCGAATTCGTCACCTGCCTGCCCGACAACCGCATCGCCGAGGCGTGCCTCGACGACCTGCGCAGCTACGGCGTGGAGACCGGCGACGTGCTGCGCTGCGGAAACCGGATCGGACTCTACTACATGGAGGAGGCCGCGGCGATGCGTTCGTCGCACGTGGTCTACGACCGGGCCGGGTCGTCGTTCGACCTGCTGCGCCCGGGGATGATCGACTGGGCATCGATTTTCCGCGATGCCGCGTGGTTCCACTGGTCGGGGATCTCGGCCGCCGTCAGTGCCTCGGCCGCCGAGGCGTGCGCCGAAGCCATCGCCGCGGCCCGCGCTGCCGGACTGGTGGTTTCGTGCGACCTCAACTACCGCAAAAACCTCTGGAAATACGGCAAAACCCCGCAGGAGGTCCTGCCGCCGCTTATGGCGCAGTGCGACTTCTTCTTCGGCACAGACGACGAATACGAACGGATTCTCGGGCTGCAACTCCCGAAATTCGAGGCCCGGGATGCCTCCTATCGGCCCGATACGGCAGGCTACGAAATGGCCTCGCGGCAGGTGGCGGAGCGTTTCCCGCACTGCCGGGGCATCGTCTTCGGGTTGCGCAGCGTGCTGAGTGCCAACCACCACCTGATTTCCGGAACGCTCTACACCGACGGTCGGCTCTACTCGTCGCGGGTTTACGACATCGACTGCGTGGTGGATTGCGTCGGTGTGGGCGACGCCTTTGTCGGCGGGTTGATCTACGGGTTGGCCCGGCACGCCGGGGACATGCAGTTTGCGCTGGATTTCGGCACGGCGGCGTGTGCAATCAAGAACACCGTACCGGGCGACTACGGGCAGTTCACGGCCGAAGACACCGCCCAACTGGCCCGGGGTCCCATTACCGGCCGCATCGCCCGCTAACCCGCCGCAGCCACTCCCCGGCATCGGGTTCGAGAACCTCCCAGGGCGGCGGATAATCCCGGTAGATGAAGGGGGCTTCGGCATCGTTGAAGCGCCGCGTCAGCCGTGCCCGCAGTTCCAGACACTCCACCAGTTGTTTCACCCGCCGTCGGTCGCAGAAGCGCACCATGCGCTCGATGAGGCGCCCGGCCTCCTCATCGAGCGATTCGAGCAGGGCGAACGTCCCGTCGCGCATATAACCGACATTCAGAGTCCCGAACTTTTCGGGACCCTGAGCCGCGTAGGAGGAGAGCACCTCGGCGAGCACCTCCGATTGCAGGTCGGTCACACGGCGGAACTCCTGTTCGGCCAAGTCGAATTGCAGTTGCCGGTCGCATCCCGACAGAAACAACACCGTCAGGAGCGCTCCCCAAATCGGGGAAAAGATTTGCCGTTTTTTCATAAAAAATGCACGGGTCAGTTACTTACCGGCTGACAAGGTAGACCAATACCCATGCGATCGATAAACAAAAGCCCGCGCAAACGCGCGAGCATTACATTTATCGTTCCTTCGCATCTAAATTTTGGTCTTTTTGTCAGCAAGAACAATAACGTAACGCTTACGTTAAACAAAATGTCATGCGGCGGATGCACCCGCCTACAAGGCAAAGATACGAATTTTTGGAAAAGAATCAAAATAAATAATCAAAGCGGAGAACCGGATCGGAAACCTTTTGAAGCCACCATCGCCCACGAAAACCCGCCTCTTAGGCGGGCGCTTTTTGCATCGTCAAAAAGCGCCGCAAAAACCGACGGGCTTAAGAAGCCCGATTTGTGGGCTGCGGAACCTCACGAGGTTTCCGAATCGTGAATCCGCGTCCAACAGTCGAAGCGCAGAACCGGCCCGGCAACCCGGGAAGTTCCCGCTGCCCATAAAACGGGCTTCTTAAGCCCGCGCCCATAAATCCGGCTTTTTAAACCGGCACCTTTTGGTGTCAAAAGGTGCCACCAAAACCATCCGCAAGTCGCCTCCAGCGGGAGTTGGCAACGGGTTGAGTTGAGCGGGTGCAGGAAGATCAAGCCTTTCCAGCCTCCCGCTCCGGGCACTCAACCCGTCGCAAACTCTTGATCCGCTTCCGGCGAGAGTGCGGAACCGGCTAAAAGCCGCCCTCCTAAGAGGAGGGTTTTGTGGGCTGCTGAACCTTATTGGGGTTTCCGCAGCGTGAATCCGCATACGACCGACCGTCGGGAGCGGTGATTTGTTTCCGAACCTTTTAACATCCCTTCGCCCCTAAATCCGACTCTTAGCCGGGCGGTTTTTGCGGGGCTTTTTGACGATGCAAAAAGCCCCTCTAAAAAAGGGACCCGTCCCCACAGATGTGGAGCCGGGCTTCCCGTGTTTTCGATTCCGAAATCGATTATTCGATACCCTTGGCCTGCTTGTAGAGGGCATTGTAGGTATTGTACTTGTCCATGATGCCGGGTTCGTCGCGCAGACGGAAGCACAGCGACTTGAGGAACTCCAGCGTATCGACATCCTCGGGTTTGATCTCGTGAGCCTTCTCGAACCAGGGCACGGCAGCCAGATAAACCTCGTTGACAGCCTTCAGATCGGCATCGTAAGCCGACTGGCTGCTGTACTGCTTCTCGTTCATCACCTTGTTGAGTTCATCGCCCTTGATCGTGTAGAAGACACCCAGATAGTAGTTGCCCTCGAAGAGGTCGGGCTTCAGCTCCACGACCTTCTTGAACGACTCGATGCTCTTGTCGTAATCCTTCAGGGCGTAGAAGATCCGGCCGCGGCCGAACCACAGGTCGACATTCGACGGGTTGTCGGCAATAGCCTTGTCGATCAGCGCCACGAGGTCGGCGGGGTCTCCGACACCCTCTTCCGAGGTGTAGAGCTGCATCAGGCCGTCGAGAATCCGCTCGTTCTTCGGGAACTTCTCGATACCGGTCAGCAGGGCCTGCTTGGCCTTCATGACATTCTCCTTGTCGGCAGCCTTCTGGCCGTAGAGGCAGTGGAAGAGGTAGTAGTAGATGTTACCCTCCTCGTCGGCATAGTTCTTGGCGATAGCCTCCTGGAGATACTTCCCGCCGCGGACAAACGACTCGACATTGTTCGAACCGTCGACCGTCAGCAGATAGCCCGCATAGTAGAGCAGTGCGGGATCGGCCTCGCCGTAAGCCGGGCTCGACTGAGCCTCGTAAGCCGTGGCATAGGCGTTTGCAGCTCCGACATAGTCGCCCGAGTCGATGCCGGCATTGCCGACCTGCGAGCAGAAGTCGCTGATCTGCTTCAGGCCCTCCTTGACCTTGTCGGCGCTCTTGGGATCGAGTTCATAGGCCTTGTTATAGGCCTCGATCGCTTTCTGCGGGGCATCCTTGATCACCCATTTGGTCTGCTTCCACGTGGCGACCTTGTTGTCCTTGATGTAGGCCGTGAACCAAGGGTAGACCCAGGCCGTGTACTGCACGCCGTTGAGGGTCTCCTGCGAGGTCGATTTCGGCTCGCCGACCGTGAGTTTGAGCATCGTGGACTCCATGTTGACGAAGAGGTTCTTCGTCGGCTCGACAGCCACCTCATAGAAGGCCTTGCCGCGGTTGATCCACGTTGCGGCCTTCGCAGCCTTCTTTTCGTTGGCGATGTCGGCATCGCTCT
>CALUMM010000079.1 GCA_944321755.1 uncultured Alistipes sp.
GAGGAGCTGGTGAAGAAGATGGAGAAGTCGGGCGCCAAGGCTTACCTGGTGAACACGGGCTGGAACGGTACGGGCAAACGTATCTCGATCAAGGATACGCGCGGCATCATCGACGCGATCCTCGACGGTTCGATCGACAAGGCTCCGACCAAGACGATGCCGATCTTCGACTTCGTGGTTCCGACGGAGTTGCCGGGTGTCGATTCGAAGATTCTGGATCCGCGCGACACCTATGCGAATGCCGCCGACTGGGATGAGAAGGCCAAGGATCTGGCTGGCCGCTTCATCAAGAACTTTGCGAAGTTCACGGGCAACGAGGCCGGCAAGGCGCTTGTTGCAGCCGGTCCGAAGCTCTAATCTTCGCATACCGAACATCCTGTGCGGGAGGTCGACGACGGCCTCCCGCTTTTTTGTGCGGTCGTGGGGGTGAGTGTCGGAATTTTTCGTGATTTTTCGTATTTTTGGCAGAAACCGCTCCTGCGGGAGCACTCCTTTCCGAGAAACACGCTGTGATGAAACTGCAAATGCTTGTTGGTTTGCTGCTGCTTCTGCCGTTGGGCAGTGCGGCGCAGGACCCTGCCGGAGTCTGGGAGGGCACCCTTTCGATGAATGCCGCCAGTCTGCGGCTTGTTTTCCGCATTGCGACATCTCCCGATGGCTATAGGGCGACGTTGGACAGCCCCGACCAGGGGGTGCGGGGAATTCCGGTCGATTCGATTGCTTTCGGCGGCGGGGAACTGACGTTCCGGATCGGGGCCCTGGACGCTTCGTTCCGCGGGAATCTGCTGCCGGGCGGGATGCTGATGGGGGAGTTTACGCAGTTCGGACGCTCTTCGATGCTGCTGTTCACGCGGCGGTCGGCTCCGCAGCGACCCCAAACTCCGCAACCGCCCTTTCCGTATGCGATCCGGGAGGTGACCTTCCCGAGCCGGGCGGCGGGGGTGAGGCTTGCGGGGACGCTGACGCTTCCCGACTCGCTGCCGCTGCGGGCGGCGGTTGTGCTGGTGACGGGCAGCGGCCTGCAGAACCGCGACGAGGAGCTTTTCGACCATAAGCCGTTCTGGGTGATTGCCGATTACCTGACCCGGCGGGGCATTGCCGTGCTGCGTTACGACGATCGGGGTTTCGGCGCTCCGGAGGCGGAGCAGCGGGCGCTGCTGGCGGATGCCACGACGGCGGATTTCGCGCTGGATGCCCTGGGAGCCGTCGACTGGTTGCGGGCGCAACCGGGTTTCGATGCGGTGCGGATCGGAATCCTCGGCCACAGCGAGGGCGGGACAGCTGCCTTCCTGGCGGCTGCGAAGGAGCCTGCAGTGGCGTTTGTGGTGTCGTTGGCGGGCGGTTTGGTGCCGGGCGGGCGGCTGAGCCTGCTCCAGAACCGCCGGACCATGGAGCTGCAGGGGCTGGATGCTCCGACGATCGATGCCTGCTGCCGCCTGATCGAGCAGTGCCACGCGGCGCTGCGGGCGACACCCCTGTCGGAACTGCCGGAACGGCTGTCGGCGCTGAAGGCCGAACTTTCGGCCGATCCGGAGGTGCAGACCCTGCCGGAGATGCTCCGCACGAATATTCTCCGCCTGCTGGACGGGGCTGCGGCGTCGCCGTGGGTGTACCATTTTCTGACGTTCGATCCTTCGGAGGCGATCCGCCGCTCGGGCGACCGTCCCGTCTTGGCCCTGAACGGGGCTTTGGACCGCCAGGTCGATGCCGGGGAGAACCTCGGGGCGGTCCGGCGGCTGCTCGGCGACTCGGAACTCCTCACGGTGAAGGAGTACCCGGGTCTGAACCATTTGTTCCAGCCCTGTACAACGGGTGACGTCGCGGAGTACGAGATGATCGAAGAGACTTTTTCTCCCGCGGTGCTGGCCGATCTGGCGGCCTGGATCGGGTCGCTCGGGCCGCTCGGCGAGTAGGCGGGACGGGGATCAACCGGAGGCGGGGTGCAGTCCTGCCTCCGCCTTTCCCGACGCTGCTCCGTTCCCACCGCCCATTCTGCCGTCCTCCTTACCCTCCCCTTTTTCTTTCGCCTTCTGTCCCGTCGTCTCTGCCCCATCCTTCACCTTCCAACCGGCTCTTACCGTCACCTCTTCTGCCTCTATCTTGGGGCCTTCGGCTTTCGCCTTTTGTCCCCGCTCTCTCAGTCCTTCTCTGCCTCCTCCATCACCCCCCCCCTCCTCCCTCCTGCCTTTTCTCTGCCCCCCCCCTCACGAAAAATCCGACCGCGGGTGAGCGGTCGGATTTTTTCGTAAAAGGCGGTTCGTGTCTGGGTTTCAGACGGTCATGATCTCCTTCTCCTTCTTGGCGAGGATTTCGTCCAGCGTCTTGGAGAACTTTTCGAGGAGTTTCTGCGACTGGGTTTCTCCGTCTTTCGATTCATCCTCGGGCATACCCTCCTTCTGGGCCTTCTTGAAGGCGTCGACGGCGTCGCGCCGGGCGTTCCTCAGGCTGATTCGTGCGGTTTCGGCCTCACCGCGGACCTGTTTGACCAACTCCTTGCGGCGCTCCTCGGTCAGGGGCGGGATCGTGAGGCGGATGGTTTCGCCGTTGTTCGAGGGGGTGAGTCCGATGTTGGAGTCGAGGATTGCCTTTTCGATCGGTCGGAGCATCTTCTTGTCCCAGGGCTGGATCAGAATGGTCTTGGCGTCGGGGACGGTGACGCTGGCGGCACCCGACACGGGCACCTGCGAACCGAAATAGTCGACCATCACGCCGTTGAGGACATTGGGCGAGGCTTTTCCGGCGCGCACGTTGAGGAGCTCCTCTTCGAAATGGTCGATGGCCTTCTGCATCCGGGACGAAGCGTCGTTGAGAATAGTCTTGGTATCCATATTGCAAGTATCGATTTGATTTATTGTCGTTTTTCTCTCTGTCGGGAGGGGCTATTCGGTTTTTTCGAGGGTTTTCCGGATGGTTTGGATGAGCTCCTCGAATTCGGTCTCCTCGAATCCTACGGTTGCCGTGACGACCTTGCCTTCGGCATCGATAAGGAAGTTGCGGGGGATGTAGTTCGAGGCGTAGCGGTCATAGACGGTGCGTGCGGAGTCGAGTCCCATGGGGAATTCGTATCCGGTTTTTTCGCGGAATGCGGCGACGTCTGCCCGGCTCTCGCCGCGCGAGACGGGCAGGAAGACGAAGGGTTGTCCGGCGAATCGGTCGATGATCTCCTTTTGGACGTGTGTCAGCTCCTCGCGGCAGGGCGGGCACCAGGTGGCCCAGAAGTTGAGCAGGACGACCTTTCCGCGGAGTTCGGCGAGCGAGACCGTGCTTCCGTCGAGCATCTCGACGGTGAAGTCCGGGGCCATGTCTCCGGCCTTGACGAGCGTTGTGGCTTCGATTTCGTTCTCTTCGCGGGCGGGTTCGCTGCCGGTGGGGAGCAGGGCGATGACGGCGACGATGACGACGATCAGCGCAAGCATGACCCACAATTGCCGGCTGTTCTTTCTGCGGGGTTTTCGGATGGCCATGACGTCAGTGTTTTACGAGGGTTCCGATGGGTTCTCCGGCGAGGACCCGTCCGAGGTTGCCGGGGGTATCCATGTCGAATACGATGATTTCGAGGCCGTTTTCGCGGCAGAGGGTGAAGGCCGTGAGGTCCATGACTTTCAGACGGCGGTCGAGGACCTCCTCGAAGGAGATCTCGGCGAATTTCGTGGCCGTGGGGTCCTTTTCGGGGTCGGCGGTGTAGACGCCGTCGACGCGGGTACCCTTCAGCAGGACGTCGGCTTCGATCTCGATGCCGCGCAGGGCCGATGCGGAATCGGTGGTGAAATAGGGGTTGGAGGTGCCTCCGCCGATGATGACGACATATCCGGCCTGGAGGTACTCGATGGCGCGGGCCTTGGAGAAGTATTCTCCGATGGGCTCCATGCGGATCGAGGTGAGGACCTTGCATTTGACGCCGTTGTCTTCGAGTGCGGACTGGAGGGCCAGGGAGTTGATGATCGTGGCGAGCATTCCCATCTGGTCGCCCTTCACGCGGTCGAAGCCCTTTTTGGCTCCGGAGAGTCCGCGGAAGATGTTGCCTCCTCCGATGACGATTCCGATCTGGACGCCCGTGGCGGCCGCGGCCTTGATCTGCTCGGCGTAGGATTGCAGCACTTCGGGCGAGAGCCCGTATTTCTGAGCACCCTGGAGCGATTCGCCGCTCAATTTCAGGAGTATTCGTTTGTATTTCATCGCGCGTATGATTTAACCGTTATGCGAAGATAGGAAAATTTTCGAAAAAATTCCCTATTATTTCGTATCTTTGTCTCTCCAATGTCGTGCGAAGATCATAAACTGCTGGACCGGATTTCGTCGCCGCGGGAGTTGAAGCAGCTCACGCCGGAGGAGTTGCGCCGTTACTGCGACGAGTTGCGGCACTACATCATCGAGGAGTGTTCGGTGAATCCGGGGCACCTGGCGTCGAGCCTCGGGGCCGTAGAACTGGCTGCGGCCCTGCACTATGTCTACGATACGCCGGAGGACCGGATCGTCTGGGACGTCGGACACCAGACCTACGCCCACAAGATCATCACGGGGCGGCGCGAAGCGTTCCATACCAAACGGCAGTTGGGCGGGATCAGCGGTTTCCCGCGCATGTCCGAGAGCGTGTACGACGCTTTCGGGGGCGGTCACGCCTCGGTGTCGATCTCGGCGGCTTTCGGCATGGCCAAGGCGGCCGAACTGCGGGGTGAGAAACACCACGTCGTGGCGGTGATCGGCGACGGTTCGATGACCGGCGGCCTGGCCTTCGAGGGGCTGAACAACGCCGGGGCCTCGAAACGGACGAACCTGCTGGTGATTCTCAACGACAACAACATGGCCATCGACCAGGCCACGGGAGCCCTGAAAAACTACCTGCTGAAGATCTCCACGTCGGTGCACTACAACCGCTTCAAACAGCGGCTGTGGGGCATCCTGTCGCATACGCCGCGGTTGCTGCGCCTCTGCCAGAAGGCGGGCAATGCCGTCAAACAGGGGCTGCTGAACAAGAGCAACTTCTTCGAGAGCCTCAATTTCCGCTACTTCGGACCGGTGGACGGCCACAACCTCAAGGAGTTGGTGCGGACACTTCGTGCGATGCGCGACATCGAGGGCCCGAAGCTGCTGCATGTCTTGACGGTGAAGGGCAAAGGCTATCTGCCCGCCGAGCACGACCAACCGGTATGGCACGCCCCCGGGCGCTTCAATCCCGATACGGGCGAGCGCATCGCGCCCCCGGAGGGCCCGGCCCGCTATCAGGATGTCTTCGGCGAGACGCTGCTCGAACTGGCGCGGCGCGACAGACGGGTCGTGGGCGTTACGCCCGCCATGCCGACCGGCTGCTCGATGAATATCCTCCTGCGCGAGATGCCCGACCGCTGTTTCGATGTCGGGATTGCCGAGGGGCACGCCGTGACCTTCTCGGCGGGACTCGCCGCTGCGGGGATGGTTCCCTTCTGCAACATCTACTCGACCTTCATGCAGCGCGCCTACGACAACGTGATTCACGACGTGGCGATCCAGGACCTTCCGGTGGTGATGTGCCTCGACCGGGGCGGGCTGGTCGGCGAGGACGGCGTCACCCATCACGGCGTCTTCGACATGGAGGCCTTCCGGGCCGTCCCGGGGCTGACGATCGCCGCCCCGATGAACGAACCCGAACTCCGCAACCTGATGTATACGGCACTCCAGTCCGGCCATCCCTTCATGATCCGCTACCCGCGCGGGTGCGGCGAAGGACTGCCGTGGCGCGGTGTGGCGTTCGAGGCGCTGCCGGCGGGGCGGGGTCGGAAGCTGCGCGAGGGGAGCGACGTGGCGTTAGTGACCGTCGGAACGGTCGGGAATGCCGCGGCCCGGGCCGCCGAACGCGCTGCGACCGAAGGGGTCGAAGCAGCCCATTACGACCTGCGTTTCGTGAAACCCCTCGATGAGGCGCTGCTCGACGAGGTGGGGCGCCGCTTCCGGCGGGTCGTCACCGTCGAGGACGGCTGCCTGCGCGGCGGGGTCGGCGAGGCCGTCACGGTCTTTTTCACCTCTCGCGGATACGACGTGCAGGTCACGCGCCTCGGCATCGGCGACGAATGGGTCGAGCACGGCACCCCTGCCCAGTTGAAGGCCCTTTGCGGCTACGACGAGGAGGGAATCCTCCGGGCGCTGCTTGCAGTCCGCTCTCCGGAATCGTCGGCCGAACGGGAATAACTCCTTTTTCTTTGCTATACATGCTGTTCCGAAGAGGGGAAAATCCCGGTCGGACGCACCTCTTGTGTATTACATCGAGAACAACCAGTTGTCGCCGCGGCTCCGGGCCGCATCGAACCGGAATCCCTCCCATTCGAAGGCTTTCAGGGATTCGGGATCGTCGATCCGGCCTTTCAGTGCAAACCGCGCCATCTCGCCGCGGCACATCTTCGTATAGATGACGATGGTTTTCAGCCGGTCGCCTTCGCGGATCCGGAACTCCGGGGTGATGATCCTCACCTCGCGGGCGAGGCGCCGCCAGTCGAAGAGGCGTTTCATCTCGCCGCTGGCCAGATTGAGCAGCACGCCGTCGTCGGCCTGGATTTTGCGGATGAAAGGCTCGGTGAGCCGCTGCTGCCAGAAGTCGAAGCGTGTCTGCTCCTCCTCGCCCGGCAGGATGGTGTCGCCTTCGAGGCGGTAGGGGCGGATGGCATCCAGCGGGCGGAGCAGCCCGTAGAGAAACGAGGTGATGTTCAGATGCTCCTGGGTATATTCGAAATCGTCGTCGGTGAAACTTCCCGGGTCGAGCCGCTTGAAGACGATTCCCGTGTAGGCCGCCAGGGCCGCGAGGCTCTCGGCATCGTGGAACGAGGCGTAGCGGCGGCGGTTTTCGGCGGCGATCGTGCGGTTTACGCGCAGGATCCGGGCCAGGTCGTCGGCCGGAAGCGAGGCCAGGGCTGCGGCCGCCGCATCGGCTTCGGCCCGGAACAGGGGTTCGGTGATGCGGGGCGGGCGGATCGCGGTACGGTCCGCCATTGTCTTGGCGCAGGAGAGCAGGATTTGCATGGCGGTCCGGAATTTGCGGTTCGGAATCGGACGGCTGCTCAGGCGACGGAACAGGGAATGCCCAGCGCCTCGACCCGGGCGGCGATGCGCTGCAGCTCCTCGCGGGAGACCTTTTCGAGCGTCGGGCAGGGGGTGTCGCGGTCGAGCGAGTAGACCATCACCTGCCGCGGGCGTATCTCGGCGACGAGCCGCAGCCAGGCCGAGACCTCCTCTTCGGTGGTGTTGTCGATCGTCTCTCCGTTGCAGGTGCCGCGCAGGAACATCGTCTGCAGGACCATCCGCCCCTCGAAACGCTTCATCCGCTCGACGATGTCGCGGACCGCATAGGCGGGATTCTGGGGATTGTCGATCCGCCGCACGGTGGCATCGAACGCCGAGTCGAGTTTCAGGATGTTGTTGTCCACGCGCAGCAGCGCCCGCCGGACCTCCTCGCGGTGGATCTGCGTGGCGTTCGACAGCACGGAGACCTTTGCCGCGGGGCAGTAACGGTCGCGCAGCGCCAGCGTGTCGTCGATCACCCCTTCGAAATCGGGGTGGAGGGTCGGCTCGCCGTTTCCGGCAAAGGTGATGACATCGGGCGGCGTACCGGCTTCGGACATGCCTTTCAGGGCGGTTTCGAGGTGTGTGCGCACCTCCTCCCGGGCGTTGAAGCGACGTCCTCCGGGATGTTCGGCATTCCAGCCGCACTCGCAGTAGATGCAGTCGAACGAACAGAGTTTCGACTCGGTGGGCAGCAGGTTGACTCCGAGCGAAAGGCCCAGGCGCCGCGAATGCACCGGGCCGTAGATGATGTCGTGATACAGGGATGTCATACGGCAAAAGTAGCGAATTTTTTCGTACCTTTACAAAAATTGTTCTCCGATGAAACGAAAATTCGGTTTGTTGCCGCGCGTGGTGCTGGCCATCGTGCTGGGGGTTGTCTGCGGCTGTTTCCTGCCCGGATGGGTGACCCGGGTGGCGTTGACGTTCAACGCCGTTTTCGGACAGTTTCTGGAATTCGTCATTCCGCTGCTGATCTTCGGACTGGTGGCTCCGGGGATCGCCGATCTCGGACGCAGTGCTGGGCGGCTGCTGGCCCTGACCGCAGCGCTGGCCTACGGCTTCACGCTGATCTCCGGATTCGGCACCTATTTCGTCGGGAAGGCCCTCTTCCCGTCGCTGCTCGCCGGGGCGGAGGTGGAGCTGCCCGAGGCCGGCGAGGCGCTGACGCCCTATTTCACCATCGAAATGCCGCCCGTCATGGGGGTGATGTCGGCACTCGTCCTGGCCTTCGTTCTCGGACTCGGCATGGCCTCGATCCGCTCCGTGACGCTGAAATCGGCCCTCGATGACTTCAAACGCATCATCGAACTGGTTATCGTGCGGGTCATCATTCCGTTGCTGCCCTTCTACATCTTCGGCATCTTCCTTTCGATCACGCAGTCGGGACAGGTCGCCAGCGTCCTGGGCGTCTTCGTGAAGCTCATCGTGGTGATCTTCCTGCTGACGGTCGTGCTGTTGCTTTTCCAATTCTCGGTGGCGGGGCTCGCGGCCCGGCGGAATCCGCTGCGGATGCTGCGCACGATGCTGGCGGCCTACGTCACGGCCCTCGGGACGCAATCCTCCGCGGCGACGATCCCCGTGACGCTCGAACGCACGCTGCGCCTCGGCGTGCGGCCCGAACTGGCGTCGTTCGTCATTCCGCTGTGCGCCACGATCCACCTGTCGGGCTCGATGATGAAGATCACGGCCTGCGCCCTGGCCGTGGCGATGATTGCCGGGCTGGAGTTGTCGGTCGGAACGTTTGCGGGTTTCATCCTGCTGCTGGCCGTGACGATGGTGGCGGCGCCGGGCGTGCCGGGAGGCGCCATCATGGCGGCCCTGGGGCTGCTGGAGTCGATGCTCGGGTTCGATGAAACGCTCTGCGGGTTGATGATCGCCACCTACATCGCCATGGACAGTTTCGGCACCGCAACCAATGTCACGGGCGACGGCGCCGTGGCGGTCATCGTCGACGCCATCGACCGGAAACGGCGAAAAGTGAGATAAATAAGTATAAATGCGTATCTCCAGGTAGCAAAAAACGGCTACTTTTGACCGTTAAAATCGTTTTATTCGTACCTTTGCGCGTCTCACACGAAAAGTACATAAACTCATAACTACAAAAACAATGGTTGATATTTTTGCACGTCTGGAAAAAAATGCCGGCGGACCTATCGGTCAGTATATGGCTTACGCTCACGGCTATTACGCATTCCCCAAGCTTGAGGGCGAGATCGGTCCCCACATGACCTTCCGGGGCAAGAAAATGCTCAACTGGAGCTTGAACAACTACCTGGGACTGGCCAACCATCCCGAAGTCCGTAAAGCCGATGCCGAAGGTGCTGCCAAATTCGGTATGGCTGCCCCGATGGGCGCCCGCATGATGAGCGGCCAGACCGTCTATCATGAGCAGCTCGAACGCGAACTCGCCGCTTTCGTCGGCAAGGAGGACGCTTTCCTGCTCAACTTCGGTTATCAGGGTATGCTGTCGATCATCGACTGCCTGCTCTCGCCCCGTGACGTGGTGGTCTACGACGCCGAGGCGCACGCCTGCATCATCGACGGCCTGCGTCTGCACAAGGGCAAGCGTTTCGTCTTCGGACACAACGACATGGATTCGCTGCGCCTCCAGCTCAAGCACGCTACGGAACTGGCCGAAGAGCAGAACGGCGGTGTGCTGGTCATCACCGAGGGTGTCTTCGGTATGAAGGGCGACCTGGGCAAACTGGACGAGATCGTTGCCATGAAGAAGGATTTCCAGTTCCGGCTGCTGGTCGACGATGCCCACGGTTTCGGTACGATGGGTGAGGGCGGCCGCGGTACGGCTTCTCACTTCGGCGTGGTCGACGGTGTGGATGTGCTGTTCAACACCTTTGCCAAGTCGATGGCCGGCATCGGCGCTTTCGTTTGCGGCCCCCGCTGGCTGATCAACCTGTTGCGATACAACATGCGCTCGCAGCTTTACGCCAAGTCGCTGCCTATGCCGATGGTCATCGGCGCCCTGAAACGTCTGGATCTGATCCGCAACCACCCGGAATTCCAGCAGAAACTCTGGGAGATCGTTCGTGCCCTGCAGAGCAGCCTGAAGGAGAACGGATTCGAAATCGGAGTGACCAATTCTCCGGTAACGCCGGTGTTCCTGAAGGGCGGAATTCCGGAGGCCACGAACCTGGTGGTGGACCTGCGCGAAAACCACGGCATCTTCTGCTCGATGGTGATCTATCCTGTCATCCCGAAGGGCGAAATCATCCTGCGCGTGATTCCGACGGCGGCCCACACGTTGGAGGATGTGAAGGTGACGATCGAGGCCTTCAAGGCCGTGCGGAGCAAACTCGAAAGCGGATATTACGCTTCGCTGCCGATTCCGATGCGTGCCGACGAGGGATTCAAGGTCCGTTAACTGTACATTGAATCTTTTATATGACAAAACTCCCCGGCATATAAAGGTCGGGGAGTTTTGTTTCGGGAAAAGTGGTAAAAAATTTTGTGGAATCGAAATTTCGGTTTATATTTGCAGTCCCGAAACACAAGTTCGGATATGTACTGCGGAAATAGCTCAGTTGGTAGAGCGCAACCTTGCCAAGGTTGAGGTCGCGGGTCCGAGTCCCGTTTTCCGCTCCA
>CALUMM010000080.1 GCA_944321755.1 uncultured Alistipes sp.
CTATGCCGGTTTCGGGCGCCAGTTCGGGAAGGTGGGCTTCTCGGCCTCGCTCGCCGGGGAGTATTACCGGCTGGGCGACTACGAAAACTGGTCGCTCTATCCGCAGGCGTCGATGAACTGGATGCCCTCCGAGCGGCATATCGTGCAGCTGAACTTCTCGTCGGACAAGGAGTATCCCGCCTACTGGGAGATGCAGGGCGCCATCTCCTACATCGACGGCTATTCGGAGATCCACGGCACATCGGGACTCCGCCCGTCGCGCAGCTATGAGGCGCAGGCCGTCTACATCTACCGCCAGAAATACATCTTCGTCCTCTTCTGGAACGAACGGCCCGACTACTTCGTGCAGGCAGCCTGGCAATCTTCTGACCGGCTGGCACTTATTTACCAGTCGCTCAACTGGAACTTCAACCGGCAGTGGGGCGCCAACGCCGTCATCCCGTTCCGCATCGGCAAATGGCTCGACTCACGGTTGACCCTTACGGGGATGCGGATGCGACAGAAATGCGACCCGTTCCACGACATGTCGTTCGACCGCTCGAAGTGGGTCGGCATCGCCCGGCTCGTGAACACCTTTCATTTGAGCCGAAAGCCCGTCATCGACCTCGAAGTGAACGGCTTCTTCCAGTCGGGAGCCATTCAGGGCACCTTCGATATCGAACCCCTCGGGTCGGCCGACGCTGCCGTGAAGTGGACCTTCGACCGGGGCCGCGCGACGTTGTCGGTACGCTGCAACGACCTCTTCGACAGCGGGATGCCAAACACAAAGGTTCGCTACCGCGGACAGTGGCTCGACATGGGCGCACAGCGCTACACGCGCACCGCGACCGTCCACTTCTCCTACCGCTTCGGCGGCTACAAGGAGCGCAAGCACAAGGAGGTCGATACCTCGCGATTCGGACATTAAACCAACAGAATACCATGAAACTTTCGAAACTTCGGAGGATGCTGCTTCTCCTCGCGATGCTCGGGTGGGGGTTCCACACCCCGGCCCAGACGCCCGCCGACCTGCGGCTGGGCGAACTGCTCAACGGCGGCGATCTCTTCCGCCTTCGGGACGAATACCCGCGGCTGAGGGATTCGCTCTCCGTCGGGATGCTCGACCTGCTCGCCCGCAGCCAGTTGGGCGTCGGATTCAACCGCCCGGAGGAGGCCGCCCCGGCGCTCGATTCGCTCCTGATGTTCCATCAGGACGCGCTCGGCACGGAGAGCACGCTCTCAATGGCGGCGCTGCGGGCCATGAACCTGCTGAATCTGGGTCTGTATGCGCAGGCCGGAGCCGCCGCCGGTGATCTGGTGCGGGTGCTTGAAAAGTCCCTTCCGTTTGAATCCTACTTCGGGTTGGTCTTCATCGAGCGGATCGGCAAGGCGTTGGCCGACGTGCCGGCGCCACGTCTCGAACGGCTCGACCGCACCGTAACCGTACCGATGAGATACGAAGCGGTCGGCCGCGGCCACCACTACTACATTCCCGTCGAGGTCAACGGACAGCGGCGCGACTTTATTTTCGATACGGGCTGCTCCTTCGGCTGCTTCGTCTCGGAGGGTTATGCCCGGGAAGTCGGATTGAAAGTCGTGGCCGACTCCATCCCGGTTTCGGGCATGTCGGTAGGCTTCGTCAAACTGGCCACGGCCGACTCGCTGCGGGTCGGCGAGCTGGTCTACCACCATCCCTTCTTCCTCGTCGCACCGCCGGACCCGGAGGTCGATGCCGAATTTGCATTCGACGGCGTTATCGGATACGATTTGCTCCGCGCCGTCGGGGAGGTCGAGATCGACAACGAGGCGGGTGTGTTCCGCTTCCCCGCACAACCCTCCGACGGTGAGCCCGACATGTACCTCTCGGGCAACATCCCGCGTGTAAGGATCGAATACGAGGGCGAACCCTTCGAGTTGGGTTTCGACACGGGCAATGTGAAGAGCGACCTCGACAGCGGCTTTGCGCAACGGTTTCCCGAAGCTGTGGCGGGGTTTGCGCGGCATACGACCCGGCGGGGCGGCTTCGGAGGGATCGAGGAGGTCGAGGCAATGACGCTCCCCGAGTTCCGCTTCCGGGCGGCCGGACGAGACATCGCACTCCGCGACACGGAGGTAATCTGCACCGGGCCGGGAGACGGAGCCATGCCTTACAACGGGTCGCTGGGAGCCGATTTCGTGCGAACCTTCCGGCGACTGACGATCAACTACAATCGGATGTTCATCCGCGGCGAGTAATCGGCCGACAGAGCGGCCGGCAAGGCAGTTCCGTCCGGCAAGGCAAGTTCCGTCCGGCAAGGCCATTTCATCCGATGGTTTCCAAGGAAAAACCGGGAGAGTCGTGACTCTCCCGGTTTTCAACGATATGGCAGGGACTCTTTTCCCCCTCCCTCCACTCGGCGGGTGTTACCTCGCAGTCGAGTAGTAGGTGACGGTATAAACACGCGGAGTCGAAGTAGGCGAGTACTGTTGCGAATACTTCGTCACGCAACCCTCGGAATCGAGCGTGTAGGTAACGTCGAGATCATCCTTGCCGTCCTGGCTGCGAACCGACTTCAGCCGGTTGCGGTTCAGGACCCCGAGACGCCCCAGAAGTCCCAACTCTTCATCCCAGGAGAAGAAGTCGTAGTAAAAGTCGATATTCTCCCGAAGTTCATCCTCGTAATAGGTAAATGTGGTGGTGCTATAGGGCTGACTCCCATTCTCATCATAATAGTAGCGAGACTCCACCAGATTGCCGTTTTCCCAGTCGTACTCCTCCCGCTCGCCGTTTGAATCGACACGAATCAACTGATTGTCCTTGTCGTAGGTATAAGTATTCGTCGATCCGTTACTCCACACGGCTCGGGTAATATAACCGGCCTCGTTCAAATAGGCCGTATAGCTCTCCGACTCATCCTTGAAAGAGTTGTCTTCCGAGGAGTAGACCGTCGTAACGGTGATGACCCCGTCGCCGTATTCATACAGGAACTTCCGCGAATCGCTCTTGCTCCCGTTTTCCGTACAGACGTCTTCGACCTTCACAAGCCGGTTCTGAGCATCGTAGGTGAAATCGATCGTCTCACTCTCCTGATAGGAAGAATTTTCATAGCTGTAGAGAATCTGCGCAACGAGTTTCTTCGGAGTATCGGGAACCACGCCTCCGCCTTCACCGGGGATCTCGCCCTCCGCAGTCGTCGCCTTCTGCTCGACGGTGATCGTGATCTTCGTTGCTCCGCACTCGATGGTAATGATCGCTTTGCGGTCAGCGCCCGAGGTATTCACCCCAAGCGTGATCCGGATCGTATAATCGCCTGCCGCATCGCCATGATCGGACGAAAGTGTGATCCAATCGACTTCGGAACGGGTTTCGGCAACCGTAGCCCTCCACGCTCCCGTCGTGGTGAATGAGATGTCCCCGGCGGCTGGAGAGGTCTGATCGGCGTAGAGCGTGAGGTTTTTCGAAACCCCCGGAGCCAATTGGATGTCGGTCCCCGACTCCTTATCGCTGCCATTGTCACAGGCGGCAAAAGCTACTGTCGTCAAAGCAAGCAGCAGTGCGTAAAATCGCTTCATGATTCTGATTCGTTCGGCATCCCGCTCCCCGGATGCAGTGGTAGAAAGGAAAGTGCGGAGCCGTTCGTTTCTCCGAACAGGAGTTGCGGAAGACGGCATCCCCGGACAAAGCAAATGACTCGCCGCGAATCGCCGGATTTCGACCGCTTCACATTCAAGAAAAACGAAACACTTTCACCAATTATGATTTTAATTCCGGTTGTTATCAACCAAAAATACGAAAATCCCGGAAAATTGTTTCATCCGGAAGCCAGATTCGCCCCCGATCCGCCCGTGAAGGGCCTTTCGACGGGAAAACAGCTCTCCAGCAAGTGCAACTCGCAAAAGACCACCTATGACACACGACAATCGGCAGTTGCTCTCTCGGACACAGGCCGATACCACGGGGCAGTTATTCTCCTGGCTGCGGCACACGCACTCGGCCCGGAAAGAGAATCGTCTGCGGTTCGCTTCGCGGCTGCTGACAAGCGATGATTTACGAAAATTATTTCTAAAAAAGAGGGAATCTATGCTCGAAATGGATATTCATGCCTACTGAGAATGCAACTACAGATCGGCGAAATGAAATTTTTTGTTTATTTTTACAAAAAATATCGGTTTTTTATCCGCTTTCTCTCCATGATCAAACGACCCATCGGAATCATACTCCTGGCCTTTATGGTCTCGGCCTGCAACCCCAATGCTCCCTACCCGCGCGCTGTCGATCGCCAACTCGAAGAACTCGACCGCACGATCGACGAACGGGACCGGTTCGAGGCAATCAAAACCCAGTACATCGACCGAATCAAGGCCAAACTAACCCCGGGATGCACCGACATGCAACGCTACGGGATTTACGACAACCTCTACGACGAATACTATCAGTACAATCTCGATTCGGCAACCTTCTACGCCCGCGTGAAACTCGATGCAGCACGTAGAATCGGAAATCCCGGGATGAAGTTCGACGCCATGCTCGACATGGCCGACCGCTACGTCCTCTCGGGCATGTATGTCGAAGCCCGAGAGTATCTCGCCCAGATCGACTCGGTGCAACTTCCTTACGACCTCATGCCGCGTTACTATCACGTATACCACGCCTTCTACGACGGCATGGCAACCAATGCCGGAGATCCTATCTGCCGCGACGAATACCTCCGACTGAAAAGGACCTACCAACGGCTGCTCTACGAAAAACTCGGCGAAGACGATATCGCCCGGCTCTACCTGCTCGCCGACATGCTCTGCGAAGCGGGAAAAGCATCCGAAGCCCTGCAGGATCTCCTGGACCGCTACGACACTGCCGAAACCTCGCTCCACGAACGTGCCATCCTGGCTTATCTCATTGCCAAGGTCCACCAGCTGACCGGCAACAACATGGAGGCCATCCGTTATTTCACGGAGAGTGCTATCCACGACCTGAAGACTCCCGTACACGAATACCGTTCACTCTACGAACTCGCCTCGCTGCTCTACGAAGCTGGAGATGTCGAACGCGCCTACCGATACATCACCTGCTCGGGAAACGACGCCATGACGGTCAACGCCCTGAACAACATCCACTCGATCAACCGCCTGCTGCCGATCATCTCCGAATCCTACGACACGCTGATGACCCGCAAACGGACACAACTCAACCGGGCCCTGTGGAGTGTTAGCATCCTCTCGCTGCTCTTCATCACCGTGGCTCTCATCGCCTTCCGCGACAAACGG
This sequence comes from uncultured Alistipes sp., assembly GCA_944321755.1. GTDB lineage: Bacteria > Bacteroidota > Bacteroidia > Bacteroidales > Rikenellaceae > Alistipes. Next base: position 5,224 of record CALUMM010000080.1, read on the forward strand.
CGTGCCTCCGCAGCCGAACGGAAAACACGCGAAATCAACGAAAAACTCAGCCTGGCCAATGCCCGGCTCCAAAAGTACATCGGACTTCTGCAAGAGTCGAACAACATCAAGGAATCCTATCTCGGACGCTATCTCGACCTTTGCTCGGAGTACATCGGGCGCATCGAAACCTACCGCTCGCAACTCCTCCGCATCGCCCGCGAAGGCGGAATGGTTGAACTCCAGAAGGTACTCCGTTCGACCGCCTTCATCGAGTCGGAACTCAACGAATTCTACGCCAAGTTCGACGCTACGTTCCTGCACCTCTTCCCAAACTTCGTGGACCAATTCAACCAACTCCTTCAACCCGACAAACGCATCGAAACCATCCCGGGTGAAATGCTCCTGACGACTGAATTGAGAATCTTCGCACTGATCCGACTCGGAATCAACGATTCGGTGAAAATCGCCGAATTCCTCCGGCGATCCGTCTCCACGGTCTACAACTACCGCGTCAAGATGAGAAATGCCGCACTCGTCAGCCGCGAAGAATTCGAAAAACAGGTCATGCACATCGGACGACTTTCGTAAACAACTACTATTTGGCTTCTGAACGACTCGATTAACGTCATGTTAACGAGTCGTTTGCTTTTTATGTGACACTACTATTGCATTTCGAATATCTCATTTGGCGGATTTTGTCGGCTAATTTTGATCTGCCAATGCGCAAAGCCCCATTCGAGGCGCCGCTGAGGCACGAAATCCCAAATTCAAACCTAAAACAACTCGTATGAAAAGGTTGTACCAAACCTGGCGTTCCAAATTCACGCTCTGTGTGGGGAGCCTCCTCCTCACCCTGGCGACAGGCCTCCCGGCCATGGCCCAGAAGATCACGGTAAACGGTACGATCCGCGACGCCGCAGGAAATCCCGTCGTCGGCGCCTCGATCGTCGACTTGAAAAATCCAGCTTCGGGAACCTCGTCCGGAATCGACGGCACATTCTCTCTCGCGGCAGACCCGAAGGCCGAACTCGAAGTCTCGTTCATCGGATACCGCTCGCAAAGGATCCCCCTGAACAACCGGACTCACCTCGAAATCACACTCGAAGAGGATACCGCCCAAATCGACGAAGTGGTCGTCGTCGGATACGGCACCATGCGAAAGAACGACCTCACGGGAGCCATCGCGTCGGTCGGCAGCAAGCAGATCCGCGACACCCCGGTGGCAAACGTCGGACAGGCCATTCAGGGCAAGATCTCCGGTGTGCAGATCGTCGATGCCGGAAAGCCCGGTGACAACGTCACGATCAAGATCCGCGGTCTGGGAACCATCAACGACAGCGACCCGCTCGTCGTCATCGACGGTGTGCCCACCGACCTCGGACTCACGTCGCTCAACATGGCCGATATCGACCGGATCGACGTGCTGAAGGATGCCTCGGCTACGGCCATCTACGGCGCCCGCGGAGCCAACGGGGTGGTGATGGTCACCACCAAACGCGGACAGTCCGGCGAAGGAAGACTCTCCGTCACGGCAAACTGGGCCATCCAGAACGTCACGAGCATTCCCGAAATGCTCAACGCCGCAGAGTATGCCGCCTACTCGAACGACATGCTCTCGGCCGCAGGCCTGGCCACCAATCCCGCCTGGAGCAACCCCTCGTCGCTGGGAAAAGGAACCGACTGGCTCGACGAACTCTTCCAGACCGGTGTCATGCAAAACTACACGGTCAGCTACTCCGGCGGCAACGAAAAGTCGCACTACTACGTCTCGGGCGGATTCCTCGATCAGAGCGGTACGGTCCGCACGGTGAACTACCAGCGATTCACCTTCCAGAACAACAACGACACGCAGCTCTTCCGCTGGCTGAAACTCTCGAACAACATCACCTTCTCGACCGACAAGAAATCGGCCGGAGCCTACTCGATCAGCGACGCCATGAAGGCCCTGCCCACCCAGTCGGTCAAGGATGCCGACGGGTCGTGGAGCGGCCCCGAAGGGAACTCCTACTGGTACGGCGATATCCGCAACCCGATCGGCACGCTCTACACCAATGACAACCAGACCAAAGGCTACAACTTCCTGGCCAACATCTCGGCCGAGGTGACCCTCTTCCCCTGGCTGCGATTCAAGAGCACGTTCGGATACGACGCGAAGATGTGGTACAACGACAACTTCTCGCAGGCCTACGACTACAGCCCCACGCCCGTCGAGGAGACAACCCGCTATCAGGATACGAACAAGTCGTTCACCTACCTCTGGGACAACTACTTCACCTTCGAGCACACGTTCGCCGACAAGCACGACGTCAACCTCATGGTCGGAAGCTCCGCACAGTGGAACCGCACCGATGCCTTCAACGCCACGATGGCCGGATTCCTCTTCGACAGCGTCCACGAATTCGACAACGGAACCACCATGAAGGATATCGGAGGTTCGTCAAGCGACTGGGCCCTGCTCTCGTTCATGGCCCGTCTGAACTATACCTACGACGACCGGTTCCTCGTGACGGCCACCTTCCGCCGCGACGGTTCCTCGCGCTTCGGGCCCGATCACCGCTGGGGTAACTTCCCCTCGGTATCCGCCGCATGGCGAATCTCCCGCGAACGCTGGTTCCCGCAGGATTCGTTCGTCAGCGACCTCAAGCTCCGCGCCGGATACGGAATCACCGGTAACGAAAAGATCGGCTCCTACTCCTACATCTCGACCTACAGCACCGGATCCTACATCTTCGGATCGAATGTCGTCTCGACGCTCATGGCCAAGACCATGGCCAACCCCACGATCCACTGGGAGGAGGTTCGCCAGAGCAACATCGGTATCGACGCCGCGCTCTTCAACTCGCGGTTGAACTTCTCGGTCGACGCCTACGTCAAGAATACGGCCGACATGCTCGTCAAGGCCGCCATTCCGATCACCTCGGGATTCGAGGACACGACCACGACCTACACCAACGCCGGCAAAGTGCGGAACAAGGGTGTCGAAATGTCGCTGCGCTCGATCAACCTCGACGGTAGAAACGGAGGTCTGCGCTGGGAAACCACCGTCACGGCCACCTTCAACCGCAACCGCATCGTAAGCCTGAACAGCGACACGCCCCTCTATCAGAACGAGATCAACGGCGCCTACGTGACCATGCAGCGCAACGGTTCGCCCATCAACGTCTTCTACGGGTATGTCACCGACGGACTGTTCCAGACCCAGGAGGAGGTCGACAACCACGCCTTCCAGGAGAACGGGACCGCTCCGGGCGACATCCGCTTCAAGGACCTGAACAACGACGGCGTGATCAACGACGAAGACCGCACCATTATCGGCGATCCCAATCCCGACTGGATGTTCTCGATGGTCAACGACTTCTCGTGGAAGGGGTTCGACCTGTCGATCTACCTGCAGGGCGTCACCGGAAACGAAATCTTCAACGCCACCAACATCACCACCGAAGGCATGTCCTCGGCTCATAACCAGACCGCTTCGGTCCGCTACCGCTGGGTCGGCTACGGCACCAGCACCGTGATGCCGCGCGCCGTCTACGGAGACCCGAACCACAACGCCCGGATCTCGGACCGCTTCGTCGAGGACGGCTCCTACCTGCGACTCAAGAACATCACTCTCGGATACACCTTCCCCACACGCTGGATGAAACAACTGCACATCCAGAACGCACGGATCTACTTCTCGTGCGAAAACCTCGCCACGCTGACCAAATACACCGGATTCGACCCCGAAATCGGAATCAACGGTATCGACAACGGAACCTATCCGGTCTCCCGCACCTTCAGCCTGGGTGTCAACTTCAACTTCTAAACCGACGCGAACCATGAAAAAGATTCTCATATCCCTGTATACCATCCTTGCGCTGTCGGCCACTTCGTGCAGCGATTTTCTCGACAGCCACCCCTCCTACGCCGTGGATACCGACGTCGCCGTCACCGACGAGGTCGCCGAGGCGCTGACCAACGCCTGCTACACCCCGCTGCAGTCGTCGAATCTCTACAACATGCGGATCTGGTCGCTCGACATCATCGCCGGGAACTCCGAAGTCGGAGCCGGAGGCGGTGAGGACGGAATCGAAACCGTACAGTGCGCCAACTTCGCCGCTGCCAGCGACAATGCCTTTGCCCTCTACATCTGGCGGTCGCCATGGGTCGGAATCGGACAGTGCAACATCGTGATCAACAGCCTCTCGCCCGAAGGACTCTCCACGGAGATCTACAACCGTTCGATGGGCGAGGCCTACTTCCTCCGGGCCCACTACTACTACATTCTCGTCCGGCTGTTCGGCGGCGTGCCCCTGCGGCTGGAGCCCTACAACGCCGGAGAATCCACGGCCATCGCCCGGGCTTCGCTCGCCGAATGCTACGAGCAGATCATCGCCGACTGCAAGCAGGCCATCTCGCTCCTCCCGGACAAGAGCAGCTACTCCTCGGACGACTACAACCGCGTCTCGAAGGATGCCGCTCTGACGATGCTCGCCGACATCTACCTCACCTGGCAGCCCGAAACACACTACGCCGACGTCGTTACGCTCTGCGAGCAGATCGAGGCCTTGGGCTACGACCTCTCGAAGTGCACCTTCGCCGACAATTTCGGAATCCCGGCCGAAACCAGTTCCGAAGCGATCTTCACGGTCGGATACTCGGGCAGCACGCAATACGATTTCTGGGGCAGCGAAAACCAGGCCTCGTGGCTCTCGACCTACATGGGTCCCCGCAACTCGAACCTCGTGGCCGGCAGCTACGGCTGGAACCAGCCCACCGAAGAGTTCATGTCGCAATGGGAAGAGGGTGATCTGCGCAAGAACGTCACGGTGCTCTACGACGGATGCCCGGCATTCGACGGCACGGAGTATCAGAAATCGTGGTCGAATACGGGGTACAACGTCCGCAAGTTCCTCGTCTCGAAGAGCGATTCGCCCGAGTACAACACCAACCCCTCGGACTTCATCGTCTACCGCTATGCCGACGTACTGCTCATGAAGGCCGAGGCGCTCAACGAGCAGGGGCTCACCGACGAGGCCTGTACACCGCTCAACATCGTCCGCACCCGTGCCGGGCTCCCCTCGATCGGCAAGGGCCGCACGCAGGAGGAAATGCGCGAACTGATCATCCACGAACGCCGCATGGAACTCGCCTTCGAAGGGCACCGCTGGTTCGACCTGGTGCGCATCGACGACGGCGACTACGCCCTCGAATTCCTCCAGTCAATCGGCAAGAGCGTCACCCGCGAACGGCTGCTGCTCCCCATCCCGCAGACCGAACTCGACTCGAACAGCGCCATGACCCAGAACCCCGGCTATTGATCCCCAACCCGAAAAAACGATTACCAAGATGAAAC
>CALUMM010000081.1 GCA_944321755.1 uncultured Alistipes sp.
GGCGCCCTCGAACGTCGTGCTGCCCTTCACGAAGATCACCTCGGGAGCCGATGCCGGGAAATGGACCACGACGGTGCGGCTGTTAGGCGTCACGGGCGCGGAGCAGTCGCTGAAGGGCGAGATCCGCTATTTGGACGACAATCCGCGATATTCGGTTCTGGACTGCGACCTCACGGAGGTCCTCAAGACATTCAATGCGGGGAAGAACCGGCCGCTGACGCTCGGCGGCACGCTGGTCGAGACGCCCGACAAGATGGGCTTCACGCTGGAGATCAACGCCTGGGGCGACGGTTCGGGCGGAGACGGCAGCATGGTGCTGAACTGCACCTTCGATGCGGGGACCAACACCTACACGGTTTACAACGAGGAGGGGCTTCGCATCTGGGCCGACGCCGCGCGGAACAACCTTTCGACCAACTGCATTCTGGGCCGCAACATCACGATGGAGGCTGCCGATCCCGGCGCAAGCAACTGGACGCCCATAGGCGAAAACGACAGGAACTCCTATACCGGTCATTTCGACGGCGGCAACTACAGCATTGCGGGGCTGACCATCGATCTTCCGGAGCAGCTCGGTGTGGGGATGTTCGGCTATATCGGACAAAAAGGCTCGGTGGAGAACCTGACGCTGCGGGAGGTCCGGATAACCGGCAAAACCCATGTCGGCGGTGTGGTGGGATACACCAAGGGCGATCTTTCGGGATGTTCGGTATCGGGCAGCATTTCCGGCGGCAAGAATATCGGCGGCGTGGCGGGATACGCGGGCGGGAAGCTCGAAAACTGCGCGTCGGCAGCCGACGTCACCGGCAGTGACAACAACGTCGGCGGCGTGGTGGGATGGTGCTACGACGGCACCCTCATTGCCTGCAGCGCCACGGGCAACGTCTCCGGCGTCAGCAACGTCGGCGGCGTGGTGGGCTTTAACTCCAACCCCAGCAACCCCGGCGGTGCTCTTGTCGCGTGCTTCTCCACGAGCAGCCTCATGGGGACCAAAACCACGAGTTCTATCGGGGGTGTGGCGGGCTCCTTCAGCGGACCCGTCACCTCGTGCTACCATGCTATAGGCTCGTTCCCCGATCAAGGCTATGTCGAGAGCATCGTAGGCAACAAGAACAGCCTCAGCGTTGTCAGCGCCTGCTACTGGAGCGACTACGAGGGCCGCGCATTCGGAAATACCAACGCCACGGGCGATGCCACGAAGGTCGACGGCACGACGGTCCTCTGGGACGACGCCACCCTGACGCGGATGAACTCCGCCATCGAGACGTGGAACTCCGAGCACCCCGACACCCCCTGCAACTGGCGCTACGCCACAACCAACCCGGCAACCCCGCCGACACTTATCCCCGCAAACTAACCCCCTAAAACCGTCTGCATCATGAAACGACATACTTTTCTCGGGACTGCCCTGTTCCATCAACTTCTCCTCGAAACGCGAGGCCGGAAAGAAATGCTCTCCGGTACTGTATTATCTACATTATCTACGTTCGGCACCTTTGTGCTGCTGCTCGGGTTGGGCTCCTGCTCGCAGTCCGGGATGGAAGAGAGCGGCCGACTGCCCGAGGGGCGTTATCCCGTGGAAATCGGCTCCGTAACCCTCGACAGCGAGGCTTTCGAGATGTTCGCCACGCCGGAAGGCTCCGACACCGCCATTCCCGCGATTTTCGGCGGTTCCGCGGCTGGGGATTCGTGGGGTGGCCCCTCCACGCGCGTCAGCGAGACCGGCGACGGCTCCGGCAGCCGGTGGGACGGCGGCGAGCAGATCACCGTACAGCTGGAGGACGGGACGCTCAGCGCCCGCTATACGGTCCAGGCCGACGGTTCGGCCTCGGCCGTCGGCACACCGATCTACTGGCCCACGCCCGAGACACAGCGCGTCAAGGCGTGGTATCCCGCGACGGACGGCAAGATCGACCTCGGAGACCAGCGCAACCAACTCTGCTACGTGTTGGCGGGCAGCGGCACGGGAGACTACCGGAATCCCGTCACCCTTGCCTTCACCCATGCTTTGGCCAAACTTCGCATCACCCTTGCAGGCTCCGCGGCTTCGGAGGTTCAGTCCGCCAGCGTGTGGAGCTTCACCGCGTGCTCCTGCACGCAGGGCACCGTCTCGGGTACGGGCGAAGGCTGGGTCAAACTGAAGAGATGCGACTACACGATCGAAGGCGAAGCGGTGACCTGCTGGGAAGCGAACGTGGTGCCCGGCACGGAGATCAGCCGCGTGCTGGTGAACGACCTGCAGGAAATCAGCCTCACCACCCCGGTCACCCCCGAGGCGGGCAAGCTGCACAACGTAGCCCTGAAGATCGAATTCCCGGCCCTGGACTATGAGTACGACTGGGCGAGCAACACCTATACCGTCTATAACGAGGCGGGATTGCACATCTGGGCCGACGCCGCGCGGAAGGACCTTGCGTCCAACTGCATCCTCGCCGCCGACATCACCCTGACACCCCCGGCCGCCGACGGCGAAAGCAACTGGACGCCCGTAGGCACAAGCAGCAGCGACTCATACTCCGGCACCTTCGAGGGCGGCGGCCATACCATCACGGGGCTGACCGTCAACCTCCCGGGTCAACATTATGTGGGCCTGTTCGGCATGATCGGCCAATCTGGTACGGTGCAGCACCTGACGCTCGCAGGGGTGAAAATTTCCGGCAGCCATTGTGTCGGCGGCGTGGCGGGATGCAACGACGGCGGCTCCCTGACCGATTGCACCGTCTCGGGCGATGTCTCCGGCAACTACTCTGTCGGCGGCGTGGTGGGAGAAGACTGTGGCCCCCTGACCGACTGCACCTTCTCGGGCAATGTCTCCGGCAACGAGAATGTCGGCGGCGTGGCGGGACTCACCTACAAAGGCACCCTAACCGGCTGCAGCGTCGAGGGCACCGTCTCGGGGACAGGCCTCTATGTCGGCGGCGTGGTGGGATACAACCAGGGCACCGTGACCGCCTGCTACGCCACGGGCGATGTCTTCGGCAACGGCTATGTCGGCGGCGTGGCGGGAGCTAACAACAGTGGCACCCTGACCGCCTGCTATGCTGCGGGCGATGTCACCGGCAACGAGAATGTCGGCGGCGTGGTGGGAGAGAACAACGCTTTAGTGTACCCCTGCTACTGGAGCAGCAGCCTCGACGCAGGTGTCGGCGGTGGCTACAACAGCATCGCTGTCATAAAGGTCGACGGCACGGCCGTTACGTGGGAGACTGCCCAAAAAAGGATGAACGAAGCCATCGAGACGTGGAATGCCGGCCATTCCGACGCCCCGTGCGACTGGAAGTTCCGGGTCAATCCCGGTCCGGATCCGGATCCCGCGAAGGTGCCCTTGATCCTCGAACCGCGGAACTGACATGAATTCTCAATCCTCAATTGTCAATTCTTCATTTTCAATTGATGAATCGTTGTTCGGTCAACCCCTTGCCTTCGGGCGGGGGGTTGTCGTCTGCAGACAGGCAGGAAGCGGTAAAAGTCGGACTGACCCTTGGACGGCACGCATTGCCCGCAGGCCCGAAACAACCCGAAAATACCCCCCCCCGCAGGATGCCGAAACCATCCCGTTTGTCGCTATCCATATTTTTTTAATCACGAATCACCTCTTTTAGTATCTTTGCCCCGGTCTAAACATCTTATCATGAACATCTCCAAAATAAACAAAGTCGAAATCCGAAACCTCCAACGCGAAGATTACGACCAACTCGCCAAATCGTTTACGCGCGTCTATGCCGACGGAAGCGATGTCTTCTGGACTCCCGCACAGATCGACAAACTCATCCGAATATTCCCCGAAGGACAGATCGTCGTAGCCGTAGACGACAAAATCGTCGGCTGCGCCCTCTCGATCATCGTCAACTACGACCTGGTCAAGGGTGACCACACCTATGCCCAGGTTACCGGAAACGAAACCTTCGATACCCATACCCGCAAGGGAAACATCCTCTACGGAATCGAAGTCTTCATCCATCCCGACTACCGCGGATTGCGGCTCGCCCGACGCATGTACGAATACCGCAAGGAGCTTTGCGAAAAGCTGAACCTCAAGGCCATCATGTTCGGCGGACGTCTGCCAAACTACCACAAGTACGCCGACCGGATGCGCCCCAAGGAGTATATCGACAAGGTCCGCAAACGCGAAATATACGACCCGGTGCTGCTCTTCCAGCTCTCGAACGATTTCCATGTCCGCAAGGTCATGCGGAACTATCTCCCCAACGACGAGGAGTCCCGCCATTTCGCCTGTCTGCTCCAGTGGGACAACATCTATTACCAGGCCCCTACCGAAGAGTACGTACAACCCAAAACCACCGTGCGTGTCGGCCTCGTACAGTGGCAGATGCGCAGCTATCGGACGCTCGACGACCTCTTCGAACAGGTCGAATTCTTCGTCGACTCCGTAAGCCGTTATCAGAGCGATTTCGTGCTGTTTCCCGAATACTTCAACGCCCCGCTCATGGCCCGGTTCAACGACGCCGGGGAGTCTCAGGCCATCCGCGGGCTGGCCGGATACACGAACGATATCCGGGAACGATTCCTCGCCCTCGCAATCAAGTACAATATCAACATTATCACCGGAAGTATGCCCCTCGTCCGCGAAAACGGACTCCTATACAACGTCGGATTCCTCTGCCGACGCGACGGTAGCTTCGAAATGTACGAAAAACTCCACGTCACACCCGACGAAATGAAGTGCTGGGGATTGAGCGGAGGACGCTCGATCCGTACCTTCGAAACCGACTGCGCCCGCATCGGTGTCCTGATCTGTTACGACGTCGAATTCCCCGAATTGGCCCGGATCATGGCCGACGAGGGTATGCAGATCCTATTCGTGCCATTCCTCACCGATACCCAGAACGCATATTCCCGTGTGCGGGTCTGCGCCCAGGCCCGGGCCATCGAAAACGAATGCTTCGTCGCAATTGCAGGAAGTGTCGGAAACCTCCCCAGGGTGCACAATATGGATATCCAGTATGCACAGTCGGGGGTCTTCACGCCTTGCGACTTCGCGTTCCCGACTGACGGACACCGCGCCGAAGCAACCCCAAATACGGAGATGATTCTGATTTCGGATGTGGATCTCGATCTGCTCAGCGAATTGCATACCTACGGAAGTGTGCGCAACCTGAAGGACCGAAGGCATGATCTCTACGAACTGAAAGTCCGAAAATAGAGAGATTGAAAGCAAAAATGGGCTTGGAACGATAAAAAAAGTTATTTTCGACCGAAAAATATTTGCGGTTTTCAAAAATAGCCTTATCTTTGCACTCGCAATACCGAAAAGGGGTGCGTTAGTTCAGCTGGTTAGAATACGTGCCTGTCACGCACGGGGTCAGGGGTTCGAGTCCCCTACGCACCGCAAGCAAAGTGTAAATCAAGCAGTTGCGAGATTTACACTTTTTTTACACCCAAAAATCAAGAAACCATATTTTTCTTTCTTGAGTCCAGTTTCAAGGTCACAATGCCCCATTGAGCGCTTTATCGGAAAAATAAAATGGCAATCGATCTCGTTTGGCGGTAGAGAGAATCCGCCTCACAAAACCCGTTTGCAACAAGAGCAACCCCCGTGCGGGGATTGCTCTTGATTTTTACCTGAAAAATCGGGCTTCGGACAGATCCTTATCCGATTTGCAGGGTGAAGGTTACCCGCCGGTCGGTGTTGCAGGTCAGGCGCAGCGAACCGCCGTGCAACTGCATGATCCGCCGCGAAAGGCTCAACCCGATACCCGAACCGTCGGGCTTGGTTGTATAGAAAGGAGTAAAGATATTCTCGGCGACTTCCGGGGGAATCGCTCCGCCGTTGTTGCTGAACTCGATGACGACATGCTCGGCCGCGTCGATCCGCGAGCGGATTTCGATCGCCCCGTCGGCGCGCCCGGCGATCGCCTCGCGGGCATTCTTGAGCAGATTGACGGCCACCTGCCCCAACTGGGCCTTGTCGGCGTAGATCATCGTATCGGCAGGTTCGATGTCGGCATGGATCCGCAGGGCATCGTCCTCGGCGGAGGTCAGCACCACGGCCTGCCGGATGAGTTCGCGCACCTCGAAGGGCTCGCATTGCGGCGCCGGGATCCGCGTGAAACGCCGGTAGTTCTCGACGAAGGTCATCAGCCGCCGGCTCGTGGCGGAGATGGTCTCCAATCCCCGTTCGACATCCGCATCCAGCGGCCGGTCCATATGGAGCAGCGTGTCGCTGAGCGAGGTGATCGGTGCCAGCGAGTTCATGATCTCGTGGGTCATAATGCGCGAGAGCTTGCTCCACGATTCGACCTGGATCTCGCTCACCTCGCTGTTGATGTCGCTCACGGAGATCACCCGCCGGTGGCGATCTTCGAGCGTGATCTCCGCACAGCCCAGCGTCAGGGCCATCTCGCCCGTCTCGGTCGTGCACGACACGCGGAGCTTCTCCCCGGGGCGGATGGCGGCCAGCGCCCGCGCGACCTCCGGAGCCGAACCCTCCAGTTGCCGGATGTGCGTCAATTGCGGAAGCCCGAAAACCCGCAGCGCCTCGCTGTTGGCCTGGTAGACGCTGCCCGTGTCGTTGACGGTAATCAGCCCCGTTTGGGCGCTCTCCATAATGAGCTGGTAGTAGCGTTCGCGCTCCTCGGCCCGCAGTTTGGTCCGCGAGAGAATCTCCTTGATGCGGTTGAGCGCCGCATTGAGCATGGTGTTATCGACCTTTGAAGGGTCTTCGTTGAAGCGGAACGTGAGGTCGTCGTTCTCGATGGCGTTGAACATGAAGGTAACGCGCCGCACCGAGTCGCCGTAACAGCGCAGGATCCGCACGAAGGCAAGCCCCATCAGCGGGATGCTGACCAGCAGCAACGGATAGAGCCGATGCGTTACGAGCCATCCGCTGGCGAGGGCCGCCGCAGCCAGCACACACGCATGGGCGACCATGGGCCCGTATGCGATGCCTTTGGGGAGTTTCATAATCCGTAGCGTTTGATCTTGTTGTAAAGCGTCTGGCGCGTGATCCCAAGTTGGCGGGCCACCTCGGTCATGTTACCGTTGCAGCGGGACATGGCCTGCGCAATCATCGAGCGCTCCATCTCGTCGAGCGTCGTGAAGGCGGGTTCGGGGGCCGGCACGCCTGCCGGATGCAGCAACAGCGTCTCGGAGGTGATTTGCGACGCATCGCAGAGGATCACAGCCTTCTCGACGGTGTGCTGCAACTCGCGGATGTTGCCCGCCCAGGGGTACTCCTGCATCGCGCGGACGGCCTCCGCATCGAATCCTTCGATCGCCTTTCCGTACTTCGCGGCATAGCGGCGCAGGAACCCTTCGGCCAGCGGGAGGATCTCCTCGCGGCGCTGGCGCAGCGGCGGCAGGTCGATGTGGATCGTGTTGATGCGGTAGAGGAGGTCTTCGCGGAAGGTACCCTCGGCCACCATGCCGTAGAGGTCGCGGTTCGTGGCTGCAATGAGGCGGATATCCACCTCGACGGGTGTGTTGCTGCCCACGCGCACGATCCGTCCGCTCTGGATCGCCGTGAGGAGCTTCGACTGGAGGTGCGGCGGGAGGTTGCCGATCTCGTCGAGGAAGAGCGTGCCGCGGTCGGCGACCTCGAACTTGCCGGCCCGATCCGCCCGGGCATCGGTGAAGGCCCCCTTGACATGGCCGAAGAGCTCGCTTTCGAAGAGCGTCTCGGGAACGGCCCCCATATCGATCGAAACCATCAGTTCGCCGTGGCGGGCCGAGCGGTTGTGGATCTCACGCGCCAACATCTCCTTGCCGGTGCCGTTCTCGCCCGTGATAAGGATGTTGGCGTCGGTGGCCGCCACCTTCCCGACCAGCTCGCGGATGCGCATCATCGCCGGGCTCGTGCCCCAGAACATCGGCTCCTCGTGGGTCAGTTCGCGCTTGATCTCCTTCAACTGCTTCACCTCACGCTCCGAGCGGGCCAGGTTGTAGGCGTTGCGCAGGGCGGCGACCAGACGGTCGTTGTCCCACGGCTTGACCACGAAATCCACGGCGCCGTCGCGCATGGCCCGCACTGCCAGGTCGATGTCGGCGTAGGCCGTGAAGAGCACCACCTTGATGTCGGGCCGGTTGCGGTGGATCTCCTGCAACCAGTAGAAGCCCTCATTGCCGGTGTTGATCCCGGCCGAGAAGTTCATGTCGAGCAGGATGACGTCCACGGGCTCGCGGCGGAGCGTCGTGAGGAGCTGGTTCGGCGACGGCAGGGTCAGCACGCGCGCGAAATAGTTGCCCATGAGCAACTGGACGGCGGACAGGATGCTGCGGTTGTCATCGACGACGAGCAGGATTCCCTCTTTTTCTTTAGCCATCTGTTTCGGTATTGGCGAAGACGCCAGGAAGCGCATTGCACGGCTTCCAACGAAGCGACTCCGGGATTTCGGTGGGATAAAAGTAGTGTTTTCGAGGGAAAAATGGGGCCTTCTGTCCATATTTTTTACGGGAGTGTAAAAATATTTTACGATTTCCGCAGAAGGCTTTAATCGCTATCTGTTGTATATCAGTCATTTAATTGCTTTGGCACGGGGTTGGCTTTATTTGGAAGCAAAAGATCAAATGGCTGAAATCCGTATGAAAAGAACGGTTTTGATCCCTCTGGTGTCTATTTTCTGGACATTCCGGTTGCTTGCGGCCGTGCCGGTGCCGGAAGGTGCCGCGGCCGACTCGGCGGCTCCTGCTTCGGCAGTCATGCCGCAGGTACCCGATTCCGTGGCGGGCGCTCCGAACGTCGCGGAGCCGGTGCCGATGTCGCTCGAAGCATGTATGCAATATGCCGTGGAGCACAGCCCGGCGGTCCACCGGCAGGACTACACCAACCGCAACTATCGGCAGGACTACATCGAGTCCATCGCCGCACTCGTTCCTTCGGTAAGCGGTACGGTCGGCGCTTCGACCAGCTTCGGCCGTTCGGTCGACCCCGAGACCAACACCTATACCGATGTCTCGAACTTCGACAACTCCTACTCCGTCTCGGGTCAGATCCCCGTTTTCGCCGGGCTGACCGGCATCAATACGGTGCGCGCCGCCCGCGTCATGCGCCTGCAGGGGGTCGAGGAGCTGCAATTGGCCCGCGACGAGATTGCCCTGAAGACCATGCAGGCCTATTTCGACGTGGTATACTACACCGAGAGCGTGCGGCTGGCGCGCGAGCAGCTCGCGACCAGCACGGCCGAATTGGCGAAGAGCCGCAAGCTCTTTGAACTGGGGCTGCGCAGCGCCGCCGATGTCGCGGAGGTCGAGTCGCAGCAGGCGTCGGACGACTACCTTCTGACACAGCAGGAGAACAACCTCGCGCTGGCCGAGATCGCCCTCTCCGAAGCGATGAACTACCCTGCCGACCGACCGCTGAGGGTCGATACCGAGATAGCCATCGAAACACCCGCCGGAGTCGCCTCCTTCAGCGACGTGCTCGACAACGCGCTGGAGAACAATCCCAAGGCCGTGGCTGCACAGCACGACGTGCGCCACTCGCGGCTGCAATTCTCCATCGCCCGGGGCAACCTTCTTCCGTCGCTCTACGTCGGGGGAGGCTACTCGACCAACTTCTTCATGAACCTCGACGACCGGTCGCTTTACCCTTCGTTCTCCAACCAGTTCCGCGACAACCGGGGTTTCTATGTCTCGGCACAGTTGTCGATCCCGATCTTCGGGGGCCTTGCCCGCCGCACTTCGGTGAACCGCGCCCGCAACAACTGGCGCATCGCCGAGCAGAACCGCACGGAGACCCTCCGCGCCCTCCAGAGCGAAGTGGCGCAGGCCTACCAGCAGATGCTGGGCTTCGGCAAGGAGTTCGTGCAGGCCTCGAAAAAGAGCGACGCCGCACGGCTGGCTTACGAGGCCGTCTCGGGCAAATACGAGCGCGGCATGGTCTCGGCCCTCGACCTGCAGACCGCTGCCGACAAGCTGCTCCAGGCCCGGTCGGAGCGGCTGCGCGCCCGCCTGCAGTATATCATCAAGGTACGGATGGTCGCCTACTACAACGGCGAGCCGCTGATCCGATAAACCCAGACAAAACAACACTACCATGGATATTCGCATTGAAAAGAAAAAAGGGTTCCGGGCCCTCTTCACCCGGCGGGGCATTCCCTACCTGGCAGGCGGCGTTTTCCTGCTGTTTGTCGTGTGGCTGCTTGTGCGCGGCAACTCCTCGACGCTGCGCATCGACGCCCGGACGATCTCCGTCGGCGAGGTCGTGCGCGGCGAGTTCAACGACTACATCCGCGTTACGGGGCAGGTGCAGCCCATCACGACCGTACAGTTGAGCCCCCTCGAAGCGGGCATCGTCGAGCGGCTCGTCGTCGAAGAGGGCGCCTCAGTCCGTAAGGGCGACGTGCTGGTCGAATTGAGCAATACGTCGCTGACGCTCGAAATCCTGAACAGCGAGGCCGAGCTGGCCGAGAAGCAGAACATCCTGCGCAACACGCTCATCTCGATGGAGCAGGA
>CALUMM010000082.1 GCA_944321755.1 uncultured Alistipes sp.
GGGCCTCCGGGCTTGCCTGCGGCATCGATTTTGTGTTCATGGCCGGTACAAAACCTTATGTGCCATGAAAAAAACAGCCATTATTGTTGCGGGCCTTCTGCTGTTTGCGGGGGCCGTCACCGTGATCGGACAGAAGAAGGTCCTCTCCCCGAAGCAGGAGCGTCGAGAAGTGCGCGAGCAACGTCGTGCGGAACGTATCGCGAACTACGAGAAGACGATGGATTCGACCATTCTGTCCCGGAATTTTCAGTTCAATCCGCAGACGATGCAGCAGCAGCCGGCGGGACCGATGCGTCAGATCATGAACCCGACGTTCAACGTGGGGATCTGGGACGGGACGGCGGACATCTGCCTTCCCTACATCAAGGGATATGTACCTCCCTATTACACGACGGTTCTGAACTATACGGTTTCGAATCTGCAGGGTTATACGACCGAGCAGACGCACGAAGGATGGATGGTGACCTTCTCGACATCGCTGTTCTCGGCGTCGACCTATACGTTCACGTTCGAGATTTTCTCGCGGACGGGCGGAGCGAACCTGACGATCACGAATCCGTGGTACAATGCGGTTCAGTATTCGGGAACGATCTCGCAACTTTACTGATCGGCGCCGACCGCGTAAAAAAGCCTCTCCGAACTCCGGAGAGGCTTTTTTTTACGGTCTGCGACCCGCTTCGGTCAAGGCCGGAAGATGAGTGCCACGGCGGAGACCGATACGCCCTCTTCGCGGCCTTCGAATCCGAGCCGTTCGGTGGTTGTGGCCTTGACCGAGACGCGGTCGGCGCCGATTCCGAGGTCTGCGGCGAGCGTTTCGCGCATCCGGTCGATGTAGGGTCGGAGTTTGGGGCGCTGCATTTGGATCGTGCAGTCGACGTTTCCGATTTCGTACCCTTTTTCGCGGAGGAGTGCCGCGACGCGGCGCAGGAGGATCCGGGAGTCTATTCCGCGGAATTCGTCCGCGGAGTCGGGGAAGTGGAGTCCGATATCTCCGAGTGCAGCGGCGCCGAGCAGGGCGTCGCAGAGGGCGTGAATGGCGACATCGCCGTCCGAATGGGCGACGCATCCTTTGGAGTGTGGGATCTCGACGCCTCCGAGCACGAGCCGCAGGCCGTCGGCCAGGGCGTGCACGTCGTAACCGTGTCCGATTCTGAAATCCGTCATAATGTCTGATTTGGAGTTGCCAAAATAGGGAAAAAAGCGTAACTTTGCAAAAATACATGAAGCCTATGTCAGCAATCTCTACTTTGGAACCGCGCCTGGTGTGGGAGCAGTTCGATGCGATCACGCAGGTTCCGCGCCCCTCGAAGAAGGAGGGCAGGATCATCGAATTTCTGGTTGATTTCGCCCGGCGGCACAACATCGAGTATAAGAAGGACGCCATCGGGAACGTGGTGATGCGTAAACCGGCGACGCCGGGCTACGAGACGCACCCGGGCGTGATCCTCCAGTCGCACATGGATATGGTTTGCGAGAAGAATTCGGACGTGGAGTTCGATTTCGAGCACGACGCGATCCGCCCGCGGATCGACGGCGACTGGGTCCGGGCCGAGGGTACGACGCTGGGAGCCGACTGCGGCATCGGAATGGCTGCGGCGCTTGCGGTGCTGCTGGACCCGGATGTGCAGCACGGGCCGCTGGAGGCGCTCTTCACGGTGGACGAGGAGACGGGCCTCACGGGAGCCTTCGAACTGGGCGAGGGGATGCTTACGGGCCAATACCTCATCAACCTCGACTCGGAGGACGAGGGCGAGTTGTTCATCGGCTGCGCCGGGGGCATCGACACGATTGCGACGTTCCACGGCACGATGGAACCGGCCCCGAAGAACTACGCCTTTTTCCGGGTGGATGTTTCGGACCTGCAGGGCGGCCACTCGGGCGACGACATCGACAAGGGCCGCGTCAACTCGAACAAGACGGTTGCGCGGCTGCTGTGGGACGGGATGCAGTCCTGCGAGCTGCGCCTGAGCTACTTCAACGGCGGGAACCTGCGCAACGCGATACCGCGCGAAGCCTACGCGATCTTCGGCGTGCCGGCGCGCTTGAAGGATGACTTCGTGAAGCGCTACCGGTTGTTCGCTGCAGACCTGGAGTCGGAATTTCGCTTCCGGGAGCCGAATTTCAAGATCACGCTGAACGAGATGCCGGAGGTCGAGGAGGTGCTCGATGCGCGGACGCAGTTCGGACTGGTCTACTCGCTGGTGGGTGTTCCCAACGGGGTGGTTGCCATGTCGTTTGCGGTTCCGGGGCTGGTGGAGACCTCGACGAACCTCGCGTCGGTGAAGTTCGAGGACCGCGACCGGATCGTGGTGACGTCGTCGCAGCGGTCGTCGGTGGAGAGTGCCAAGACCTACGTGATGCAGATGGTGGAGTCGGTCTTCGCTTTGGCGGGCGCCGATGTGGCGCACTCGGACGGCTACCCGGGCTGGACGCCGAATCCCGATTCTGCGCTGCTGAAAGTGACCGAAGCGGCCTACGAGCGGCTCTTCTCGACGAAGCCGAAGGTGCGAGCAATCCATGCGGGCCTGGAGTGCGGACTCTTCCTGGAGAAGTACCCCGACCTGGAGATGGTGTCGTTCGGCCCGACGCTGCGGGGCGTCCACTCGCCGGACGAGCGGCTGGAGATTGCCACGGTGCCGAAGTTCTGGTCGCTGCTGTGCGAGACGCTGAAGAACCTGTAAGGGGGCTGCGGCGCTTCCGGACCGGGGCCCGACCAGGGCCGCAACTCCGGGGCGGGAGCAGACATACGCTGCTTTACAAGGCCGCCCCGGTCGGAAGCGCGTGGCCATGCGGCGTTTTTCTCCGGGGGGCGGTGACCGGCGAATGTGCGCCAGATCCGAACGCTTCCGGGGGCGGAGACCGGCGAATGTGCACCTGACCCGAAGGCTTCCGGGACGGAGACCGACGAATGTGCGCCTGATCCGAACGCTTCCGGGGCGGTGACTGGCGAATGTGCGCCAGACCCGAAGGCTCCCGGGACGGAGGCCGACGGTCCCGCAGCTCCGGAATCGTATGCCGTCCCGCTGATTTTCATGAAAATGTAACAGAGAAGTTT
Organism: uncultured Alistipes sp.; assembly: GCA_944321755.1. Lineage (GTDB taxonomy): Bacteria > Bacteroidota > Bacteroidia > Bacteroidales > Rikenellaceae > Alistipes. The sequence continues at coordinate 3,056 of CALUMM010000082.1, forward strand.
CGGTTTTGCAGCGAATGTTTCAGACCTTTGCGCCGAAACCCACGTCCATGTTGAAGATGAGAAACCTTCTTCCCAAACTGATCCGACAACTTTTTTTGTCCGGTTTGCTGCTGTCGGCTTCGGGCCCTGTTTTCGCCGATGGGGCGGATAGCTGCCGGAGCGTCCGGCCGCTTGCGTCGGCGGGTCCGGACGGCTCCCGGAGCCGGGCATCCGAACCGGCCTTTACGGTTCAGCTGCACGGGACCGTCCGTGCGAAATTCGAGTACCAGCCCGACCTGGGCCAGAGCCGCTTTCAGGTTCGGAATGCGCGTTTCAGCGTTTCGGGGAGCGTGACCCGTGCGGTGGACTACAAGGCGGAGATCGACCTTTCGGACGAGGGAGCGATCAAGATGCTCGACGCCTATGGCCGTTTGAATCTGCTGGACCGTCGCCTGCGTGTGACGATCGGCCAGATGCGCGTACCGTTCACGATCGACGCGCACCGTTCGCCGCACCAGCAGTATTTTGCCAACCGGTCGTTCATTGCCAAGCAGGCCGGGAACGTGCGCGATGTGGGTGCGACGCTGGGTTGGACGTTTGGCGAGACGGTTCCGGTGACGCTGGAAGGGGGTCTTTTCAACGGTTCGGGACTGACGGACCAGAAGGATTTCTGGACGCGATCGTTCAACTATTCGGCCAAGGCTCAGATCAAGTTTGCCGACCGGGTGAACCTTGCGCTGAGCATCCAGAAGACGCACCCGGACATCGTGGATATCCGGATGTACGACGTGGGGGCCTACTACGAGAATCCGCTGTGGCACATCGAGGCGGAGTACCTCCGGAAGAACTACGCCAAGGATGCCTTCGAGGGGGTGAACGTGGTGGATGCGTTCATATGCCGGAATCTGCCGCTTCGGAACTGCCGGGGCCTGCGTCAGATCTCGATTCTGGCGCGCTACGACTACATGTCGGACCACAGCAAGGGCATCGCCGACCCGACGACGGGGCGGCTTGTGCTGGACGACCCGGAGCGTCACCGCGTGACGGGCGGTGTGACGCTGAGCCTGGGCCTTCCCTTCCGGGCGGACCTGCGGCTCAACTACGAAGCCTACTTCTACCGCCGGACGGCCATTCCGGCGCTCTCCGAACAGGACAAGGTCGTGGCGGAGTTCATGATCCGCTTCTGATGATCCGGGCGGAGTCATGATCCTTTTTTGATAACTTGTTGCTGAGGTCCGGGCGCTGAAAATTGCCCGGACCGTTCCATCGTCGGCCTATTTTGTTAACTTTGTATTTCAAAAAAGTTTACGGAATATGTCGAACGGGCTTTTTTGCCGTTTTTTTCTGCATTGCTCCTGCCTGGCGACGCTGTTTCTGCACGGCGTGGCTGCGGCGCAATCACCGTATTCCGACGACGAATATTACCCCTATGCCGAACGGGAGGAGCGGCGTCCGCTTCTCACGACCGATACGGCGCTCTTCTACCGGGCGGTGCAGAGCACGGCGGATCTCTACGGCGAACACACCGACTTCACGCTGCCGGATGTTGCCACCCGACGCCGGGGGCTGGACTACGACACCGAACGCACGGCCCTTTCGGGGATCGACCTTTCGTATCGTTATCTCACGCTTTTGCGATTGCTCGGGGCCGAGGAGACGCGCAGTTCGGGTCTGCAGCCGGTTCCGGGTCTGAGGGCCGGAGCGGGCGGAGCGACCCTGGTCCGCTTTCCGGCCGGGGAACCGTTGCAGCCCTACCTGGTTTCGGCGCGTTTTGCCGACCGCAACTACCGTTTCGGGGCTCGGCTGGCGGGGACGACCCGCCTGGGGCGGACGTGGCGCCTTTCGGCCGCCGCGGATTTCCGCACGGGCCGCGACCTGCGGGTCGAAGGGGTCTTCACGAATGCCGTGACGGGCGGTTTCCGGCTGTGGCGCACGTTTGGGGAGTCGGGTGACGGGGGTACGCTGTCGCTGCTCTGCATCGTTCCGGTCTCGACGCGGGGCACGCGCCTCTCGACTTCGGAGGAGGCCTTCACGCTGACGGGCGACCGCCTCTACAATCCGGCCTGGGGTTTCCAGGAGGGCCGTGTGCGCAATTCGCGGGTCCGGCGTGAGACGCTTCCGCTGACGGTTGTGACGTGGGAGCGGCGGCTTGCGCCCTCGACGACGGTTTCGGCGGCGCTCGGTGCGGAGACGGGCACGAACCGCTACAGTTCGCTGGGGTGGTACGACGCCCGGACGCCGATGCCGGACAACTACCGCTACCTGCCGAGCCATACCGGCGACCGGGCGACCGAGGAGGCGTGGCTTGCGGGGGATCCGCGCTATACGCAGATCGACTGGGACGAGCTGATCCGCCAGAACCGGATGGCGGGCGGACATGCGGTCTATGCGCTGGAGGACCGTGTGGAGCGACTTTGCAATCTGGGATTCTACGCCTGTTTCGAGACGGATGTGGACCGGCGGCTGACGCTCCGTTACGGCGTGGAGCTGCGCCTCGACGACCGCCGTCATTACAAGGAGATGCGGGACCTGCTGGGAGCGGATTATATTACGGACATCGACCAGTACCTGATCGACGACGACACCTACGGCAACCAGCTTCAGAACGATCTGCGGCATCCGGACCGGACGATCTGCGAGGGCGACCGCTTCGGTTACGACTATACGCTGTCGACGCGCTCGGGGCATCTGTTTTTCCAGGCGGACTACCGTTCGGACCGCTTCCGAGGGGACGTTTGGGTGTCGCTGGGGAGTTCTGCGGTGAACCGCCGGGGCCACTACGAGAAGGAGCTCTTTCCGGGGAGCCAGTCCTGCGGGCGTTCACGGGTGCTTCGCTTTGCGCCCTACACGCTGCGGGCCACCTGCGGCTGGTCCTTCACGCCGCGCCAATACGTCGGGCTGTCGCTGCTGGCTGCGGCCCGCACGCCCGATGCCGGGGATCTCTTCTACCAGCCGCTCTACAACAACCGCACGCTTGAGAATCCCGTTTTGGAACGCACCTTTGCGGGCGAAGCGACCTGGCGCCTGACGGGTCCGGTCGTGGATTTCCAGGCGACGTTTTTTGCGGTGCTGAGGCTCGACGGCGCGGAGACCCGCCGCTACTACGACGATCTCTCGTATGTCTATTGCGACATGGCGGTGACGGGCATCGGAACCGCCTCATACGGGGTTGAGGCCGCTGCCGACATCCGGCTTTCGGATCGCTGGCTGTTGACGCTGGCGGCTTCGGCGGGTCGTTACCGCTATGTCCGGGACCCGGTTGTGACGGTTCTTTCGGACGTGGACAACACGGCCGTCGACCGGGGATCGCGGAGCCGGATGGGCGGTTGCGAGGTGGGCGGAGCTCCGCAGGTGACCGCGGCGTCCGAGCTGGCGTGGTTTGGCGGAAAAGGGTGGGGCGTCCGCGCCTCGGCGGGCTATGCGGGGCGACGTTTTGTGGAGGCGATGCCGCTCCGGCGCACGGACCGCCTGGCGTCTCAGGCCGGCATTACCCGGGAGGCCTTCGCGTCTTTTACGGAGCAGGAGCGGCTTGCGGATGCGCTGACGCTGGATGCCTCGGTGTTCAAGAGTTTCTGGTTCGAGCGTTCGCGGCTGACGGTTTCGCTGCTGCTGAAGAACCTGCTGGGGGATTCCGACATCGTTTACAACGGTTACGAATCGCTTCGGGTGCGTCGGATATCGTCGGGTGACACCAGCTATTACACGCCGCACGCCACGCGCTATACCTACCTGCTTCCGCGGACATTCTACCTTACGGTTTCGTATCGTTTCTGAAAGAAAGCGAGAAAAATCTCGAAATTTTTTGGGATTTTGGTTTCGAATTCGTATTTTGTAGGGGTAAAACCTTAAAAACTTCAACCCATGATTGTCGGAATTCCAAAAGAGATCAAGAACAACGAGAATCGCGTTGGTCTGACCCCTGCCGGGGCTCGGGAGCTCGTGAAGCGGGGACACCAGGTGTATGTGCAGGCTGCGGCCGGAGAGAACAGCGGTTTTCCGGATGCGGCCTATACGGCGGTCGGCGCCGAACTGTTGCCGACGATCGAGGATGTCTACGCGCGGGCGGAGATGATCGTGAAGGTGAAGGAGCCGATTGCCCCGGAGTATAAGCTGATCCGGCGCGACCAGTTGGTTTTCACCTACTTCCACTTTGCGAGCAGCGAACCGCTGACGCACGCGATGCTCGACAGCGGTGCGGTTTGCTGCGCTTACGAGACGGTCGAGCGGGCCGACGGGTCGCTTCCGCTGCTGATTCCGATGTCGGAGGTTGCGGGGCGGATGGCCGCGCAGGAGGGCCGCTATTTTCTGGAGAAGCCACGGGGCGGCAAGGGGGTTCTGCTGGGCGGCGTTCCGGGCGTGAAGCCTGCAAAGGTCTTTGTGATCGGCGCGGGGGTCGTGGGTACGGCTGCGGCGCGGACGGCTGCCGGGACGGGCGCCGACGTGACGATCTGCGACATTTCGCTGCAGCGTCTGACCTACCTGGCCGACGTGATGCCGAAGAACGTGAAGACGCTCATGTCGTCGGAGTACAACATCCGCGAGGAGTTGAAGCACGCCGATCTGGTGATCGGTTCGGTGCTGATTCCGGGCGCGAAGGCCCCGAAACTGGTTACGCGGGAGATGCTGAAGGAGATGGAGCCCGGGACGGTGATGGTGGACGTTGCGATCGACCAGGGGGGCTGCTTCGAGACTTCGCACCCGACGACGCACGAGGACCCGGTCTACTACGTGGACGGGATCCTGCACTACTGCGTGGCGAATATTCCGGGAGCTGTTCCGCGGACGTCGACGCTGGCGCTGACGAACGCGACGTTGCCCTACGTGCTGCAGCTGGCCGACAAGGGCTGGCGCCGTGCGGCGCGCGAGAATGCGGAACTGGCCCTTGGCCTGAACATCGTTGCGGGGAAGACGGTCTACCGGCCGGTTGCCGAGGCGTGGGACCTTCCCTACGAACCGCTGGCGTTGTAGCGGCGGATGTGGAGAGAATTGCGGCCCTCCGAGTTTCGGACTCGGGGGGCCGCTTCCGTATGAAAGGATGAAATTTGGGTATTTTGTTTTTGAAAATCTTAAAAAATGATTATATTTGCCAAAGAACGAGCCTGTTATAGGATCCGGGAGTCTTTCGGACTGACATGAAAACGGACGTAAAAGGGCGTGCTTTCAAGGCGGAAGGCCGGTTTGGGTTACGGATTGTAAGCATACAGGCGCAAAAACAGCAGCAAGAGCGTTAAGCGGTGGCGTTTTCCGCACGGGATCGTGGGGCGGCGTCACTGAAATTTTTACCCTATAATAACGAAGGTTCGAGTTATGAGTGAAAGACTGTACATTTTCGACACGACCTTGCGCGACGGGGAGCAGGTTCCCGGTTGCCAGTTGAACACCACGGAGAAGATCGAAGTCGCCAAGTTGCTGGAGGCTTTGGGCGTGGATATCATCGAAGCGGGTTTTCCGATTTCGAGTCCCGGAGATTTCAACTCGGTTCTTGAGATATCGAAGGCGGTATCGGAGCCGACGATCTGCGCGCTGACGCGGGCCGTCGAGAAGGATATCGACGTGGCGGCGGATGCCTTGCGGTTAGCGAAGCGGAAGCGGATCCACACGGGCATCGGGGTTTCGCCGCAGCATATCTACGACAAGCTGCGTTCGACGCCGGAGGAGATTCTCGAACGGGCGGTCGCGGCGGTGAAGTACGCGAAGCGTTATGTCGAGGATGTGGAGTTCTACGCCGAGGATGCGGGCCGTGCGGATCCGGTTTACCTGGCCCGGGTTGTGGAGGCTGTGATTGCTGTGGGGGCCACGGTGGTGAACATCCCCGATACGACGGGCTACTGCCTTCCGAACGAGTACGGTGCGAAGATCAAGTACCTCGTGGACCACGTGTCGAACATCGACCGGGCCATTATCTCGACGCACTGCCACAACGACCTGGGGATGGCTACGGCGAATACGCTGAGCGGCATTCTGAACGGGGCGCGTCAGGCAGAGGTGACGATCAACGGCATCGGGGAGCGTGCGGGGAACACGTCGCTCGAAGAGGTTGTGATGACGTTGCGCTGCCACAAGGACGTGGCGATCGACACGGGGATCAACTCGCGCCTGATCACGAAGGCTTCGCACCTGGTTTCGAGCCTGATGAACATGCCCGTGCAGCCGAACAAGGCGATTGTGGGACGGAATGCCTTCGCGCACTCGTCGGGGATCCACCAGGACGGGGTTCTGAAGGCCCGTGAGACCTACGAGATCATCGACCCGCAGGACATCGGGCTGAACGAGTCTGTGATTGCGCTGACGGCTCGGAGCGGGCGTGCGGCGCTGGTTCACCGGCTTGAACTGCTGGGTTACGACCTGACGCAGGAGGAGATCGACGCGACGTACGAGAAGTTCCTGGCGCTGGCCGACAAGAAGAAGGAGATCCACGACTACGACCTGCTCTACCTGGTCGGGGATATCGACCGGATGAAGCAGCAGTCCATCGCGCTGAAGTTCCTGCAGGTGACGACCGGGACGCTGGTGCCGACGGCGACGGTGGTGCTGAAGTTCGGGGACCACGAGCGGATGGCGATCGGTACGGGCAACGGCCCCGTGGATGCCGCGGTTTCGGCGATCAAGACGCTGATCAACGAGAAGGTGGTTCTGTCGGAGTTCCTGATGCAGGCCATCACGCGGGGTTCGAACGACGTGGGCCGTGTCCACGTTCAGGTGGAGTGCGGCAACCGCACGGTGCACGGTTTTGCCGCGCATACGGATACGACGCGCGCGTCGATCGAGGCGTTCCTCGACGCGCTTCGCGCCTTGAATGTTACGGAACGCAAGGAAGAGGAGGCGTGATATTATGGGAAAGACGCTTTTGGACAAGATTTGGGACGCACACACGGTGCGTATCGAGGACGGGGGCCGGTGTGTGCTCTACATCGACCGCCAATACATCCATGAGGTGACCTCCCCGGTCGCCTTTGCGGGTCTGGACCGGCGAGGGATCGGGGTGGCGCGCCCGTCGCAGATTACGGCGACGGCGGACCACAACATTCCGACGTTGAACCAGCACCTGCCGATCGAGGAGCCGGAGTCGCGGCGCCAGGTTGCGGCGCTGGAGGCGAACTGCGCGAAGTACGGCATCGAGCACTTCGGCGTGGGGAACCCGCGCCAGGGGATCGTGCACATCATCGGCCCGGAGCTGGGCTTCACGCAGCC
>CALUMM010000083.1 GCA_944321755.1 uncultured Alistipes sp.
GCGGACAAGGTCTACATGGAGCCGCTGACGCTGGAGTACGTGGCGAAGATCATCCGCTACGAGCGTCCGGACGCCATTGTCCCGGGCCTGGGCGGACAGACGGGTCTGAACCTGGCGGTGCAGCTGGCCAAGAAGGGGATCCTGAAGGAGTGTCAGGTGGAGATCCTGGGCACGTCGTTCGACTCGATCGAGCAGGCCGAGGACCGCGAGCTGTTCAAGGAGCTGTGCGAGTCGCTGGGCGAGCCGGTGCTTCCTTCGGAGATCGCCACGACGGTCGAGGAGGGCGTGGAGGTTGCCGCGCGGATCGGCTATCCGGTGGTGCTGCGTCCTGCGTTCACGCTGGGCGGCACGGGCGGCGGCTTTGCCGATGACGAAGCGCAGCTGCGCGAGATGATGCGCAACGGACTGTCGCTTTCGCCGGTGCACCAGGTGCTCGTCGAGAAGAGCATCAAGGGCTACAAGGAGATCGAGTTCGAGGTGATGCGCGACCACAACGACACGGCGATCAGCATCTGCTGCATGGAGAACATCGACCCGGTGGGCATCCATACGGGCGACTCGATCGTCGTGGCCCCGAGCCAGACGCTCACGAACAAGGAGTTCCAGATGCTGCGCGACTCGGCGCTGAAGATCATCCGTGCGCTGAAGATCGAGGGGGGCTGCAACGTGCAGTTCGCGCTGGATCCGCTGTCGTTCAAATACTACCTGATCGAGGTGAACCCGCGCGTGTCGCGTTCGTCGGCGCTGGCGTCGAAGGCTTCGGGCTACCCGATTGCGCGGGTGAGTGCGAAGATCGCCGTGGGTCTGACGCTCGACGAGATCCGGATTGCCAACACGCCGGCGTCGTTCGAGCCGACGCTGGACTACGTGGTGACGAAGGTGGCTCGCTTCCCGTTCGACAAGTTCTCGGACGCCTCGAACAAGCTGGGCACGCAGATGAAGGCCACGGGCGAGGTGATGTCGATCGGCCGCACGATGGAGGAGTCGCTGTTGAAGGCGGTTCGTTCGCTGGAGACGGGCGTGTGCCACATCTACCACAAGAAGTTCGACTCGTGGACGAACGACGACCTGCTGGACTACATCAAGATCGGCACGGACGACCGCCTCTACGCCATTGCGCAGCTGATCCGCGGGGGCGTGGACCTGGCGCTGATCTACGACAAGACGAAGATCGACATGTTCTTCCTGGAAAAGTTCAAGAACATCGTGGAGTTCGAGAAGGTGGTCCGCGCGCATCCGATGGATGTCGAGACGCTGCGCGAGGCCAAGCGGATGGGCTTCAGCGACCAGTATATCGGCCAGTTGTGGGGTCTTTCGCAGCATGAGATGTACCGTCTGCGGGAGAAAAACGATATTTTCCCGGTCTACAAGATGATCGACACGTGTGCGAGCGAGTTTTCGTCCTACGTTCCCTACTTCTACTCGACCTACGAGGAGGAGAACGAGTCGAAGGTGAGCGACAAGAAGAAGATCATCGTGCTGGGTTCGGGTCCGATCCGCATCGGCCAGGGCGTGGAATTCGACTACTCGACGGTTCACGCGATTTGGTCGATCCGCGAGGCGGGCTACGAGGCGATCATCATCAACAACAACCCGGAGACCGTCTCGACGGACTACACGACGAGCGACAAGCTCTACTTCGAGCCGCTGACGGTCGAGGACGTGATGAACGTCATCCACCTGGAAAAGCCGCAGGCGATCGTGGTGTCGCTGGGCGGACAGACGGCGATCAACCTGGCGGAGCCGCTGGCAGAGCTGGGGGTTCCGATCATCGGTACGGACTGCGAGGCGATCAAGAATGCCGAGGACCGCGGGTGTTTCGAGCGGATCATGGAGGAGCTGGGGATCCCGCAGCCGGAGGCCGAGGCGGTGACGGACATCGAGGCGGGCGTGAAGGCCGCATCGCGAATCGGTTATCCGGTTCTGGTTCGTCCGAGCTACGTGCTGGGCGGGCGTGCGATGCAGATCGTCTCGAACGAGGAGCGGCTTCGCCACTACCTGCAGACGGCCGTGGAGGTGAATGTGGACCAGCCGGTGCTGGTGGACCGCTACATCATGGGCAAGGAGCTGGAGGTCGACGCGATCTGCGACGGGAAGGATGTCTTCATCCCGGGCATCATGGAGCATGTCGAGCATACGGGTATCCACTCGGGCGACTCGATCAGCGTCTACCCGACGTTCAGCGTGAGCCGGGCGGCCAAGGAGAAGATCATCGACTACACGGTACGTCTGGGTCTTCGGATCGGCATCGTGGGACTCTATAACATCCAGTTCATCGTGGCGGGCGACGACGACGTGTATGTCATCGAGGTGAATCCGCGGTCGTCGCGCACGGTTCCGTTCCTGTCGAAGTCGACGGGGGTTCCGATGGCGCACATCGCCACGCAGGTGATCCTGGGCAAGAAGCTCCGCGAGCTGGGTTACACGCAGGTGTATGGAGCGGAGAAGGCGCGCTGGTACGTGAAGGCTCCGGCGTTCTCGTTTGCGAAGATCCGGGGCATGGATTCGTACCTTTCGCCGGAGATGAAGTCGACGGGCGAGGCGATCGGCTACGACGACAAGCTGACGCGCGCGCTGTACAAGGCGCTGCAGGCGACGGGGATGCACGTTTCGAACTACGGGACTGTGTTCGTGACGATTGCCGACCAGGACAAGCCACAGGCGCTTCCTCTGGTGAAGCGTTTCTACGACCTGGGCTTCAACGTCGAGGCGACGACGGGCACGGCGGAGTTCCTGCGCGAGCACGGAATCCGCACGCGGACGCGGCGCAAGCTGAACGAGGGTAGCAACGAGATCATCGACGCCCTTCGCCAGGGACATATCAGCTATGTAATCAATACGATCGACATCAACCAGCACAACACGCGCCTGGACGGCTATGAGATCCGGCGCACGGCCGTAGAGAACAACGTGACGGTCTTCACGGCGCTGGAGACGGTGAAGGTGCTGCTGGACGTGCTGGAGGAGATCACGCTGCGGGTCTCGACGATCGACGCGAAATAGATTCGAGCCATGTACAAGAAGGGAATCTATCGGATCGTGGCGAACGAGCCTTTGACGGAGACGGTGTGGCGGATGCGGCTTGCGGGCGACACGCAGTGGATCACGGCTGCGGGACAGTTCGTGAACATCGCGCTGGAGGGAAAGTACCTGCGCCGTCCGATTTCGGTGTGCGACTGCGACGAGGGCACGCTCACGCTGATCTACAAGGTCGTGGGTGAGGGCACGGAGCAGATGAGCCGCCTGAAGGCGGGTGCGGAGCTCGACCTGCTGACGGGTCTCGGGAACGGTTTTTCGACGAACAACAATGCGCGCCGACCGCTGCTGGTGGGCGGGGGCGTGGGAGTCCCGCCGCTCTACAACCTGGCTCGCCGGCTGCTTGCCGAAGGGAAGCCGGTGGAGGTGGTGTTGGGCTTCAACACGGCTTCGGAGGTCTTCTACGAGGAGGAGTTCCGGGCCCTGGGGTGCCACGTGACGGTGGCCACGGCCGACGGTTCGCGGGGCGTCGAGGGCTTCGTGACGACGGCCATCGCCGCGGCGGGCCTGGATTTCGACTACTTCTACGCCTGCGGTCCGCTTCCGATGCTCCACGCGCTCTACAATGCCGTGGAACAGGACGGACAGCTGTCGTTCGAGGAGCGCATGGGGTGCGGATTCGGGGCCTGCATGGGCTGCACGTGCAAAACGAAATACGGCAACAAACGCATCTGCCGGGAGGGTCCGGTGCTGCAGAAAGGAGAGATCATATGGTAGAGAATCAGACGATACGGGAGGAAGCCGCACTGCAGGTCGACACCTCGGTCGAACTGTGCGGCCTGCGGTTGGACAATCCGGTGGTTCCGGCCAGCGGGACGTTCGGCTACGGCTATGAGTTCAAGGATTTCTACGACATCAACATCCTGGGTTCGTTCTCGTTCAAGGGGACGACGCGCGAGCCGCGCTTCGGGAACCCGACGCCGCGCATCGCCGAATGTACGGCGGGGATGATCAACTCCGTCGGGCTTCAGAATCCGGGCATCGACGCCGTGATCCGGCATGAGCTGCCGCGCCTGCGTCAGTTCTTCCGCAAGCCGGTGATCGCCAACATTTCGGGCTTTTCGGTCGAGGAGTACGCCTACTGCTGCGAGCGGATCGACAAGCAGGAGCAGGTCGGGATCATCGAGGTGAATGTCTCGTGCCCGAACGTGCGGCACGGGGGCATGTCGTTCGGCAACTGCCCGGAGACGGCCGCGGAGGTGACGCGGGCGGTGAAGGCCGTGACGACGAAACCGGTCTTCGTGAAGCTCTCGCCCAACGTTACGGACATCGTTTCGATCGCCCGGGCGTGCGAGGAGGCGGGGGCCGACGGCATCTCGCTGATCAATACGCTGCTGGGAATGCGCATCGACATCCGGCGGCGCCGTCCGGTGATAGCCAACACGATGGGCGGTTTTTCGGGTCCTGCGGTCTTTCCGCTGGCCCTGCGGATGGTCTACCAGGTTTCGCGGGCGTGCCGGATCCCGGTCATGGGGTGCGGGGGTGTGCAGTCGGCGCGCGACGTGATCGAGATGATGATGGCGGGCGCCACGGCCGTGCAGGTGGGCGCCGCGAATCTGGTGAACCCCTACGCCTCGAAGGAGATCGTCGAGGCGCTGCCCGGGGAGATGCGGCGGCTGGGCATCGAGCGCCTGACGGACATAATAGGTATAGCATAGTATCGAAGAATATGGAACGAGACGTCATTATTGCCTGCGATTTCAAATCCGCGGAGGACACCTTCCGCTTCCTCGACCTCTTCCGGGACGAGGCGCGCAAACCCTTTCTGAAAATCGGCATGGAGCTCTACTATGCCGAGGGACCGTCGATCGTGCGGGAGATCAAGCGCCGGGGGCACCGGATTTTCCTCGACCTGAAGCTGCACGACATTCCCAACACGGTGAAGAAGGCGATGGCGGTGCTGTCGCGCCTGGACGTGGACATGTGCAACGTCCACGCCGCGGGGACGATCGAGATGATGCGTGCGGCGCTGGAGGGGCTCACGCGCGAGGATGGCACGCGGCCGCTGCTGATTGCCGTGACGCAGCTGACCTCGACGAGCGAGGAGCGGATGCAGCGCGAACTGCTGATCGGGGCATCGATCAACGATACGATCGTCAAGTATGCGCAGAATACGCGCGAAGCCGGGCTGGACGGCGTGGTCTGCTCGCCGCTGGAGGCGGGGATGGTCCACGCGGCGTGCGGCGCGGATTTCCTGACCGTAACGCCGGGCGTTCGGTTCGCCGACGGCGACGTGGCGGACCAGGTTCGAGTGACGACTCCGGCACGGGCGCGGGAGATCGGTTCGAATTTTATCGTCGTCGGTCGCCCGATCACGGCGGCGGCGGATCCCGTGGCGGCCTACCGGCGCTGCGTGGCGGAATTCGTCGGGTAGCCTCCGGCCGATTTTTTGCACCGGACGTCGGACAACCGAAAAATGTGAATCGTCATGAAACCCGTAAAACTGTTTTACCTGAAGACGTGCCCCTTCTGCAAGAAGGCGCTGCGCTACATCGAGGAGGCGAAGGCGGCCCATCCGGAGCTGGAGGCGGTGGAGATCGAGATGATCGAGGAGTCGGAGGAGCCTGCGGTGGCCGACCAATATGATTACTACTACGTGCCGACCTTCTATGTCGGCGGGGTGAAGGTCCACGAGGGCGGCATCTACCCCGACGAGGTGGAGGCGGTGTTGCGGCAGGCATTGGAATAGAAACCGAAAAATCAGAACATAGCATTCATGGAAAAATCAATTGCCAGGGATTTGCTGTCGATCGGCGCGGTGTTCCTGCGCCCGGAACAGCCGTTTACATGGGCCAGCGGTATCAAGAGCCCGATCTATTGCGACAACCGTCTGACGCTGACGGCTCCGGAGGTCCGCAAACACGTTGAGGCGGGTCTTGCGGAGATCGTGCGCACGAAGTACCCCGAAGCGGAGGTGCTGATGGGGACCTCGACGGCCGGGATTGCCCATGCGGCCATCACGGCGACGATTCTCGACCTGCCGATGGGCTACGTGCGTTCGGGGTCGAAGGACCACGGGCGCGGCAACCAGATCGAGGGCCGGTTGGAAAAGGGCCAGAAGGTGGTGGTGATCGAGGACCTGATCTCGACGGCGGGGTCGTGCATCGAGGTGGTGAACGCCCTGCGCGAGGCGGGGGCCGAGGTGCTGGGCGTGGCATCGATCTTCACCTACGGAATGAAGAAGGGCCTCGATCGGCTGAAGGAGGCGAACGTCGTGAACTACAGCCTTTCGAATCTCGACGCGCTGGTGGAGGTTGCGGCCGAGGAGGGTTATATCAAACCCGAGGACAAGGAGCGTCTGTTGCAGTTCCGCGACAATCCGTCGGACGAATCGTGGATGAACCGTTAAAAACGAGGATATGATGCGACATTTGATAGACCCGACAGATCTGACGGTCCAGGAGACCGAGCAGATCGTGGCCCTGGCGGAGGATATCATCGCCAACCGGTCGAAATACAGCGAGGCGTGCAAGGGCAGGAAGCTGGCGACGCTCTTCTACGAGCCGTCGACGCGCACGCGGTTGAGCTTCACGTCGGCGATGCTCGAACTGGGCGGACAGGTGATCGGCTTTTCGGATGCCAACTCGTCGTCGGTATCGAAGGGCGAGACGGTGGCCGACACGGTTCGTGTGATCCGCTGCTTTGCGGACATCATCGCCATGCGCCACTTCAAGGAGGGGGCGCCGCTCGTGGCGTCGCAGTACGCCGGGGTTCCGGTAATCAATGCCGGGGACGGGAGCCACTCGCACCCGACGCAGACGCTGACGGATCTCCTGACGATCAAGCGCGAAAAGGGGCGTTTCGACCACATGACGATCGGTTTCTGCGGCGACCTGAAATTCGGCCGCACGGTGCACTCGCTGATCAAGGCGCTGTCGCGCTACGAGGGGATCGAGGTGATCCTGATTTCGCCCGAGGAGCTGCGCCTGCCGGACTACATGCTGCAGGAGATGCAGGCCAACTCGAAGCTCACGTTCCGGGAGGTGCGCACGATGGAGGAGGTGATGCCCGAGCTGGACATCCTCTACATGACGCGCGTGCAGAAGGAGCGTTTCCTGGACGAGGAGGAGTTCGACCGGGTGAAGAACAGCTTCGTGCTGAATCCCGAGAAGCTGCGCACGGCGAAGGCGGACATGACGATCCTGCACCCGCTGCCGCGTGTGAACGAGATCACGCGGGCGGTGGACAACGACCCGCGTGCGGCCTACTTCCGGCAGGTCGAGAACGGCAAGTTCGTGCGTATGGCGCTGATTCTGACGCTGCTTCGGTGGGCGGACGAGAACCGTCCGTTCGCGCACACGCCGGTTTTCAACGAGGAGTATATCGTCAACGAACTGGTATGTCCGAACCGGCGCTGCATTTCGGCGACGGAGGATGTGGACCAGCTGTTCCGCCGGATGCCCGACGGCACGTGCCGCTGCGCCTACTGCGAGGCGAAGGCGCGGTAGCGGGCTGTGGGGATGGGGTAGCGGAAAGCTCCTGGCTGCTGCGGCGGATTTCACCCCGGGGCCTGTTCGGAACCCGGGGTGAGCCGTGGGATTCGGGTCGGATTGTGGATAAATTGTCGATATTAATTCGGCCCGTGGATTTTGAAAGTCGGGTGAAAAGCGCTATTTTTGTAACGATGTTTTAACAGTTGGGTTAAGTTGATGATTCCAGACTGCATCTTGGACTGCTTGGGGCGGAATGAATTTTTCTCCCGGCGCGAACGGAAGAGACGACAGGGCCATGCCGCTGTGTTTCATTCGTTGGTGTGTCAACGGATGCAGTGTGCGCAGTCCCGGGGGTGGCAAATGCCTGCCTGCGGAGTCCTCGGATAGATACCGGACCGCCATGACATGCGATGTCGTGGCGGTCTGTTTTTTTGATTTTCGAATAAACCTGAAAATTCGATAAGGCTATGAAAGTAGGCGTTATTATGGGCTCGGTGAGCGATTATGACGTGATGTCCGAAGCCGTTGCGATGCTCGAATCGTTCGGCGTGGAGTTTGAAAAACGGGTGGTCAGTGCCCACCGGACTCCGGACCTGCTGTGCGAATATGCCAAGACGGCCAAGGAGCGCGGTATCGGTGTGATTATCGCCGGAGCGGGGGGTGCGGCGCACCTTCCGGGCATGGTGGCTTCGATGACGACGCTGCCGGTGGTGGGGGTTCCGGTGAAGTCGCGGGCCCTGAACGGTCTGGATTCGCTGTTGTCGATCGTGCAGATGCCTGCGGGCGTTCCCGTGGCCACGACCGCGATTAACGGAGCCAAAAACGCCGCACTGATTGCCGTTTCGATTTTGGCGCTGCAGGACGCGACGCTGGCGGCGAAGCTCGAAGCCTTCCGGGCCAAACAGACCGCCGACGTCCTGAAAGCCGAACTGAACTGATCCGGGGGCGCCGAGATGGAGGAGAACAAGACCCGCGCGGGGGAGCAGGAGCAGTTGGAGACGGGGCAGGAGGTGAACCAGACTCGCGGGGAGATGGAAACAACGAAAAGTCCGGAAAAGATGAAGACCATTGGCATTATTGGTGGCGGACAGCTGGGGCTGATGATCGCCGAGCAGGCTCATGTGCTGGGCGTGCGGGCCGTAGCGCTGGACCCGGCGCCGGATGCTCCGGCCTTCCGGGTTTGCGACGACCATATCGTGGCGGCCTACGACGATGCCGCGGCGCTCGAACGGCTGTGCCGACAGAGCGATGTCGTAACCTATGAATTCGAAAATGTCCCGGGCGAGATCCTGATTCCGCTGTGCGGGAAATACAACATCCCGCAGGGTTATAAACCGCTCTACGACTCGCAGGACCGCCTGCGCGAAAAGACGAACGCCCGCAACCACGGATTGCAAACTCCGGGTTTTGCGGCCGTGGATGATGAAGCGTCGCTGCGGGCCGCGGTGCGTGAACTGGGCCTTCCGGCGGTGCTGAAGACCCGCACGCTGGGCTACGACGGCCACGGACAAATGGTCCTGAAGAGCGAGGCCGATATCGAACGGGCATTGCCGCTGCTGACGGTTCCCTGCATTCTGGAGGAGTTTATCCCGTTCGACTCGGAGGCGAGCATCGTGATGGTGGCCGACCGGGAGCGG
This sequence comes from uncultured Alistipes sp., assembly GCA_944321755.1. Taxonomy (GTDB): domain Bacteria; phylum Bacteroidota; class Bacteroidia; order Bacteroidales; family Rikenellaceae; genus Alistipes. Next base: position 9,107 of record CALUMM010000083.1, read on the forward strand.
GTGGTGAGCTTCCCCGTGGGCCGGAATATCCACCGCGACGGCATTCTCGATCTGTCGATCGTCCCGGCGGCGGCCTCGCAGGAGGTGTTGGAGCGGATGAAGGCACAGAGCGAGCGCTTCATGCGCGAGTGCGGTTACGAAGGGATCCTGGCCATCGAGTATTTCATCCGGGGCGGGGAGATCTACTTCAACGAAATGGCGCCGCGCCCCCACAACTCGGGGCACTACACGATCGAGGGGTGCACGACGAACCAGTTCCGCGAACTGGTGCGCTATTTGATCGGCGAGCCGTTGCAGGAACCGCGGCTGGTGGCCCCGACGGTGATGAAGAACATCCTGGGCCAGGACCTCGACGCGGCGCGGGCCGTGGAGCGGGAGGGCCGTCCGGACACTTACGTCCATATCTACGGCAAGACCGAGAGCCGTCCGAAGCGCAAGATGGGCCATATTACCTTCGTCGGAATAACGGGCGAGGAGTACGAACGGCAGTGGGCCGACCGGTTCGTCCGTTAGCGGGGCGGAGAAGGAGTACGAGCGGCGGTGGCCGACCGCTTCGTCCGTTAGAGGGGGGGGGAAAAGACGGAGTATGAGCGGCAGTGGGCCGACCGCTTCGTGAAATGAAATAGAGCAAGACAAACCACACAATAAATGAACACGACCAACTATCGTATTTTCGTCGAGAAACTGCCGCGCTTCCGGGTGGAGGCGGAGAGTCTTCGGCGCGAACTGAACACGAATCTGAACCTCACGCTGCGCGAACTGCGCCTGCTGAACATCTACGACCTGTTCGGCTTCACGGAGGAGCTGCTCGAAAAGAGCCGTTACACGGTCTTCGGCGAGGTGGTGACCGACGAGGTGAGCGATGCGTGCGACCTTGCGGGCCGCAAATACATTGCCGTGGAGTGCCTGCCCGGCCAGTTCGACCAGCGGGCCGCTTCGGCGGTGGACTGCGTGCGGCTGATCGACCCCGAGGCGCAGGTGAACATCCGTTCGGCGAAGCTGCTGTTGTTCGATGACAGCGTCACCGAGGAGGAGCTGGCCCGGATCCGCCACTACTATATCAACGCCGTGGAGTCGCGCGAAAAGGACCTCTCGGTGCT
>CALUMM010000084.1 GCA_944321755.1 uncultured Alistipes sp.
ACGACAAACTCGAATGATCCCATGCGTACCCTGTTGGTTTTGCTGGACAAGGAGTTCCGGCAGTTTTTCCGGAATCCATTCCTCCCGAAGGTGGTCATCATCTTCCCGCTGATGATCATGTTCGTCATCCCGTGGGTCACGACCCTCGACGTCCGCCACATCGACGTCGCGGTGGTCGACCGCGATGGCTCGCAGACCTCGCGGCGCATCATCCGCAAAATCGCTGCCTCGGACTGCTTCTCGCTCCGCGAGGTCGTCCCCGATTACGGCGAGGCCCTGCAGGACCTCGAAGCCGGCCATGCCGATGCGATCCTGGAGATCCCCCGCGATTTCGAGCGCTCCCTGACAACTGCCGCTCCCGAACCGGTCAGCATCGCGGCAAACGGCGTGAATGCCCTCAAGGGAAGCCTCGGCGGGCAGTATCTCGTGGCGGTCGTCGGCGAGAGCCTCGCCGAAATCGCCCGGGAACACGGTCAAACCCCGGCTCACGACATGATCACCGTCCAGAACCGTTACAACCCGACGCTCAACTACCGCAACTACATGATCCCCGCCCTGATGATCATGCTGCTCGTCATGCTCTGCGGATTCCTCCCGGCTCTCAACCTCGTGGGCGAAAAGGAGATCGGGACCATCGAGCAGATCAACGTCACACCCGTCGGGCGCCTGACCTTCGCACTGGCCAAACTGATCCCCTTCTGGGTGATCGGACTCGTCGTGCTGGCCCTGGTGATGGTCGTGGCGCGGATCCTCTACGGACTCGCCCCCGCAGGGAGCATCGGGGCCATCTTCCTCCTGGCCGCACTCTTCGTCTTCACGATGTCGGGTCTCGGACTCGGTGTCGCAAACGGATCCTCGAACATGCAGCAGACCATGTTCGTGATGTTCTTCTTCGTGATGGTTTTCGTCCTGATGAGCGGGCTCGTCACCCCGGTCGAATCGATGCCCCGCTGGGCGCAGGGCGTTGCCCGGATCCTGCCGCCAAGCTACTTCGTCGATGCCATGCGCGCCCTCTATCTCAAGGGTTCCACCGTGGCCGACCTCCGTGTGGATTATGCCGCGCTGGCGCTCTTTGCCCTCCTCTTCAACGGATGGGCCGCGCTGAGCTACCGCAAACAGCACTGACCGGACCGAAATGCCGCCGCCCTACTCCTTGTCCGAAAAGTCCGCCGGAAGCAGCGCGTGGCGTGCCAGAAAATCGTAGAAGAGCTGCCGGTAGTTCTCCGAAACGGGAATGCGCTCCGAACCGAAAACAATCCTGTTGCGTTCGATCGTGCGGATCTACGACGGCTGCACGATGTAGGAGCGGTGCACCCGGATGAAACGGTCGGCCGGCAACTGCTCCTCCAGGGCCTTGAGGCTCAACAGCGAAACGACCGGGTGCGCTTCGCCCTCGACGTGGATCTTCACGTAGTCCTTCAACCCCTCGATGTAGAGAATGCGCTCCAGATCGATCTGCTGCAGGCGGTATTCCGTCTTTACGAAGATGCTCTGGGGCGCCTCGTCCGGCTTCCGCGAATCCCCTTTCGGCTGGCTCTCCCGTCCGGCCTCCTCGGCCCGGCGCTTCAGCTCGAACCACTGGAGCGCCTTGTTCGCTGCCGAGAGGAAGTCCGTGTAGCTGATCGGCTTGAGCAGGTAATCCACCGCCTGGACCCGGAACCCCTCGACGGCGTACTGGCTGAAGGCCGTGGTGAAGATCACCCGCGTCGCTTCGGGCAGCATTCGCGATAATTCCATGCCGTTCAGCCCCGGCATCTGGATGTCGCAGAAAAGCAGATCTACAGGACGTTCGCGCAATGCAGCAAAAGCTGCCGTGCCGCTCTCGTAGGAACCCGCCAGCTCCAGAAACGGCGTCTTGCGCACGTATCCTTCCATCAATTCCACGGCCAGCGGCTCGTCGTCGATTACCAGGCAGCGTAGTTTCATGCGTCGGTCAGTTTGATGCAGAGCAGCGCCGTATAGGTGTCTCCGTTTTGTCCATGTTCAAAGATGTAGCGCCCGGGATAGATCATCTCCAGGCGTCGGGTGAGGTTCGAAAGCCCGATGCCCGAACCGCTGCGGTCCGAGTCGGCCGATTTGGGGAAGTAGCTGTTCTTGATCCGGCAGACCAGCTGCTCGTCGGTCTCGTGGATGTCGATGCTCACGCAGGAGGGCCGGTCGTTGTCGACCCCGTGCTTGAAGGCGTTCTCCACCAGCGAGATGAACAGCAGCGGTGCGATGGGCCGTTGCGACGGAGCATCGGGCAGCGTCACGAAAACCTGCACGTGGCGCGGTTGGCGGATGCGCATCAGTTCGATGTAGTCGCCCAGAAAATGGATCTCCGCCGCGAGCGGGACTTCGGGCCGGCTGCTGTCGTAGAGCACGTAGCGCAACATGCGGCTCAGGTCGTGGACCGCCTGTTGGGCACGCTCGGTGTCGAGCTGGATGAGCGAGTAGATGTTGTTGAGCGTGTTGAACAGGAAATGGGGGTTCAACTGGCTTTTGAGATTCTGCAGTTCGGCCTGTGTGCGGTTGTGTTCGAGCTCCTGGCGGGCCGCCTCGGCGCGGTACCAGCCGCTCGTCATCCGGATGGCGACACCCACACCCACGACCAGCAGGTAGAGCGTGGCGTTTCCGGCGAAAAAGCGCACCGTATCCTGCCACGGACGTTCGATGGGTGGACGCAGGGCGCTGGGCGGCAGGACATAGCGGAAGAGCAGGTGAACGCCAAGCATGACGGCGCCGATTAGCAGGAGGTTGTAGCCTGTGAAGCGACCGAATCGCCGGGTGGTGAGATAGCGGTCGATCAGCAGGAAATAGTTCGTGTAGAAGACCACCATGAAGGAGAGCGGCACCAGCAGGAATCGGATGTATTGGGATCCCGTCATCAATGGCCGGTCGGGGTTGGTGACGAAGAGCGGCATTCCGAGGATCACGGCCCATACCGTGACATGAACCAGCCAACTTGTGTGTTTCGATTGCGATGCGGTCATACTGCAAAGATATAAAAAATTATGGGTCAGAGCGCAGAACCTTTTTGTGCTTTGATGATTCTGGATTCCCGTTGTTCCCGTTTTTTCGTTTTTTCATATACGACCGACCGTCGGGAGCGGTGATTTGCTTCCGAACCTTTCGGGCATACCTCCGCCCCTAAAACCCCTTTCTTAAAGGGGTACCTTTTGATGGCAAAAGGTACCACCAAAACCAGCCGCAAGTTGCTTTTTGCGGGGCCGCAGTTTGGCGTCGCGGAAACGGGCGCCTGGCGCGGGTTTGCAAGCAAACCGGCCCCGTTTCTTGTCGCGCCGCCTGTGCTGCGTCCTATTTCCGCAAAAAGCAGAATGCGGCAGCAAGGCCCTCCTAAGAGGAGGGTTCTATGGGCTGCTGAGCCTTTGTGGGGTTTCCAAAGCCTTTCCCCGCCCGGTTAAGAACCGGGTTCTATGGGCTGCTGAACCTTTAGCGGTTTCCGAAGCGTGAATCCGCATACGACTGCCGGTCGAAGCGCGGAACCGGCCCGGAAACCTGAGAAGTTCCCGCCGCCCATAAAACGGGCTTCTTAAGCCCGCGCCCATAAAACCGGCTCTTAGCCGGGCGGGGAAAGGCTTTGGAAGCCGCTAAAGGTTCAGCAGCCCATAGATTCCTTTTTTTTAAGGGGCGCACTTTGCTTGGAGCGGAAAAAGAATCGGACAAAGTCCGAGCGCCCGGAACGGGAGGCTGGAAAGGCCTGATCTTCCTGCACCCGCTCAGCTCGGGCTTTGGACGATTCCCGCGAAAGCAACTTGCGGCTGGTTTTGGCGCCACCTTTTGACAACAAAAGGTGGCTACTGGATTCCCCGCCTTCGCGGGGAATGACCGGTCTAAGAGACCGGTTTTAGGGGCTGCTGAACCTTTAGCAGTTTCCGAAGCGTGAATCCGCATACGACTGCCGGTCGAAGCGCGGAACCGGCTCGGATACCGGATGAAACTCCCTCTGCCCATAAAACGGGCTTCTTAAGCCCGCGCCCATAGAGCCGGCTTCTTAAGCCGGTCATTCGTAGCGGATGGCTTCGATGGGGTCGAGCATCGCGGCCTTCTGCGCCGGATACCACCCGAAGAAAACCCCCGTCAGGGTGCAGACCGCAAACGACAGGAAGACACTCCACGGCTGGATGTAGATCGGGAACGCCGCAAAGACGTTCACCGCAATGGCCGCTCCGACCCCGACCAGCACCCCGATCACGCCGCCCGTGACGCTGATCAGGATCGACTCGATGAGGAACTGCGCCAGAATGTCGATCCCCTTGGCGCCGATCGACATGCGCAGGCCTATTTCACGTGTCCGTTCGGTTACCGAGACGTACATGATGTTCATGATCCCGATGCCGCCCACGAGCAGCGAAATCCCCGCCACGGCAGCCAGCAGCACGGTCATCATGTCGGTCGTCGAGGTCAGCATCGAGGCCATCTCCTGCTGCGAACGGATCGAGAAATCGTCGTCGTCGGACTCCTTGAGCCGGTGGTTTTCGCGCAGGATTGCCGTAATCTCGTCGATGGCCTGGTCGGTGTAGGCCTCGGTCAGCGCCGAGCAGACGATCTCCTGCAGGTGGGTAATGGCCAGGATGCGCTTCTGGACCGTCGTGTAGGGGGCGATGATCAGGTCGTCCTGGTCCATGCCCATGCTGTTGTAACCCTTGCTTTCGAGCACCCCCACGATGCGGAACGGAATCGTCCCGAAACGGATCACCTTCCCGACGGGATTCTCACCGCCCGGGAAGAGTTCGTCGGCGACGCTCTTGCCGATGAGGCAGACCTTGGCCGCGGTCTTGATGTCCTGTTCGGTGAAGGTGTCGCCGTCGTCCACGCGGTAGCGGCGGATCTCCAGGTAGTCGAGGTTCACGCCGTAGACCGTCGTCGGAGTGTTGTTGGCCCCGTAGATGGCCTGCCCGGCGCTGTTGACCGACGGCGAGACGTAGGTCACGTAGCGCGTTTTGGTCTGGATGTCTTCGAGGTCCTGCAGCTTGAGCGACTCCATGTCGTCGGCGCTCAGCTGAACGCCGCCCCGGCGGTCGCCGCCCGGGTGGATCATGATCATGTTCGAACCCATCTCGCTGATCTCGGCCTGGATGCTGCGTTTCGAACCCTGGCCGATGGCCAGCATCGTGATGACCGACGCCACGCCGATGATGATGCCCAGCATCGTCAGGAATCCCCGCAGCTTGTTGTTGCTCAGCGCCTTGACGGCAATCTTGAAAAGGTTTGCGAAATTCATGGTCTAATCCTCCTGTCGGGGCAGCCGCGACAACGCCTCGGCCGCACTCAAAATATGTTCGTTGCGCGTATCGCCCGTGATGTGTCCGTCACGCAGCGTGATGTTGCGGCTGCTGTACTGTGCGATCTCGGGATTGTGCGTCACGAAGATGATCGTGCGCCCCGCGGCGTGGAGCTGCTGGAAAAGCACCAGCACCTCGAAACTCGTCCGCGTGTCGAGATTGCCCGTCGCCTCGTCCGCGAGGATCACCGCCGGGTCGTTGACCAGCGCCCGGGCGATGGCCACGCGCTGCATCTGACCTCCGGACATCTGGTTGCTCTTGTGCAGCAGGCGGTCGCCCAGACCTACAGCCTCCAGCGCCTCGATGGCCCGGCGCCGCCGCTCCGAGGCCGTGCACTGCGGATTGTACATCAACGGCAGCTCGACGTTCTCGATGGCCGTGGTCTTCGGCAGCAGGTTGTAGTTCTGGAAAACGAAGCCGATCTTGCGGTTGCGCAGCGTCGCCCGCTGGTTCTTGTCCATCGTGCGCACCGAAACCCCGTCGAGGTAATACTCCCCCGCTGTCGGCGTGTCGAGGCATCCCAGGGTGTTCAGAAGGGTCGATTTCCCGGATCCGGACGTTCCCATGATCGTCACGAACTCCCCTTCATGTATCGTGAACGACACCCCGCGCAGGGCATGGACCGTCTCGTCGCCGACCCGGAAATCGCGCCGGATATGCTCCAGCCGGATCACTTCCCTTGTCATGGCCCTATTTCTTTTTGTTTCCGCCCGGAGGCGTCGGCATGAAGGGACTCCGCTCCGTTGCGGCAGCCTGCGGCGCCTGGCTTGCGGCCGTCAGCCCCACGGCTATCGTGTCGCCGTCGGCGAGGCCTTCGGTAATCTCCGTCAGGTCGCCGCTCGCTGCGCCCGTCGTGACGAGGCGCGGCTGCAACTCCTGTCCGTGCACGATCCATACCTCACGCTTGCCGGGCTCGCTCGCGGCCGCCGGGGCGAGCGTCAACTCCAGTTCGCCCAGCAGCTCCGCATCGGGTACGAACCGCAGCGCCTTGGTCGGAATGGCCAGTGCGTTGTCTTTCTCCAGCGTGAAGATCGTCACGTTGGCCGTCAGACCCGGTTTGAGCTTCAATTCGGGATTGTAGGCCGTGATGACCACCTCGTAGGTCACGACACTCGATTCGGTCGTGGCTTCGAGCCGCACCTGTTCGACCTTGCCCCGGAACGTATCGTCCGGATAGGCGTCTACGGTGAATTCTACACGTTGTCCCTCGGCCACCTGACCGATGTCGGCTTCGTCGACGTCGGCCACGACCTGCATCTTGGTCAGGTCGTTGGCGATGGTGAAGAGCGTCGGGGTCTCGAATCCCGCCGCCACGGTCTGGCCCTCCTCCACGGCCCGGCTGATCACCACACCGTCGATCGGCGACGTGATGGTCGCATAGCCCAGATTGCGCTCGACCTTGACCATCGCCGCCTGCGCCTGGTCGTAGGCCGCCCGCGACTTCTCGTAAAGATACAGGGCGTCGTCGTACTCCTGGTCGCTGACCAGCTCCTTCTCGTAGAGCGACTTGGTTCGCGCGTAGTTCTTCGACTGGTAGTCGTATTCGGCCTTGCAGTTCGCCAGCTCGGCCTGCGCCGACTCCAGTTCGGCCTGGAGCGTCACCTTGTCCATTTCGGCAATCAGCTGCCCGGCCTTCACCACGTCGTTGTAGTCGACGTAGAGACGGTCGATAATTCCCGAGACCTGCGTACCGACCTCGACCTCCGTGACGGGTTCCACGGTCCCGGTCGCCGTCACCGAATTGCGGATCGTGATGCGGCTCGTGGGCGTGGTCTCCAGCGTGATCCCCGCATCCTTCGCGGGCCGCAGCAGCAGCCACAACCCCGCGGCTGCCACGACGACCGCCGCCGTGATCAGGATTTTCTTCCGTTTCATCTTATGCTTCAGATTTTAGTTGATCGTAGTCGTGTCGCGCCCCTGGTAGATGTTCAGCAGCTCGATGTTCAGCAGCGCCATGTACTTCGCCTGCAGCACCTCCTGCTGCGCCGACGACCATTCGTTCTGGGCCGTGATCAGCTCGACGGTGTTCTTCACCCCGAGGTTGAACTGCTCCTGCGTGAGGTCGAAACTCTCCCGGGCATAACGCTCCTTCTCCGTGGCGGCCCGGTACTGCGCCTGTGCCGAAACGGCATCCAGATAGGCCGACTCCACCTCCTGCAGCAGCGTTTTCTGCAGGTCCTGCCACGTAAGGCGGCTGTTTTCGGCTTCGAGCCGCGCCTTGTTTACCGCCGTGCGGTTGCGGCGGTTGGAGAAGATCGGGACGCTCAGCGTAAGTCCCACATTCTCGTTGAAGCGGTTCCAGACCTGGCTGCCGCTTTCGTATCCGCCGTTGGACATGTGGCCCGTTCCGATCCCGGCGGTCAGGGAAACGGAGGGATAGAACCCTGCCTGAGCCTGTCGGATGCCCAGTTCCGCCGATTCTACGGCCAGTTCGCCCCGCTTGATCTCGGGCATGGCCTCCAGTGCCGTTGCATAGATTGCGGCTTTGGCAGGAAGGGCTGACAACACCTCACTCTCTTGGATGACAGGCGTGGCAAGGTTCATCTCCTCCGTTATGTCGAGCTCCAGCAGCTGTTTGAGCTGGAGCCGGTAGTTGTCGAGCGACGTGCGGGCGGTCGTGACCTGATAGAGGTCGCTCGCATATTGGCTTTCGAGTTGGGCGAAGTCCACGCGGCTGATCGACCCGGCTTTCCACAACTCCGCGGCACGGTCGCGCTGCGCCCGGGATACTGCGGCCGTGTTGTCGGCAACCGTCACGGCCTCCGCGGCATAGAGTGCCTGCAGGTAGGCCTGCACGATGGCGATGCGGATGTCGTTTTCGGCCTCTGCGACCGAGAGTTCGTCGATGCGGTTCTGCACCTGCTGCTGCTTGACTGCCGTGCGGAGTTTGCCGCCCTCGTAGAGCGTCAGTCCGGCATCGATGCCGTAGGTCCCGGTGTAGGTGTTGCGGTCGGAGACGTTCGTCGAGGGGTAGTTCGTGAATCCCTGGGTCGTCGAGGCGGTCAGCGACGGCAGCATCGCCGCTTTGGCCTCTTTCGTGTCTTCGAGCCCCGAGAGGTAGTTGTTGCGGCTCTGGCGCAGCTGGATGTTGTTCTCCAGCGCATACCACAGGCATTCGTTCAGCGTCCAGGTCTTTGCGAGGGTTGCGGTGTCCCGGGTCTTATCGGCGATCTTCACGGGTGACGGGGCCGTGCCGGACGTTTGATTGTCCGGAATTTGCGCTGTCTGCCGGGATATCGGAGCCTCTTCTGCCGTTCGGGCCCCGGCTGGAGCCTCGGTTTGTGCCGCAGCCGCGAGAAAGCCCAGCAATACGCTGCAGTATGTCAGCATGATCCGTTTCATGACTCTTTTGTTTGCCGCAAAGCTACGCAAGGCTTCCCGCGCGTACAATTCAAATAGACGAATCGCGCGATTCTCTCGACGAAAAGGCCCGGAACGTCGATGAACGTCCGGGCCTTGCAACAGGTTTTGCGTGTCGGATCAGGAGGCGTGTCCCTTGCGGATGCAGTAGCGTTCGCACTGCCCTGCGATGTCGTAGCCGAGCATGGCTCCGAGCATGAAATCCTCCTCGGGAGAGAGTTCGTTGAGCGGCTTGTGGACAAACGTCCGCACGGCATTCAGGCAGAGCCGGTTCCCGAAATAGAGGTTGACCTTGTTCTCCGTGACGGGTTGAGTCAGGTGTGCGATCCCGAGCCGGTCGAGCCGGTCGCAGAGCAGCGTGGCGCAGGTCCGGCACATGGTGCAGAGTACCAGATGGCGGATTCCCTTCTGGTATTCGTAGATATTGTGCAGGAAAAGCTTCATCGACCCGAACCGGTCGAAATCTTCGGCGCTCATGGATCAACCGTTTTTGAGTTGTTCACACCAGGCGGCGATGCGGGCATCGGTCTTTCCGGGATCGCTCTCGTCGACGACCAGTCCGAGGAATCGCTCCTCGTTGCGGATCAGTGAGTGGATCGATTCGTAGCCGTCGGGTTCGCAACTGCCTATGAATGTACATCCGGTTTGTTGCAGGGCTTCGAAGATCAGCCCTACGGCATCGCAGAAGGTGTCGGGATAGGAGCCGCTGTCTCCGCAGCCGAACAGGGCGATACGTTTTCCTGCGAGGTTCTGTTTTTTCAGGGCATCGAGGAATCCGTACCAGTCGTCCTGCAGTTCTCCGCAGCCCCAGGTTGAACTGCCGAGGATGAGCAGATCGTAATGCGCGACGGTTTCGGGTGCGGCGTTTGCGACATTGTGGATGTCGGATGCGGGGACTCCGAGTTGGCGGGCGATGTCTTGGGCAACGGCTTCGGTAGTCCCTGTGGTGCTTCCATAAAAGATTCCGGTCATAATCGTATTGGTTTGAAGTTTGGTGCAAAGAAAGTTTTTTTCAGAAGTTCGGTCAATACCTATTTTTCGGGTTTCTCCGGGATGGAACTCCCCTTGTATGGGGATATGGATCGGATTTTGGAATGGGAACATGTTGGAAAGCATGTTCAGGAAGGTTGAAGTGCGGAAAAGAATTCGGATAGGTCGGGATAGTAAAAAAATTCAAAATAAGGAGGAAAAATTTGGAGATTTAGAATTTTTAGCTACCTTTGCACTCGCAATAAGCCAATAGGCAATGCGGAAATAGCTCAGTTGGTAGAGCGCAACCTTGCCAAGGTTGAGGTCGCGGGTCCGAGTCCCGTTTTCCGCTCCAGAGGGGGCCAGAAAGAAACCCCGATAGAAAGCAAAAAGCCTTGTATATCAGCGATATACAAGGCTTTTTCTTGTATTCTTCCACTCCTGTTGACGCAAAAGGCGGCAAGTATTTCACGCCTTAATCGTGACCTTTTTTGCTGGCTTAGTCGACAAAATTCATGATGGATCATGAGTAAATATTCCCTAGTCGACAAAATTCATGATACTTATGTCAA
>CALUMM010000085.1 GCA_944321755.1 uncultured Alistipes sp.
GATGATGATCCGCAGGCCGTTGCGGTCCGATTCGTCGTTGATGTAGGAGATGCCGTCGATCTTCTTGTCGTTGATCAGGTCGGCGATCTTCTTGATCATCTCGGCCTTGTTGACCATGTAGGGGATCTCCGTGACGACGATGCACTCGCGGCCGCTGGGCGTATGTTCGATCTCGGTCTTGGCGCGCATGATCACGCGGCCGCGGCCCGTCAGCATCGCCTCCCGCACCCCTTCGTAGCCGTAGATGAGGCCGCCCGTGGGGAAGTCGGGGCCCTTGACGTAGTGGAGCAGCTCCTCGCCCGAAATCTCGGGGTTGTCGACATAGGCGCAGCAGGCATCGACCACTTCGCCGAGGTTGTGCGGGGCCATGTTCGTGGCCATACCGACGGCGATACCGCTGGCACCGTTGACGATCAGCAGCGGGATTTTGGTCGGCAGGACCGTAGGTTCGGGGATCGTATCGTCGAAGTTGAGCGTCCAGTCGACGGTCTCCTTGTCAATATCGGCCATCACCTCGTCGGTGATCTTCTTCATGCGGGCCTCGGTGTAACGCATGGCCGCAGGCGAGTCGCCGTCCATGGAGCCGAAGTTACCCTGGCCGTCGACCAGCGGATAGCGCATCGACCAATCCTGGGCCAGGCGCACCATGGCATCGTAGACCGAGCTATCGCCGTGGGGGTGGAACTTACCGAGCACGTCACCGACGATACGGGCCGACTTACGGGTAGGTTTGTCGGAGTAGAGGTTGAGCTCCGCGCTCATATCGTAGAGGATGCGTCGGTGTACGGGTTTCAGGCCGTCGCGCACGTCGGGCAGGGCCCGGGAGACAATGACCGACATCGAGTAGTCGATGTAGGCCGACTTCATCTGCTCTTCGATATTGATGGGGATGATCCGCCCCACCAAACCGGCATTTTTTTCTTCTTCTGTAAGCATCTATCTCTTCTGTATAACCGGATTTCCATGCGGGTCGACTCACGACCCGCCTAATAACGAACAAAAATAGTAATTTCTTGCGATCCGGGCAACTTTGCAGGGTAAAATCGCGCGTGCGTGCGCGATATTTTTCGTGGAAGGGGTTGTTTTTGGCCCTTTTCGGGCGATCTGAGGGCAAAAAAAATTTCTCCCGACCCCCTGTCGGAAGAAAAAACTCTGACGCCCGGCTTTCCGGAAGATGCCCGGCCCGGGCTCACCCTGCTCCGGCCCATCCTGTTCCAGATCATCCTGCTCCGGCCCATCCTATTCCGGCCCATCCTGTTCCAGCCCATCCGGCCCCGGCTCACCCTGCTCCAGCCCGCTCCAGCCCGCTCCACACCGCCCCGGCCCGCCGAATCCGAAACCGGAGCGTCACCGGAGCGCATTCGCCCCGGGAGACCTACCGGAAGTCGATGAATTCGTAGCCTTCGCAGCCTTTCCGGTCGAAGGTCCGCAGCGGACCGCCGAGCGGCGCCACCCGGCCGATCGTGATCCGCACCCGCTCACCCTCGTAGTCGTAATCCAACACCTCGGGGCGCATCGCGGCGGTCGAGACCGTCACCGTAACCGTTCCCGCCGGGGAGCTGTTCTCCGCCGTGGGGGTCAGCCGCACGACGGCCCGGTCCTCCGTCTCGGAGAGGAGTTCCGGGAGGTATTCACTGTCCAGAAAATCGAATGCCCGGACGGGATTGTTCAGGATATTGCGGCTCGTGGTGTCGACCCCGACGATGGTCACCTCGCGGCGGGCATGGTCCACCTCGTAGCGGACCGTACCGTCGCAGAAGACCTCGGCATCGCCCAGCGTGAGGAAGTAGCCCTGCCCCTCGACGGCATAACTGCCTGCGGTACGGTACTCCCCGGCTTCGACCGCAAAGTCCACCTCATACCCCTTCATCGCGCGGAATCCGGCGGCCAGGCGTTCGAGGATTTCCGAAGCACGATTCCCGGCCGCGACGGGGCCCACGCAGGCCAGCAATACCACAAAAAGCAGCAATCGTTTCATAATTGGATCCGTTTTTCGAGTCGGTAAATTCAGGATACCCCCAGCTCCTGCAACTTGGCCTCCAGCGAGGGCAGGTCGTAGAAGAGAATGTCGCGGGGTTTGGCCCCCTGCTGACGGCCGACAATCCCGGCCCTTTCGAGCTGCATCATGATCCGCCCCGCGCGGTTGAATCCCACCTCGTAGTTGCGCTGAATCATCGACGTGGAGATCTGGCCGCTCGACACGGCATCGCGGGCGATCTCGGCGAAGAGCGAGTCGTACTTCACCGGCGCCGAGGACTCCTCGCTGCCCATCTGCCCGCCGCCGTCACCGCTTTCGGGCGTATAGTCGGGCAGTTCGTAAGCCTCCGTGTAGCCCTGCTGCCGGGAGATATAGTCGACGATGCGTTCGACCTCCCGGGTCTCGACCAGCGCACACTGGATACGGGTCAACTCGCCGTCCTTCGAGATGAGCATGTCACCCCGGCCGATCAGCTGGTCGGCACCCGGGCGGTCAATAATCGTCCGCGAGTCGATCATCTGCATCACGCGGAAGGCGATACGGGCCGGGAAATTGGCCTTGATCTTTCCCGTGATGACGTCGACCGACGGACGCTGCGTGGCGATAATCAGGTGGATACCGATGGCGCGGGCCTTCTGTGCCAGGCGCGTCACGGGCGTTTCGACCTCCTTGGCCGTCATGATCAGGTCGGCGAACTCGTCGATCACCACCACGATATAGGGCAGGTAGCGGTGCTTGTGCTGGGGATTCAGACGCCGGGCGACGAATTTCGCATTGTATTCCGAGATGTTGCGCACCTCGGCCTTCTTGCAGAGCTCCAGCCGCTCGTCCATCTCCACGCACAGCGAGTTGAGCGTATAGACCGCCTTTTTGGGGTCGGTGACGATCGCCTCCTCCTCGGACTGCATCTTGGCCAGGAAGTGGCGTTCGATCTTGGCGTAGAGCGAGAACTCCACCATCTTGGGGTCGATCATCACGAATTTCAGCTGCGCGGGGTGCTTGCGGTAGAGCAGCGACGTGATGATAGCATTCAGCCCGACGGACTTGCCCTGCCCCGTGGCACCCGCCACGAGCAGGTGGGGCATCTTCGTCAGGTCGAAGACGAAATTTTCATTCTGGATCGTGCGCCCGATGACCACCGGCAGCTCGGCCTTCGACTCCTGGAAGCGCAGCGAACGGATCGCCGAATACATCGAAACGACCTGTTTGTTGCGGTTCGGGACCTCGATACCGATCGTTCCGCGACCCGGGATCGGCGCGATGATGCGGATGCCCGATTCGGCCTTGAGGCTCTGGGCAATGTCGTTCTGCAGCCCCTGGATCTTCGAGATCTTGACCCCCTGGGCCTGAACGATCTCGTAGAGCGTCACCGTGGGGCCCACCGTGGCCTTGATCCGCTGGATCGGAATGCCGAAATACTTGAGCGTCTCCTCGATACGGGTCTTGTTCTCGTAAATCTCCTCGTCCGAGACCTCCGAATCCGAGATATAGTCCTCCAGCAGCGTTACGGGCGGTTTGCGGTAGTTCACCAAGTCCTTCAGCGGATCGTAGCTCTCCGTGGGGATCGACTTCGCATCGACGAGTTTCGCCTCGTGCTCCTCGACCGTCACCACAATCCCCTCCGCCGATGCTCCGCTCCCCGCGGCACCGCCTGCCGGAAGCGTCTCCCGACCCGCTGCCGCGGCATCATGCGCCGCCGCCGTCTCCGCATCCGGGGCGTCCAGCAATTCGATCGCCTCCGCATCGTGCCGCAACTCTTCCGCGCCTTCGGCGCCGGGCTCCCCGACAAACGGATACTCATCCGCAACCTCCTCGTTGCCAACGGGCTCCTCGTCGTCGCCGACCGTGATTTCGATAAACGGATCGTCCGGATCGCCGACCACTCCGCCCGGAACACTTCCCCGGCGCTGCGGACGCTCCAGTTCGACCAGTCCGCCGCGGCCCATCACCACACGCCCTTCGGGGTGCGAGAGGTCCACCTCGGTAAATGCCCCCGCCTCCCCGGATTCGGGGGCGGAAGCCGCGACCTCCGTCGGCGGCGTAATGGGACGTCCGTCGGGCGTCAGCTCCACAAAGGGGCTTTCATCCGCTGCCGGACGCCGAACGTTCTCCCGCTGTGCCGCCGACGCGGAACCGGCACTCCCCGGCTCTCCGCCGCGCGGCCCGGCCGGGCGCTCGACCTGCAGCCCCGCAGCAGCGGGCCCCTCCACACGCCGCATTCCCGGCTCCCGGAGCTCCGCGCCCTTCGCTTCCCCGTCCCGGGCTTCCGCGCCCGGCCGGGCCGCCGCATCGGCACTCCGCACCGCCGGTTCCGGAGTCCGGGGCGCCTTTGCCGCAGCAGAGGCTGCGGCGCGCCCCTCCGTCGCGGCATCCGCCAGCGGAGCGGGCCCGTCGAGCGGCGTATCCTCCTCACCGTGAGGTCGGATCACCTTGCTGCGGACCGTATCGACGATCTTTTCGCTCTGATCCACCAGGACATTTCCCGCCCGGTTGACCTTGTTGATGAAGTTGCGGTTGATGAAGACGCCCGTGAGGATCCAGCCTCCGACAAGCAGGATCAGCGTCCCGAGCGACCCGATGGCCCCGGGCAACAGCCCGATCGCCTCACCGCCGCCATAGGGGTGGCGGCTGGCCATGAGGTTTCCGAAGGCTCCGCCCCAGCCCGTACTCGAACAGAGGCTCCAACGCATGTCGAAGAGGTATCCCAGGGTCATCGACCCGAGGATCATGATGAAGAAGAGCGAGAGGATCGACTGGTTGAGTCGCAGGGGTTGCTGACGGATGATCCGCAACCCGATGAGGATCAGCATCACGGGGATCAGGATCCCGAAGATGCCGAACGAACCGTCGACCAGCAGGCGTCCCAGGCGGGCGCCGAGGGGCCCGCAGGGGTTTTCGATCTCGGCACCGAGCAACTCGCGGTCCTCGGCGGTTTTTTGCAGGACGCTCTGGTCCGCGGCCCAGCTGAAAAAGGAGAAGAAAACCGCCGCGGCGGCGAAAATCCCCACGCACAGGAGCAGCAGACCCGCAATCCAGCGGGCGCTGTCCCGATTCGAGCGCTGCACGTTCTGCCGGGCGTTGGTGGATGTATTTCGGGATGCCATTTTCCTGAATTTCGTCTTGATTTTATCGAACAAAGATACGGATTTTTTCCGAGATTCCGGAGTTCGGAGGGGTGAAAATGGAGAATGCGCGGTTACAGGGACCCCAGGGCCTTCTGTTCGAGGCGCCGACGATAGGCTTCGTCGGCAAAGGTGAGGAATCCAAAGTCCGGACGGTGCTCCGCCTCGGCCCGCAGCCCGTCGCGGTCCAACAACTGCACGACCCGCCGCGCCACGGCAGGCGACGGATCGACGATCGTCACGCCGCGCCCCGCCACGACCCGCTCCAAGACGGGCAGCAGGAAGGGATAGTGCGTACATCCGAGGACGATCTGGTCGGCGCCCCGCTCCAGCATCGGCTCCACGGCAGCCCGCACACACGCTTCGGCCTCGGGCGTCGACTCCCGGTCGCCCTCGACCAGCTCGACGAAACCGCGCCCCGGCACGGTCAGCACCTCAATGCCCTCGCCATACCTGGCGGCCGTACGACGGAACAGATCGCCGTCGAGACTCCGCTCCGTGGCCAGCACCCCCACCACACGGCTCCGGGTGGCCAGACAGGCGGGTTTCACGGCCGGTTCCATGCCGACGATCGGCACCCCGGCGTATTTTCCGCGCAGGAAGTCAATCGCCGCAGCCGTCGCCGTATTGCAGGCCACGACGACGAGTTTGCAACCCGCCGCCACAAGCCGCCCGACCGCTTCGTCGGCCAACCGCCGAATCTCCTCCCGCGGGCGCGAACCGTAGGGGCAGTTCTTTCCGTCACCCAGGTAGAGAAGCGACTCCCCGGGCAGCGCACGCCGGATCTCGCGCCAGACGGTCAGACCGCCCAGCCCCGAATCGTAAACGCCTATGGGTGCATTGTTCACGGCTGCTTCGCTTTTGAGGGTCAATCTGCGGCGTGCGTGACGATCCGCTCGACGATTTCGTCGTCCGAACACCCTTCGCACGCGACAATCAGCTTCGCCTGGGCATAGAAGGGTTCGCGGGCAGCCATGTCCTGCGTCATGAAGGCCACCAGCTCCTCGTCGTTGAGTCCGCTCAGGCGGGGACGTTTCCGGCGTCCGTAGGGGCTCAGACGGCTGGCGATGTTCGCCGCCGAACGCCGCAGATAGACCGTGCAGCCCGCGGCATTCATCCGCGCCATGTTGTTGCCCCAGACGGGCAGTCCGCCCCCGGTGGAGATCACCGCCGCGGGATATTCGGCAATGGCCGCATCGAGCACCTCACGCTCGATCTCCCGGAAACGCTGCTCCCCCTCGTAGCGGAAGAGGTCCGCAACCGAAGCCCCCTCGCGCTCCTCGACCCGCGCGTCGGTATCGACGAACGGAACGCCCAGGCGCCGGGCCAGCCGACGCCCCAGGGTGCTCTTGCCGCAACCCATGTATCCGATCAGAAAGACAAGTCCCATCGTATCAGAATCATATCAGAAAAGATTCAGTTGTTCGGGGTCGATCATCTGGTCGGCATCGCCCTTCGGGCGGTCGATCTCAAAGGCCACACCACCCGCTTCCGAGCCCGTGCGGGGCAGCCCCGCATCCGAGACGATTCCGCCCGACAGCGACTCCTTCGACGGCACCTTTGCAGAGGCATCCTCCACGTTGTCAGCCGTTTGCATGTCGTCACCCGATGTTTCCGACAACATGTCGCCGTCAAGCATCTCGTCCTCAGACGGTTCCGGCTCCGGCGGAAGTTCCGGTTCGATCATCCGCAGCGCATCCACCTCGTAGGTGGTCAGCCGCTTGCCCTTCGCACGGTGGCTCTTCACCCCGACAAACTCGTCGACGTCGATCAGATCCGCCGGACGCGAGGCGTGGGCGCCCTTGTAGGTGATCTCCAGTTTCGCGCCGGACCGCTCCGTCACGCAGACGAACCGGTCCTCCGGATCCAGAAAGTCCTGCATCCGGTCCGACAACTCCGCCGTGAAACGCTTCATGTAGTAGTACTGCTGCCCCTGATCGTAGTAGCAGAGGCTGTAAACCCGGTCGGGCGAATAGCGCCCCACGTAGGTCGTGTCGTCGGGGAAGTGCTGCCCGAGGTCGTAACCCGTAATGTAATACTGGTTTTTGGCCGTCCAGACGATCAGCTTGTCGTCGCCCTTGAACTCGCCCAGCAGGCGGCCCCGCCCGTCGGCGTTCAGCCGCCGCACATCCTCGTCGAACCAGATGTCCTGGCCGCCCAGCGTCGACGTCCCGCGCTCCTTCAGCACGATCTTGTGGATGCCGTAGCGCGAGAAGAGGTTGCCCTGGCTCTGCCGTCCCTTGATCGCCAGCGTCGAGAAATCCAGGTCCACGATCACCTTCTTCAATCGCGGGCGCGGCTTGAAGTAAACCTTCAATACCTCGGCCTCACCGTTCGGATTCACAGACATATACAGAATCTCGCTTTTCGGAGTGCCCTTCGTGATGTCGTACTCCTTGTCGCGCGTGATGCCCTTGATCGCGCAACGCTTCATCATGATCGGGCCGTTCTTCCCGTCGCGGTAGAGCACGTTGTAGATCGTCCGCTCGTCGTTGCGCTTGAAGACCCCGATGTAGTAGATCCCCTTGTCGAAGAAGGCCTTGTCGCTCACCTTCGTGATCACGTAACGCCCGTCCTTCGTGAAGACGATCACGTCGTCGATATCCGAGCAGTCGCACACGAACTCCGCATCCTTCATCGACTTGCCGATGCCGAAGAAGCCTTCGGCGCGGTCGACGTAGAGCTTGGCGTTCGTCACGGCGACCTTCGTCGCCTCGATCGAGTCGAATTCGCGCAGCTCCGTGCGCCGCTCGCGACCCTTGCCGTACTTGTCGCGGATCCGCTCGTACCATGCCACCGTATATTCCGTCAGGTGTTCGAGGTTGTACTGCGTCGTCTTGATATCCTCCTCGATCTGCTTGATCTCGTTGTCGGCCTTCTCCGAATCATAGCGCGAAATGCGGATGAACTTCAGCTCCGTGAGGCGCTGCACGTCTTCAAGCGTTACTTCACGCCGCAACCGTTTCTTGAAGGGTTCCAGGCCCTTATCCACGGCTGCATAGGCCTCCTCGCGGGTCTTGCAACCCTCGATCAACTGGTAGAGCTTGTTCTCGATGAAGATCCGCTCCAACGACGCCGCGTGCCACGCCTCGTTCAACTCCCCGAGGCGGATTTTCAACTCCATCCCAAGCAGCGACCGCGTATGTTCGGCCGAGCGGCGCAGGATCTCCGAAACCCCCAGGAAGTGCGGCTTCTCGTCCCAGATCACGCAGGCGTTCGGCGCAATCGACACCTCGCAGTCCGTAAAGGCGTACAGCGCGTCGATCGTCTTGTCCGACGACTCGTCCGGCGCCACCTGGATGATGATCTCCACCTTGTCCGCCGTATTGTCGTCCACCTTCCGGATCTTGATCTTCCCCTTGTCGTTCGCCTTGATGATCGAATCCTTGATCGACTCCGTGGTCGTCGTATAGGGGATTTCGGTGATGGCCAGCGTCCGCTTGTCGATCTTCGAGATCTTCGCGCGGACCTTCACCGTACCGCCCCGCAGGCCGTCGTTGTAGCGGCTCACGTCCGCCATGCCGCCCGTCGGGAAGTCCGGGTAGAGCTGGAACTCACGACCCTGCAGGTGCGCAATCGCCGCATTGATCAACTCGTTGAAGTTGTGCGGCAGGATCTTCGACGCCAGACCCACGGCGATACCGTCCGAGCCCTGCGCCAGCAGCAGCGGGAACTTGATCGGCAAAGTCACCGGCTCCTCCTTGCGGCCGTCGTACGACAGCATCCATTCGGTCGTCTTCTTGTTGAAGACCACCTCCAGGGCGAATTTCGACAACCGTGCCTCGATATAACGGCCCGCCGCAGCCTCGTCGCCCGTGAGGATATTGCCCCAGTTGCCCTGGCAGTCGATCAGCAGGTCCTTCTGCCCCAGCTGCACCAGCGCATCCTTGATCGAGGCGTCGCCGTGCGGGTGGTACTGCATGGTCTGCCCCACGAGGTTCGCCACCTTGTTGTAGCGCCCGTCGTCCACCACCTTCATCGCGTGCAGGATCCGTCGCTGGACCGGTTTCAGCCCATCCTCGACGTGCGGAACGGCGCGTTCCAGGATGACATACGAAGCATAGTCCAGGAACCAGTTCTTGTACATCCCCGTCAGTTTGCGAACGTCCCCCTCGTCCTGCGTCAGGCGGTCGAATTTTCCAGACTTCGCCGGAGGGACCGCACGCCCGGAGAGATCGTCTCCGATCTCCACATCATCCGCCGCCTCATCCGCCTCTTCGTCCATCGCCCCGTCTGCCGCTTCGTCCGCCATCTCGTCCGCCGCTTCGTCCATCGCCCCGTCCGCCGCCTCGTCCGCCGCACCCGGGGTCGAGGCATCCCCGTCGAATGCCTCCTCCGGAATCAGATCGTCTCTATCCTTGTTCTTTGCCATAGTCGCTTAGCTGATTTTCAAATCCTGCTCCACGAGGTCCTCCTCGATGCGCAGGTTGTCGATGATGAAACCCTGCCGTTCGTAGGTGTTCTTGCCCATGTAGAACTCCAGCAGGTCGTGGATCGGGTCGTCCTTCGTGATGCGCACCTTGTCCAGCCGCATGTTCTCGCCGATAAATTCGCGGAATTCATCCGGGGAGATCTCGCCCAGACCCTTGAACCGCGTGATCTCCGCACTCGACCCCAGTTTCGTGATCGCCCGCTGACGCTCCTCTTCCGAGTAGCAGTAGAGCGTCTCCTTCTTGTTCCGAACCCGGAACAGCGGCGTCTGAAGCACGAACAGGTGTCCCTGGCGGATCACGTCCGGGAAGAACTGCAGGAAGAAGGTCATCATCAGCAGCCGGATGTGCATCCCGTCGACATCGGCATCCGTCGCTATGACCACCTTGTTATAGCGCAGGTTGTCCATGTCCTCCTCGATGTTCAGCGCCGCCTGCAGCAGGTTGAACTCCTCGTTCTCGTAGACCACCTTCTT
>CALUMM010000086.1 GCA_944321755.1 uncultured Alistipes sp.
TTCCGCTTCGACGGCGTGACCTCGATGATCTACCACCACCACGGCTACGTCTCGTTCGACGCCCGCGAGCGCTTCTTCGACGAGGGCGTCAACGAGGATGCCATCGCCTACCTCTCGCTCGCA
This sequence comes from uncultured Alistipes sp., assembly GCA_944321755.1. Classification (GTDB taxonomy): domain Bacteria; phylum Bacteroidota; class Bacteroidia; order Bacteroidales; family Rikenellaceae; genus Alistipes. Next base: position 124 of record CALUMM010000086.1, read on the forward strand.
AACCGCCTCGTCCACGAATTCCGCCCCGCGGCCGTCACCATCGCCGAGGACGTCAGCGGTATGCCCGGAATGTGCATCCCCCTCGACGACGGAGGAATCGGATTCGACTACCGCCTCGGCATGGCCATCCCCGACTTCTGGATCAAACTGCTGAAGGACATTCCCGACGAGGATTGGAACATCTGGGAAATGTGGTCCGTGATGACCGACCGCCTGCCCGACGTCAAGACCGTGGCCTACGCCGAATCGCACGACCAGGCCCTCGTCGGCGACAAGACCATCGCCTTCCGCCTGATGGACAAGGAGATGTATTTCCACATGGACCGCGCTTCGGAAAACCTCATCATCGACCGCGGCATGGCCCTGCACAAGATGATCCGACTGATGACCATCTCCACCGGCGGGCAGGCCTACCTCAACTTCATGGGCAACGAGTTCGGACACCCCGAGTGGATCGACTTCCCGCGCGAGGGAAACGGCTGGAGCTACGCCCATGCCCGGCGCCAGTGGTCGCTCGCCCGCAACGGACTGCTGCGGTACGTCTGGCTCGGGGATTTCGACCGCGCGATGATCCGCCTCATCAAGAAGTACAAGGTGCTCGCCGACGGATACGCCTGGAACCAGTTGATGGACGAGCAGAACAAGACCATGGTCTTCTCCCACGGCCGCCTGCTTTTCGTCTTCAACTGGCACCCCACGGCCTCGATTCCCGACTACGAACTGCCGGTCCAGGGGCCGGGCAAGTACGTGCCGATCCTCTCCACCGACGAGAAGCGCTTCGGCGGCCAGGAGCGCCAGGCGATGGATTCCGAGCATTTTTCGTTCAATGTCGAAGACGAGGCCGGGAACAAGTACCCGCGGATCCGCATCTACAACACCTCGCGCACCGCAACGGTCTACCTCCGCAAGCGGTAGGGAGAGGCGGGGAGCGCCCCATACGTGAAAAGGCACGGAATGATAAAAGGCACGGAGCCTTCCGGCTCCGTGCCTTTTATCATGGTTCCGCGGAACGACTCACCTCACCAGGCCCCGCACCACATGCAAAGCCCGCTCGTAATCGGGTTCGTGCGACACCTCCGGAACATACTCCACGTAACGCACCGTGTCGTCGCGGTCGACGACCACCACACCCCGGGCCAGCAGCCGAAAACCCTCCAGTACGAAACCGTACTTCAGTCCGAAATCCAGCTCGCGGTAGTCCGAGAGGACGTGCACGCGGTCGATGCCCTCCGCGGCGCAGAAGCGTTTCTGCGCAAAGGGAAGGTCCACGGAAATGGACAGGATGACCACATCTTCGCCCAACTGGGCGGCTTCGCGGTTGAAACGGACGTTCTGCAGCGAGCAGACCGGGGTGTCGACCGACGGAAAGACGCTGTAAATACGCACCTTGCCGAAGAAACGATCCGAAGGCACGCACCCCAGCGAACCGTCGACAAGCGTAAACGACGGGGCCTTTCCGCCCACTTCACAATGCCGGCCGAGAAGCCTTACCTCCTTGCCGCCGAAAGTTACCTGATACTCCATGATTCAACAGAATTTGTACCGCTTCACCCGCAAATCCGGTGCCGGAATCCTTATCCGGCCGTCGTGATCCGGCGCACCGCCTCGGAGACCCGCGCGTAGAGGTCCGGGAGATCCAGCCCTTCGATCCGGCGTTCCTCGACGACAATCCGCCCGTCAACCACCACCGTCTCGACATCCGCGGCCTTGCCGCAGTAGACCAGATTCGAAACCACGTCGTGAATCGGCTGCAGGTGGGGTTTCTGCAGGTCCACGACGATCAGGTCCGCCAGCGCCCCTTCGCGCAGCACGCCCAGTTCGCCGTCGCCATATCCCATCGCCCGGGCGCCGTTGGCCGTGGCCATGCGCAGCGCCTCCCACGCCGGGAGTGCCGTCGGGTCGCCCGTCGCGGACTTCTGCAGGAACGCCGCCGTGCGCAACTCCTCCCACAGGTCCAGGTCGTTGTTCGAGCACGTGCCGTCCGTGGCCACCGTCACCAGCGCCCCGGCCCGGCGCAGCGCCTCCACCGGAGCCACGCCGCTCGAAATCTTCATGTTGCTCTGCGGGTTGTGCGACACGGTCACGCCCCGCGCCGCCAGCGTTTCGATATCGGAATCCGTCACGTGGATGCAGTGCGCCCCCACAGTCCGCGGAGTCAGCAGCCCCAGCGCATCGAGGTGCTCGACCGGCGTCCGGCCGTAGCGTTCGCGCACGATACGCAACTCGTCGCGCGTCTCGGCGATATGGGTCATCATCCCGAGCCCGTAACGGTCGGCCACCTCCTTGCCCCGCAGGAGATTCTCCGGCGAGACCGTATAGGGCGAATGGGGCGCCACGGCAATCCGCACACGCCCGCTGCCCGCGGCAGCCAGCTCCACCGCCTCCCCGATCTGGGGCAGGACCTCTTCGATGTTCGTATCGAAATAGTTGCAGCCCAGCACGGCCCGGATCCCCAGCCGTTCGGCCACCTCCACGCAGCGGTTCTGGAAATAGTACATGTCCACGAACGACGTCACGCCCCCCAGCAGCATCTCGACGATCCCGAGCGTCATGCCCAGGGCCACGTCGTCGGGTGTCTGTCGCGCTTCGAAGGGCCAGATACAGTCGTTGAGCCACGTCATGAGCGGAATGTCGTCGGCATAGCTGCGCTGGAGCGTCATCCCGGCGTGGCAGTGCGTATTCACCAGCCCCGGCATGACGAGTTTCCCCCGGCAGTCAAACTCACGCAGATCCGGATGCGCCGCGCGGAACGCCGCAGCATCGTCCGCCGAAGCAGTGACCAGCGCCACCCGGTTTCCGACAACCCCCACCCAACCCGTCAGGGTCCGGGGGCCGCCGTCCGGAGCCGTCATCGGCAAAACCGTAGCATTAGAAAAAAGAAGCGTCATAAATCGATTGATACTTGTTTGTGACTTATTGTTTCATCCGGTCGTTCCGGACCTTCCGGGGCTCCCCGTCGATGGAGTTGCCCTGGACGGTGAGGATATCCCGTCCGTCGACCGAATTCGAGTAGATCTGGATCACCTTGTTGAAGGTCCCCGGTTCGCTCTTGTGCGGTTCGTAGACGATGCGGATCACCCCCGAATCGGCCGGAGCCACCGGACGCTTCGAAAACGAAGCCTTCAGGCACGAACACGACGTGACGACACGCAGGATCACCAGCGGCGTGGTCCCGTCGTTCACGAACCGGAACTCGTGGACCAGATCCCCGCCCCGGCGCGGCACGTCGCCGAAGTTCCACGAACTCCCCTCCAGCCGCAGGTGTGCACCCTTCCCCTCCGGAACCGGCTTCCCGGCATAGGCCCCCGTGAGGAGCAGACCGCCCAGAATCGCTGACAATATCTTTTTCATACCTCCGAAATCGCTAATTCAACCTGAAAACATAGGTGATCGTCCCGCCCTGGACCGTCGCCCGGCTCTCCGTAAATCGCGCCTTCAGCGCCGCGGCGCGCGCCGCCTCGATCAGTTCCGAAGCATCCGTCGTGGAACCGACCGGTTCGTAGGAGGCGCCCGTCACATGCCCCCGGGCATCCACCGTCACGCGGATCACCACCTTGCCGCTCTTCCCGCCGGGATAGGCCGGGCGCGGCAGGTCGCCAACCAGTCCGCGGCCCTGCAGCCCCCGGTCGAGCTGGTCCAGGCCGTCGGGATTCAGCCCCGGGCCCTTGCCCGAGGACTTCTCCTCACCCTCCGGAGCCCGCGGGTTCCCGGCGTTGTCGGGTTCGTCCGACCCGCCCCGGTTCATCTTGAAGAGCGCCTTCGGATTCGGAGTCTGCGTCGTCTCGTCCTTGCCCGCAGCCTGCGCAACCTGTTCCACCGGGGCCGCCTCGTCATGCACGCGCGGCTCCGTGGCCACCTTCACCGGAGGCTTCGGAGGCTCCACAACCGGAGGTTCGGTAAAGTCCACGAGGATCGTATCCCCGGGTTTCTCCAGCGCCGGCGAGAAGTCGAACGACACCAGCACGAACGATCCCGCAAGCAACACCCCGTAGGCCGCCGCCGCAATCATCGCCCACCGGCGGGGTGATTTATGATCAGGGTCATAATAATACATAGCCGTATCTTATCCGGATTATCGGCCGAAAATGCGCTCCTTTCCGGAGCGGATCCCCGGCATTCCGACCTTGCATCCGACTACCGCGGATGGGTTGCCAATATCAGTTTGTAGTTGTTGTCCTTGGCGATGTTCATCACCTTGACCACCTCGTCGACAGCCACCGTCTTGTCGCAGTGCAACGATACCGTGGCGTCCTTCTGGCCGTCGAGACGCGCCTTCAGCGCACGCTCCACTCCCTCGATCGAACCCACCTCCTGCAACTCCACGTAATAACGGTACTTCCCGCCCGTATCCTGCACTGAAACCGTCGTCATCGCCTTGTCCTTCAACTGGTTCGAGCTCTTCGGAAGCATCAGTTTCAGCGCATTGGGGTTGATCAGCGTCGTGGCGATCAGCAGGAACAGCAGCAGCAGGAACATCAGGTCGGTCATCGACGACGCCGAGAACGATTTCTCGACTTTCGATCCGTGTTTGATTGCCATAACGCGCTACTTTTGAACGGGTTGATTCAGGATATCCATAAAGGCGATCGAGTTGGCCTCCATCTGGAAGACCAGCTTCTCGATGCGCGCCACCAAATAGTTGTAGCCGAAGTAGGCCGGGATGCCCACGATCAGACCGCCCACGGTCGTCACCATCGCCACGTACATACCGCTTGCGAGCAACGCCAGGTCGACCGTACCGCCTGCCGCCGACATGTCCATGAAGGTTTGCACCATACCCAGCACCGTACCGAGGAATCCCAGCATCGGGGCACCGCCGGCGATCGTCGCCAGGAACGGAAGCCCGTTCTCCAGCTTCGAGACTTCGAGGTTCGCCACATTCTCGATGGCCGTCTGCACGTCGCTCATCGGGCGTCCGATACGCTCGATACCCTTCTCGATCATCCGCGCAATCGGCGTGTCGGTCTTCTTGCACAAATTGACGGCCGTGGCGATCTTCCCATCGGAGATGTAGTCCCGGATGCGGTTCATGAAGTTCATGTCCAGCACCGACGCCTTGCGGATGGCCAGGAAGCGCTCCACAAAAATGAAGATCGTCACGCCACCCAATGCCAGCAACGGCCACATCAGCCAGCCTCCCTTGGTAAACAGCTCCCACAAGCCCATCCGGGCCTCCTCACTGACGGCTACCGCTTCGGCAGCCTGCAAAAATGTTGTCATAACCTTTTCCTGTAAATTTAATGTTTTCTATAATTGGTCTTACATATCTGGAACTCAGGGCTTTAATTAGTCTTACATATCTGTAACTCAGGGCTTTAATTGGTCTTACATATCTGTAACTCGGGGCTTTTTCGGGGTCTTTTCGGAACCTTTTCGGGGTCTTTCCGAGCTCTTCTCGGAACCTTTTCAGAACCTTTTCGAAGTTTTCGGATTCAGGGTTTTTCGGAGTTCTCGGGATTCTCGATTTTTTCGGAATTGTCGAGCGTTCCGTACCCGGCTTTCGCACCGCCGGAACCGGCTCGCGGCTCAACAAACCCCTCGGGTTCCTCCCCGTAGAGTTCCTCCTCGAACTCCGACGGCTCCCCCGACACTTCGCGGAGTCCCCCGGCAGCCTGCTCCGCCGCCTGCCGGGCCGCCGCCTTCTCCGCCTGCTCCGCCTTCTCCTTCTCCTTCTCCTTCTCCTTCTCCGCCCGCGCCGCAGCCCGGGCCTCGCGACGCGCCTGACGCTGCGCCTTGCGACGCTTGTTCGTAAAACGATCCCGGATCCGGTCCCGCAGATCCCGCAGATTGTCGAAATCCTCCTTGAAATAGACTCCGATACCGGTCTCCTGCAGACCCTGGTTCTCGTCGAAACGGTCGATCGTCTGCGTAAAGGCCTTCAGCTTCAACGTCCCCGCCCGGTCGATCAGGTACGTAATATACGCCTCGCCCATGAAATTCGACATCGACGAGTTCGTATTCACCACCTCCTTGTTGTCAATCAGATAGTTGCCCTCGATCTCCACGAACAGCCGGTTGTTGATCAGACTCTTCGAAAGCCCGAAATCCACCTCGTCGCTCGTCAGTTCCGACTTCGGACGGTAGCGGATCACCACGTTGTAGTCCGACGACGAGAGCCAGTTGCTCACCATATTCGACACGAACTCCAGCCCCGTGGCCGCAGAAACCGAACTGCCGATATTCGACGTATCCTGCGTCGTGCCCTCGGACATGAAACTGTTGAAGAGCAGCAGGTAGAGGAACTGCGTGTCGACCGTCTCGGGCGTCGACAGCGCACTGGAGACCACCGCCGCAGTCTCGGGGTCCGAACCCGGAACCCGGACATCGAACCCGATGCTCGGATTCGACAGAAAATCCCCGAGGTGGATCACACACTCCACCGGAACCGAACGGTCCCCGCCCAGATTCTCCGACGTCCCCTGCAGCAGCGGCTGCAGCGACGCCTTCACCTTGTACACCGCATCGATGTCCAGCAGGGCGTTCATCGGAGATCCCGTCCACTGGATCGACGACCCGCTCTCGATCGTGAAGCGCTTGTTGATGATCTGCTGCAGCGAGAGCATGAAACTCCCCTCCTCGATCGTATAGTCTCCGTTGATCATGAAGACGTTGTCCCGGGGGTTGATCTGCAGGTTCAGCGCCCCGGCGCCGCGACCCCGCACCGTATTGCCCGCCACGTCCAGCTCCACCTCCGCATCGGGCCGCACGTCCAAAGCCATGTCGATGTTCATCCGGCTCCCGGCATTGAATTCCGTGCGGCGCCGCCGTTCGAACGAGAGTTTGCGGCGTGCCACGTCGTCCAGCGTGTCAACCTTCTCCGGCTGCACGAAGACCACGAAATCAGCACTCGAAATGTTCGACTTGCTCGACAGCGGCATCACGAAACTCGAATTCCCGTCCGTCGAGGCCGCGATCTGCATGTCGACCGAACCCTTGTCGCCCCGGATGCGGGCCAGGCCCGAAGCGTAGACCTCTCCATAGAAGAGATCATTGTCCTCGGCCGTGGTGTTCAGCACCAGCATCCGCTGCGGCGCAACCCGCACATCGTAGGAGATATTCGAAAGATGCTGAAGGCTCAGGTCGAAATCGAACCGCCCGCGGTTGCCCTGCGGGTCGAAAATCGGCACGTTCACCGCCTGGAAGCGGTTGTTCTTCACCGTGAGCACCGCTTCGGGCATCGTATAGGTGACCCGCGTATAGTCGACCGTCGTGCGGAGGTCCCGAACGCGGATCTCACCCCCCAGATCGGCCGTGCGGCCCCGACCCTGCAGCACCAGATCGGTCGACGCCAGACCCCCGGTCGACGAAATCACACCCGAAAGAATCGGGTCCAGCAGCCCCATGTCGAGGCTGTCGACCCGCATCCGCGCATAGTAGCGGTTGCGGACCGGAGCGTAGAAACCCCGGATCAGCGTATCGCGTTTCACCCGGTCGGTCACCGTTACCCCCGCCCGGTTCTGGGCGAAATCCCAACGCGACGCCAGGCGCATCGGAGGAGCCGGAATATCGTTCACCTCCACGCTGTCGAGCAGAATGTCGGCCGTCACCTCCGCACCCCTCAGCACCGATTTCATCGTCGCCGAGCCGTTCGTGCGGCCTTCGATGTAATAGCCCATGCGTTCGGCGATCTGCGTGAAGGGCGAAAGGTCGAAGTTCCGCAGCCGCAGCGACAGCGAATCCTCCCGGCTCCGCGAAGCCACGCCGTCGAGCAGCAGCTCCTGTTCGTCGTTCATCACCAGGAAGCGGTCGATCTTCACCTGTGCCGTATCGATCAGGATCTTACGTGCGAAGACCTGCCACGTCTTCGCTCCGCGGGTGACGTGCGAAGGCTGGATATGCAGCTCCACGACCCGGCCGTTGGGTCCGTTCTCCTCGACCACCCCGGCCCGGAAACCCACAAGACCCGAAACCCGGCGGGCCGTATCGGTAAACCCGGCCGAAACCAGGACTCGGCCCTGACGCGCCCCGCCGGTCAGCGACAACTGCGGGAAATGCAGCACCCCGGCATAGAGGTCCTCGGCCGAGGCGTAGACCTCCAGCGAATCCCCGCGGTTCGAGGCGTTGACCGAAAGCCGCGTGGCGAGCATCCGCCGCCGTTCGATGTACTCCGACGAAGCCTTGAGCGTGAGCTGGTCGCTCGCCGGATTGAACAGCAGCTGAAGCGACGAGCCGTCGGCAATCTGAAGCCCGGCCGCCACGGCATCCGCCACGGGGTTGAAGTTGCGGATATTGACCGACAGCAGCGAAAAGTCGTTCGCCACGGCGGTCCTGCCCCCCAGGGAGTCCAGACCCGGATCGGCACGCCCCAGAATCGGAAGGTAGCGCCACGCACTGCGCCGCAGGTATTCGAACACGGTGCGGTAGCTGGTCTTCGAACGGAACGTCGCGTCGGCAAAGTCCGAACGCAGCTCCACAAACTTGCTGTCGGCGGAGTTCTCGCCCCGCACGTCGATCTCCGACGCCGTGACCTCCTTGTCGTTATAGCGGTAACGGGCGTCGGTAACCCGGATCCGCCCGTTCAGGTCGTCGAGCGAACGGCCTCCGGCGTGCGCTTCGAGGAAAGCCGAGAGTTGGGAGACTGAATCGCGTTGGTTGACATGCAGCCGCGCCAGATCGGCATGTTTCAGATCCAGCGTAAAGTCGTAGCGCGGAACCGAATCGTTGAGATCGACCTTTCCGAAGAAGTTGAAGGACAGGTTCGGGTCCCGGGCCGTGATCAGACCGTCGAATTCCCGGTTGCGCAGGCGGCCCGCAAGGCGCAGCGAATCGTAGACATATCCGTTGAAACTCAGGTCCGAGACATCGCCCACGATGTTGGCATCGGCAATTCCCGGTCCGATCATGCCGTCGACCCGGGCCGTGAGCGAGGCTTCGCCCAGCAGGTCGCGGCGGTCGAGCAGTTCGCCCAGGCGGAAACGGCGGGTCTCGACGCCGCCCCGGATGCTGCTCAGACCCTGTCTGAGCGGCCGCATCGTCAGATCGCAGGTCAGGTCACCGACCCCGGTGGCGATTCCCGCCTGCATCTCGAACGACGAAAAACTGCCCTGAAAACGGGCATTGAGGTCGATCCGCCCGGAATGCGACGCAATGCCGGTCCACTGTTCCGGCAGCCGACGGCCCGTGATGCCGAGCGCAACCCGGTCGAGGGCCCCCGCCGAGGAGCACAGGCGCGAAACATCCAGATCGAAATGCGTCTTCCGGATATCCGGAAGCCCCTTCATGGCGATATCCGCCACGAGGGTCGTGCTGTCGCAGAGGGTCAGGCTCCGGATCCGGCCCGTAAAGTCGGCAACCTGACCCGTGAGTTCGAGATCGGCGTCGTCGAGGGTCAGGTGCCAATCCCGCAGGCGGGGTGCGAACCACGCGATGTCGTCGCTCGAAACCCGCGAATCCCGCACCGCAGCGTCGATGCGCACCCGCTCGACGAAATCCCGGTACTCGTCCCAGGAGTTGCCCACGAGCGAAATGTAGGGTAGATGGATGGCGGAGTTGCGCGTGAGGATTTCGGTGTCCTCGAACCCCAGGCACCCCTGTGTCATGTAGAAACGGCCCGAGAGGCGTTCCAGTTCGAAACCGCTCCGCTCGCGGGCCGAAAGCCGCTCGATGGTGGTATAGATCGCCTGCCCGTCGATGGTGAAATCCTCGACGAAGGCCGTCAGATCGTAGAGGTGCATGTGCGAGAAGTCGATCCCGAACTCCGGATCGCGGCGGTCGAGGCGCTCCAGGCAGAGGTCCATCCCCTCGATCGAGGCCTTCCGGAGCGTCAGCCGGAAATTCCCCTT
>CALUMM010000087.1 GCA_944321755.1 uncultured Alistipes sp.
CTGGTAGGGGGACGTCTGGTACTCGGCGATGCGGCAGACGGGCGGTTCGGCCTCCGGGGAGATCTCGATCAGGTCGAGCTCCAGTTCGTCGGCCAGGCGCAGCGCGTCGCGGATCGGCATCACCTGAGCCTGAGGCACGTTGTCGCCCACCACACGCACTTCGGGTGCCGTAATCTGTTCGTTGATCCGGTGGGGATTCTCCTTTTCGGGCAATCGGCGTCCGTGAGGAGCGTTGCCCGCTGCCGGTTTCGGTCTGTTATTCCCGGGGTTGAACGGCCGCGGCGGGAATGGTTTCGGTGCTGCGATAGTTGTACGTATTTAAGTTAATAATGTGTTGTCTTTGTGTGCGGAGCTCAGTTCTTGACGATTTTGTTGGCTTCGACCTCCTGCTTGACCAGTCCGGTCAGGAAGTCGCGGAAGCCCTCCATCGACATCTGCCCCTTGTCGCCTTCGCCCTGGGCGCGGACCGAGACCAGCCCTTCGGCCTCCTCCTTCTCGCCGACGATCAGCAGGTAGGGGATGCGTTTGAGCTCGTTGTCGCGGATCTTGCGTCCGATCTTCTCGTTGCGGTCGTCGATCTCCGTGCGGACATCGTAGCGGTTCAGGTAGTCGGCCACGCGCTGGGCATAGTCGTTGAACTTCTCCGAGATCGGGAGTACGACAACCTGCTGGGGCGAGAGCCACAGCGGGAACTTGCCGCCCGTATGCTCCAACAATACTGCCACGAATCGCTCCATCGAGCCGAACGGTGCGCGGTGGATCATGATCGGGCGGTGGAGTTTGTCGTCGGCGCCCTTGTAGGTGAGGTCGAAGCGCTCCGGGAGGTTGTAGTCCACCTGGATGGTGCCCAACTGCCACTTGCGGCCGATGGCGTCCTTGACCATGAAGTCGAGTTTCGGGCCGTAGAAGGCGGCCTCGCCGTATTCGACAACCGTCGTAAGTCCCTTCTCCTTGGCGGCCTGCATGATGGCCGACTCGGCCTTCTCCCAGTTCTCGTCCGAACCGATGTACTTCTCCTTGTTGTTGGGGTCGCGCAGCGAGATCTGGGCGGTGTAGCTGTCGAACTTCAGCGTCTTGAAGATGTAGAGCACGATGTCGATCACGCGCTCGAACTCTTCGAGCAGCTGGTCGGGACGCACGAAGAGGTGTGCGTCGTCCTGCGTGAATCCGCGGACACGGGTCAGCCCGTGGAGCTCACCCGACTGCTCGTAGCGGTAGACCGTACCGAATTCGGCCAGACGTACCGGCAGCTCCTTGTACGAACGGGGCTTCGAGCGGTAGATCTCGCAGTGGTGCGGGCAGTTCATCGGTTTGAGCAGGTACTCTTCGCCCTCGATCGGGGTATGGATCGGCTGGAACGAGTCCTTGCCGTACTTGGCGTAGTGTCCCGAGGTGACGTAGAGCTCCTTGTTGCCGATATGCGGGGTAATGACCTGCTGGTATCCGTACTCCTTCTGGACATTGCGCAGGAACTGCTCCAGGCGGTCGCGCAGGGCGGCACCCTTGGGCAGCCACAGCGGCAGACCTTGGCCTACGCGCTGCGAGAAGGTGAAGAGTTCGAGGTCCTTGCCCAGTTTGCGGTGGTCGCGCTTTTTGGCCTCCTCCATCATGGCGAGGTACTCGTCGAGCATCGACTTCTTGGGGAACGAGATGCCGTAGATACGGGTGAGCATCTTGTTTTTCTCGTTGCCGCGCCAGTAGGCTCCGGCCACCGAGGTGAGCTTGATGGCCTTGATGTAGCCCGTATTGGGGATGTGGGGACCGCGGCAGAGGTCCGTGAAGGCCCCGTTGGTATAGAACGAAATGGTTCCGTCTTCGAGGTCGGAGATGAGTTCGACCTTGTACTGGTCGCCCTTTTCGGTGAAGGTCTTCAGGGCTTCGGCCTTGGGGACTTCGCGCCGGACGAGCGGCTCCTTGTTGCGGGCGAGTTCGACCATTTTGTTTTCGATGGTGGCGAGATCGGCTTCGGTGATGGGCGTCGGGGAGTCGACGTCGTAGTAGAAACCGTTCTCGATGGCCGGTCCGATACCGAACTTGATGCCCGGATAGAGGGCTTCGAGGGCTTCGGCCAGCAGGTGCGACGAGGTGTGCCAGAAGGCGTGCTTGCCCTCTTCGTCGTCCCACTTGTAGAATTTGATCGAGGCATCCGCTTCGATCGGGCGCATCATGTCCGTGGTTGCGCCGTTTACCGAGGCCGCCAGGGAGTCAGCAGCTAAACGAGGGCTGATGCTCTCCGCGATCTGGTACGCTGTCGTCCCTTCGGCATACTCGCGAACCGAGCCGTCGGGAAAAGTGATTTTGATCATAAAGTTTTTATCATTAAAATTTTCGGGGCCTTCGGTGCTTCCACAATTACGAGACGGAATACACCTCCGGTTTGCCCGGTTTTTTTCGTGTTTGCTTTTGGGCGGCAGCCCCGCTCCGGTTACTTCTGCATCTCCCCGGTTGCTCCTTGCTGCCCCTCCCCGGTTGCTTCTGCGCCTCTCCGGCTACTCTTTTTTCCCGGCGGCCTGCAGGGCTTCCTGGCGTGCGGGCTGCACGGGTTGGCGGTTTGCTCCATGGGCGTCCGGCTACTTCTCGCGGCCCCTCCCCGGTTGTTTCGGTGCCTCTCCGGCTACTTCTTGCTGCCCCTCCCCGGTTGCTTCTGCGCCTCTCCGGCTACTTCTCGCGGCCCCTCCCCGGTTGCTTCTGCGCCTCTCCGGCTACTTATCGTTGCCCCTCCCCGGTTGTTTCGGTGCCTCTCTGCCCCCCCCCGGTTACTCCTTGTCGGCGGCCTGCGGGGCCTCCTTGACCGTGGCGTCGCGGCTCGACTTCTCGCGTTCGGCCCGCGGCAGCGGATTCGACGACCATTCGGCCCAGGCCGTCCGGTTGCGCACGATGTCGACGGCCGTGTAGATGGCGTTGCGCATCGACTGCGCATCGGCCTTGTCCTTCCCGGCGATATCGAAGGCCGTACCGTGGTCGGGCGAGGTGCGCACGGCTGCAAGTCCGGCGGTGAAGTTCACGCCGTCGGGCGAGATGCTCTTGAACGGTGCCAGCCCCTGATCGTGATACATGGCCAGGATACCGTCGTACTTGGCGTACCCGCCTCCGGCGAAGAGCCCGTCGGCGGCAAAGGGCCCGAAGGCCAGCACCCCTTCGTTGAATGCCTCGACGATGGCCGGACGGATGATCTCCTGCTCCTCACGGCCCAGGAGTCCGCCGTCTCCGGCGTGGGGGTTGAGGGCCATGACGGCGATGCGGGGTTCGACGATGCCGAAATCGGCGATGAGCGAACGGCGCAGGATCCGCAGATCCTCGACGATCTTCTCCTGCGAGATGCTTGCGGCGATCTCCGACACGGGAATGTGCTTGGTGACGAGTCCCACGCGCAGCACGTCGCTGCACATGATCATCATCGACTCGCCTTCGAGTTCCGCGGCGAGATACTCCGTGTGGCCCGTGTACCGGAAATCATCGCTCTGGACGGTCTCCTTGTCGAAGGGGGCGGTCACCAGAGCGTCGAGTTCTCCCGCCTTGAGGTCGCGCATTGCGGTGCGCAGGGCCTCGACGGCCGCACGCCCCGCTTCGGGGGTCGGCTGCCCGGGCTGTACTTCGGCGATCTCGCCGCACGCCACGAGGTTGATCCTTCCGCGCCGGGCTTCGGCGGCCGAGGCCACGGGCGTGTAGGAGAACTGCTCGATCTCCGCCAGGCTGTTCCGGTAGCAGGCGGCGGCTTTGGGCGATCCGTAGAGGACCGGGGTGAAGAGCTCGGTGATCCGCGGATCGGCCAGGGCCTTGATGATCACCTCCCAGCCGATGCCGTTGGGGTCGCCTTGCGTGATGCCTATTCTGTATTTCTGTTCGGTCATAAATGGCTTCTTGGTTGCCGGGCGGGCCGCTCTTCGGATGGGAAACCGGGCCGAGGCCGCTAAATGCAACTGTTACAACCTACAAAGGTATAAAAATTCGGAATACCAACGCTTCGGAACGGGATAAAAATGCGATTTCTTCCTTCGAGGAGTCTATTTCGCGCTTCGGAGGGCGGTTTGACGCCGGAATTCGGCACAGACGATCCCCGTTGCCATAGCGACGTTGAGCGATTCCGAACCGCGGCGGTCGGCGGGCCAGGGAGGGATGAAGAGTTTTCGGGAGATGCATTGCGCAACGGCGGGCGTCACGCCGCGGCCCTCGTTGCCCATCACGACGATACCCGTCGGCGCGAGCGCTTCGGTGTAGATGTTCTTCCCTTCGAGGAAGGTCCCGTAGACGGGGATGCCTCCGGCGGCGGCCTCCGCCAGCAGCGGCGCCAGCGGCCGATAGTGGACCCTCACGCGCAGGATGGCGCCCATCGTGGCCTGCACGACCTTCGGGTTGAAACAGTCGGCCGTGCCCTCCGAGCAGAGGATGTCCGTGATCCCGAACCAGTCGGCCAGCCGGATGATCGTCCCTACATTGCCGGGGTTCTGCACCTCGTCGAGTGCCAGCGTGAGCCGATTCCGCAACTCCGCGGTTTTCAACCGGTAATGCGGGATCTCGACCAGTGCCACCGAATTCGAGGGGGTCTTCAACTGCGAGAGGCGTTCCATGTCGCGCGGCGTGACCGTCTCGACCTCCGCACCCGTGAAGAGCCCCTCCAGGGCATATATCTTCCGCACGCGGAGGTGCGACGCACGCAGTTCGCCGATGAGCTTCTCGCCCTCGGCCAGAAAGAGTCCGTGCTCCGCCCGGCCGCGCTTGTCGGCCAGCGAGCGGACGAGTTGGATGTCGGCTTTTGTCATGGCTCCTTTTCGATGGTATAGGTGACCCCTTCGGTGGCGGGATACGTCTCTGGGAACAACGCCCGGGCTTCGTCGACCAGCAACCCTTCCTCCTTGTAGCGCGACGAGTAGTGGCCGATCACAAGCCGCCGGGCTCCGGCCTTCAGCGCCGCTTTTGCCGCATCGACCGTCGTCGAATGTCCCCGGTCGCGGGCCGAACGCTGCTCGGCCGCGGCGTAGGTCGCCTCGTGGTACATCAGGTCGACCCCGGCGCAGAGCCCGGCGGCCCGGGCCGAGAAGTTCGTGTCCGAGAGGTAGGCGTAGGCCCGCGCCCGGTAGGGCCGGTAGGTGAGCTCTCCGTTGGGGATGACCTCCCCGGACTCCAGCGTAATCTCCTCGCCGCGCTTGGCGGCGGTGATCTGCGCGATCGAGAGGTCGTATTTGACGATCTTGAACTTGTCGACATTCAGCCCCGGCTCCTTTTCGCGGAAGAGGAACCCGGCGCACGGCACCCGGTGGCGCAGCGGAATGCTCCACACCTCGATCGTGCGGTTTTCGAGGAGCAGGGCGTGCTTCGTGGTCTGCACCTCGTGCCAGACGACTTCGTAAGGCAACTCCGCGTCGAAGAAACGCAGGTGTGCGGCCAGCATCTCGCCGAACGGCGCCGGGGCGTAGACATCCAGGGGCGTGCGGCGCCCGTAGAGCCCCAGCGTGGAGATCAGCGGGAAGAGCCCGAAGACGTGGTCGCCGTGGAGATGCGAGATGAAGACGGCGCGGATCTTCAGCGGGTTGATGCCGTAGCGGATCAGCTGCTGCTGCACACCCTCCCCGGCATCCACCAGATAATACTGCTCGTGGATGTTCACCGCCTGCCCCGAGGGGTGGCGGCTCGGGGTGGGCTTGGCCGAGGCGCAGCCGAGGATGGTCACCGCGAAACTCACCGCAGCAGGAATCGTTCGCAGTCCAGGGCGGCCACGCAGCCCGATCCGGCGGCGGTGATGGCCTGGCGGTAGTTGGGGTCCTTCACGTCGCCCGCGGCGAAGACTCCCTCGACCGATGTTTTCGAGGTGTTGCCCTCGACCTTGATGTAACCCTCCTCGTTGAGTTCCAACTGTCCGGCAAAGAGTTCCGTGTTGGGGTGGTGGCCGATGGCCAGGAAGAAGCCCGCAATGTCGATCGTGCGCTCCGCGCCGTCGTTGCGGCGCAGCAGGGCGCCCGTCACGCCCGTATCGTCACCCAGCACCTCGACGGTGTTGTGCTCGAAGAGCACCTCGATGTTCTCCGTGTTGAAGACGCGCTCCTGCATCGCCTTCGAGGCGCGCAGGAAGGGTTTGCGGACGATCAGGTAGACCTTGCGGCAGAGCGAAGCCAGGTAGGTGGCCTCCTCGCAGGCCGTGTCGCCGCCGCCGACCACCGCCACATCCTTCTTGCGGTAGAAGAAGCCGTCGCACGTGGCGCAGGCGCTCACGCCCTGGCCGCGGAATTTCGTCTCGGAGGGAAGTCCGAGGTACTTGGCCGTGGCGCCGGTCGAGATGATGAGGCTTTCGGCCAGCAGCTCCTTCTCGCCGTCGACCTCCACGCGGAAGGGTCGGGCCGAGAGGTCGACCTTCGTGATCGCCCCCGAGCGCAGGTCGGCGCCGAGGCGTTCGGCCTGGGCCCGCATCCGCGACATCAGCTCCGGGCCGTCGATCCCCTCGGGGAATCCCGGGAAGTTCTCGACTTCGGTGGTCGTAGTGAGCTGCCCGCCCGGCTCGATGCCCTCGTAGAGCACCGGCGCCAGGTTGGCGCGCGACAGATAGATGGCGGCGGTGTACCCGGCGGGTCCGCTGCCGATGATCAGCACTTTGATCGTCTCCTTGTTGGTTTCCATATCGTTTCGTGTTTTATTTTGTTGTCTGTTCTTGTCCGTTTGGGGGCGGAAAACGTGGGCGGGGCGGGTGTATGGTCTCGTCTCGGGGCGGGACCGCGGCGTCTGCCGTGCGGACACGCCGTCGGGCCCCCTGCCGCACCGCCTCTCTCCCCGCCTCTCTCCCCGCCGGGGTCAGGTCCGGGCTTCGCGCTCGCCGAATTCCGACTGTTGGCGCCCCAGGTAGTCGAACTCGGCCCAAAGCCCGTCCTTGCAGACGTAGACGTTGCTCTCGACCGGGTCGTAGTCGATGATCTCGTAGAGGGGCGGGATGATCCATGCTCCCCGGCGGTCGATCAGCCCCATGCCGGTTTCGGTCTTCACCTCGGCGCGGCCTTCGTGGAAACTGTCGGCCCATTCGAAGGTGGAGGGGATCACCACGCGGTTCTCCGGGTCGACGTAACCCCATCCGGAATCATCCACGACGCAGGCCAGCCCCTCGGAGATGGGGTGTACCCAGCGGTGTCCGGTAAGTTTCAGCAGCGGGTTGTACGTTCTGTCGACGTCCGAAACCATCATCGGCCCGGACTCCCGGAGAATCCGCTCGCGCAGGGCCTCGAATGCCGGATCGTCGAGCTCGGGATGCCCGAAGCGGGCGTCGTGGTAGCGCAGCGGGATGAATCGGTCGCCCACCCAGCGGAGATTCGTGTCCCGGAGGTTGCCATGCGCAAAATCCAGGCCGCGGAGCGCCTTGCGAAGCGTGTCGAGGGCGGAAAGAAGCCGGTCGGTCGACTCCCTGCAGAGAGCCTCCCGGAAGGAGAGCCCTTCGGGCAGGTACTGCAGGACCAGATCGCAGCGCAGCTCCGCACCCGTCGGGGCGCACCACCGCATTTCGCCCGGCAGGATCCGGTAGGGTGTGAGCCATTCGGTATTGAGGCGTCCGATCCGCGAGGCGACCCGTTCCACCGTGTGGATGGCCGACGACGAAAGGGGCAGCGACAACAGCCAGTGCCGTCCCTGCCATTCGATTTCGGCCTCGGCGAAGCGCGTCGTGCGCATCAGTTGCGGCAATCCCTCCGGGCCGGTGACGGCCCGGGCATCGGCCAGCTCTCCGAAGGCGAGGTCGGGCATCAGCAGTGCCCGGGTGAAAGTCTGGATTGTAGGTGTCATGGGGGTCGTTATTCGGTCTTGACGCTGATCGAGCCGATGTTGAGCATGGCGATGAGCTGTTCGGCCGAGGCGTTGTAGCTCATGCCGCGGAACGGCGGCAGCGCCCCGGGTCCTTTGGCTTCGCGGATCGCCTCGTTGAAGACTTCGGGCATCGGGCTCGAACAGTCGTAGAGCACCCCGGCATAGCGGTTGGGGTAGGCGGCCTCCTCTTCCGTGGGGAAGAAGACGGCGTGCTGCGACTCGTCGGGGGCGATGTGGATGTTGATCAGCAGCACGTTGCCGTCGCACGTGCGCAGGCTTCGGATCCGTTCGCAGATGGTGCGCAGCTCCTCCTCGTCGCAGTCCGTGGCTTCGCCGTCGGTGATGTTGAACACCGTGGGCGGGAAACTCTCGGCATGGGCCGGATTGCGGCACCACGCCTCCGCGATCTCATACGCATGGTCCAGCGCCTGGTACATCGGCGTCTGTCCCGCGGCTTCGGCGGCGATCCAGTCCGGAACGGGGAGTTCGCGCAGCGACGTGCTTCCGTCCGGCATCCGGTATTCGACCAGTTCGCGCTTCATGGGGATCTCCCCGGCGGCGAGCTCCGCCACGGAGAGCATCTCCCGACCGTCGGGAAGCAGCGAATAGACCTCGTTGTCGCCCGAATAGGTCAGGACCGAAATGTCGTAGTAGTCGCGAACCCCGTCGCTGCGGCGTGCCCGTTCGACCAGTTCGAACAACATGCCGTTGGTGATCGAGGCCACGGCTTCGGCCTTGGTCATCCGCTTTCCGCGGAAGAGGATCTCCTCGTTCATCGAACCCGAACCGTCGATCAGCAGGATGAAGGCCGTGCGGTGCGTTCGCGTGATGCTTTGGGTATACATGGTATCTTCGGCGTGCTATTTCAGACCCCGGACCGCATAGTAATCCTTGCGGCGGTCCTCCTCGTTGTCGCAGTCGAGGCCGTAGCTGACGGCCATGTCGAGCGAGCAGTCGCGCTCACGGTCGGCGTCGGTCGTGTGGCGCATCGCGGCATGGGCGTTGCGACCGGCGGTGATGGCGTCGTTCAGCTCCTCGGTCGTCGGTGTATGGCCCAGCATCGAGGCGTAGACCCCGAGCGCCCAGTTGTGGGCATAGTCGTCGTAGTGGACCTCGAAGACCCGGAAGCGGTTGTCGATGGCCGCCATGTCGGTGAGCTCTCCGCGGTCCACGGCGTCGAGAATCTCCCCGACGGCCCGCCGCGTGATGTACTGCCCGGCCAGGTCGAGCCAGCGTCCCGAACCGTCGTAGTGCGGGTCCGACTCCCCGCGGTCGAGCATCGCCCCGAGAGCCGCCACGATCGCCTTGTTGTAGAGTTTCAGCCCGCGCTGCAGCGACGAGGCTCGGATCAGCGTCTTGTTGTAGGTGTAGACCGCTGCATCGGGGTCCTGCTCCTGGAGCGTGTGGAGGATGTTCACGGCGTCGAGCATCGCGCCCGTGACGTAGGGGTTGTACTCCGCGAAGTCGATGACGTCGCGTTTGACCTTGCGGCGGTCCCGGGCCGGCCACTTCTCGATGTCGCGCACGGCACCGTAGCTTGTCAGGTTGGAGCCCGGCATGAGGTGGCTCCGGCCCTCCTTCTCGATCAGGTAGGAGTAGGGGAAGGCCGAGGTGTCGTGGTGGTAGGAGTGGTGTCCCATGACCATCGTGAAGGCTCCTTCGAGGGCCGGGGACATGATGTAGGCGCTCGATGCGAACTTGCAGCCCCGCAGGTGGACCGACTGGTGTACGGCGCCGCTCTTGAAGAGGTGGTTGCTCTGGTT
>CALUMM010000088.1 GCA_944321755.1 uncultured Alistipes sp.
CGCCGCCGGAGATTGTCCTCCAGCACGGCCGACTGGTTGTTCGTGCGGTAGAGAATCACCGCTTCGGACCACTCGTCACCCGCCCCGCGCACCGTGTCGCGCAAGTCCGAAACCACCATTTCGGCCTCCTCCCGGTCCGTATAGGCCTTCAGGATGCGGATCTTCTCCCCCTGGGCACCCTCCGAAAAGCAATTCTTCTCCATGCGTTTCGAATTGTGCTCGATCACCGAGTTGGCCGCCTCGACGATCGTCCGCGTCGAGCGGTAGTTCTGCTCCAGCTTGAAGACCTTCGCTTCGGGGTAGTCGTTACGGAACGAGAGGATATTCTCGATCTTCGCCCCGCGGAACGAGTAGATCGACTGCGCATCATCGCCCACGACGCACACCTTCGCATGGTGCTGCGACAGCCGCCGGATGATGACATACTGCGCATAGTTGGTGTCCTGGTACTCGTCGACCAGAATATACTGGAACTGCTCCTGGTAGCGCGCCAGCACGTCGGGACAGTCCCTGAGGAGGATGTTCGTCTGCAGCAGCAGGTCGTCGAAATCCATCGCGCCGTTGCGCTTGCAGCGCTGGCAGTAGATGTTGTAGATGTTCCCGAACTCGGGGATCTGCATCTGGCGGTCCTCGGTCGCCAGCGAAGCGTTCGCCAGGTAGGCCCCCGGCGTGATGAGCTTGTTCTTGGCCAGCGAAATGCGCGAGGCGATCGAGTTCGGTTTGTACTTCTCGTCCGGAAGATTCAGCTCCCGGATAATGGTCTTCAGCAGGTTGCGGCTGTCCGCCGAGTCGTAGATCGTAAACGACTCGGGAAAGCCGATCCGTTCGGCATTCTCTCGCAGGATGCGCGAAAAAACCGAGTGGAACGTCCCCATGCGGATGTAGCGGCTGCGGTTGTCGGGCAGCATCCCGGCAATGCGCTCGCGCATCTGCTCCGCAGCCTTGTTCGTGAAGGTCAGCGCCAGGATGTTCCACGGCTTGACGCCCTGTTCGATCATGTAGGCGATGCGCGAGGTCAGCACCCGGGTCTTCCCCGAGCCCGCACCCGCAATGATGAGCGACGGAGAGTCGTAATTCTCCACGGCCGCACGCTGCGCCGGATTCAGCCCCTGCAATATCGGTGATTCGTTGGATTCCATGTCCGCAAAGGTAATAAGAAATCGACGAAAAAATCCCGCCCCGCACCCCTATTTTCTCCCGGGTGATCCCGCACGCCGGAGGGGTCCCGCCCAACGATTCCCGACCCGCCCGAAAGGGGATCATCCGGCGGCAAAAAAGACCCTGTACCGGAATCCGACCCCGAAAAGCAGATATTTTTTCAAAGAAAATAATATCTTTGCATTCGAATCGTTAAAAAGGTAGCGACAACACCCGCCATCCCGATCGAATCCCCGACTCCCGGTCCGCCCGAGGCTCCGTGCTCCTTGTCCCGCATCCGGGAAACCCGTCGGAACGAGCACAAACGATGCGGCCCCAAAATGGAGAGACGGTTCACCGCCGGGATGCAGCAGATGATCCGAAACAAACTTAACATAGACAAATGAGCGAAGTCATCAACATCAAGGAACTCAACGAGCGAATCGAACGCGAATCGGTCTTCGTCGATACGCTCCGTACCGAAATGGGCAAGGTCATCGTGGGCCAGAGCCATCTGGTCGACACGCTGCTGATCGGCCTGCTCTCCAACGGCCATATCCTCCTCGAAGGGGTCCCCGGACTGGCCAAAACCCTGGCCATCACGACGCTGGCCAAGGCCGTCGATGCCGGATTCTCCCGCATCCAGTTCACCCCCGACCTGCTGCCCGCCGACCTCATCGGTACGCTCATCTACTCGCAGAAAAACGAGGATTTCGTCGTCCGCAAAGGCCCCATCTTCGCCAACTTCGTCCTCGCCGACGAGATCAACCGTTCGCCGGCCAAGGTGCAGTCGGCCCTGCTCGAAGCCATGCAGGAGCGTCAGGTCACCATCGGCGACAACACCTATCCCCTGCCGCAGCCCTTCCTGGTGCTCGCCACCCAGAACCCGCTCGAACAGGAAGGTACCTATCCCCTGCCCGAAGCCCAGGTCGACCGTTTCATGCTCAAGGCCAAGATCTCCTACCCCAAGAAACAGGAGGAGCGCGACATCGTGCGCATGAACCTCTCGGGAGCCGGAATGCCCCAGGTCAACAAGGTCATCACCCCCGAGGACATCGTCAAGGCCCGCAAGGTCGTCGAGGACGTCTACATGGACGAGAAGATTGAAAAGTACATCGTCGACATCATCTTCGCCACCCGCGAACCCGCCGAGTACAACCTCCAGAAACTCCAGAACCTGATCGCCTACGGAGGCTCGCCCCGTGCGTCGATCTCCCTGGCCAAGGCCGCCCGCGCCTACGCCTTCATCCGCCGCCGCGGATACGTCATCCCCGAGGATGTGCGCGCCGTCTGCCACGACGTCCTCCGCCACCGTATCGGGCTCACCTACGAGGCCGAAGCCGAGAACATCACCACCGAGGAGATCATCACCGATATCCTCAACAACGTAATCGTACCCTAACGATGCAGGAGACCGAGAACGATATTCTCAAGCGCGTCCGCAAGATCGAAATCAAGACCCGCGGTCTGTCGAACGAGATCTTTGCCGGAAAGTACCATACGGCTTTCCGCGGACGGGGCATGTCGTTTTCCGAGGTCCGCGAATACCGCGCCGGTGACGACGTGCGCGACATCGACTGGAATGTCACCGCCCGGTCGCGCAAACCCCACATCAAGGTCTACGAGGAGGAGCGCGAACTCACGATGATGCTCCTCGTAGACGTCTCCGCCTCGCGCCTGTTCGGCTCCACGGACCGCCTGAAGAAGAACATCATCACCGAAATCGCCGCCGTGCTGGCCTTCTCCGCCGCACAGAACAACGACAAGGTGGGCTGCATCTTCTTCTCGGACCGCGTCGAGAAGTTCATACCCCCGAAGAAGGGCCGCAGCCACATCCTGATGATCATCCGCGAACTGATCGGATTCCGGCCCGAATCCACGGGGACGAAGCTCTCCGAGCCGATCCGCTTCCTCACGAACGTCAACAAGAAGCACTGCACGACCTTCATCCTCTCGGACTTCATGGACTCCTCGGGCGACCGCGACGCCCTGGACGACGCCCTGAAGATCGCCGGAAGCAAGCACGACCTGGTCGGCATCCGCGTCTACGACCCCCGCGAAACCGAACTCCCCGACGTCGGCATCGTCGAACTGCGCGACGCCGAAAGCGGCCGCAAGGTCTGGGTCGACACCTCCTCGCGCGCCGTGCGCGACCACTACGCCGAGGCCTGGCGACAACTCAGCGACGAGATCGACTCGACACTCAAACACAACCGTATCGACACGGCGACGATCTCCACAGACGGCGATTACGTGGCCGAACTGATGAAACTGTTCAAACAACGATGAAACGACGCTTTGCTACAACCCTGTCCGGGATGCTGCTCCTCACGGCCTTCACGGCCTTCACGGCCCTCCCCGCCCGGGCGCAGGAGACCCCCGTGGTGACGGCCCGCATCGAGCCCGACAGCATCCTGATCGGCGACCGCTTCGACTACGTGATCGACGTCGAAAAGGATCTCGTGCAGGTGATCGACTTCCCGGTCTTCGAGCCCCGCGACGGAAAGATCGAACTCGTCGAAAGCTGCCCCGTGGATACGCTCGAACGCGACGGCAGGCACCTCAAACTCCGCAAGCGCTACCGCCTGGCCGCCTTCGACGAGGGCAAGTACAACCTCGGGGTCGCACAGGTCCTCTACGCCGACAAGAACATCCTCGATACGCTCCATAGCCGCGACTCGCTCTACCTCGAAGTCGCCACCTTCCAGATCGACTCCACCTCGCAGTCGATCTACGACCTCAAGGCCCAGAAGACGCTGCCCTTCCGGCTCCGCGAGATCCAGGGCTACATCACCTGGGGGATTTTCGCACTGCTGCTCCTCGCCGCCGCAGCCTACGGACTCCACCGCTGGCTCGCCAAACGCGGTAAGGGTTTCGGAGACCTCTTCAAACCCGCCCCGCCCCTGCCGCCACACGTCGCAGCCATCCAGGCCCTCGAAACGCTCCACAACCAGAAACTCTGGCAGAACAACCGCCACAAGCAATACTATTCGGGGCTGACCGACATCCTGCGGACCTACATCGCCGCACGCTGGGGCGTCGGCGCCATGGAGATGACCTCCGACGAGATCATCGAGGCGATGCGCGCCGAAGAGCTCCCGGACAAGGCCCGCATGGATCTCACGTCGATCCTGCGCGATGCCGACCTGGTGAAGTTCGCCAAGGCAACGCCCGAAGCCGAACAGAACGAATCGGACTACCTGAAGGCCTACTACTTCGTCGAGGAGACCAAACTCGTCGAGGAGACCGAAAGCCCCGCGGAGCCCGATCCGATGTCGAACCAAATGTAACTACGATGCACAGGATACTTTCAATCACGCTCCTGTTCCTGTTTGCCGCCGCCGGGGTTCAGGCCCAGCGGCTGCCCGAACGCTCGCTCGTCCGCAAGGGGAACCGGCAGTACAACAAAGGGGAGTACGAAGCGTCGATCGGCCGCTACGAAGAGGCCCTGAAGGCCGCCCCGGGACAGTTCGAGGCGACCTACAACCTCGGAAACGCACTCTACAAGGCCGAACGCTTCGACCGCGCCGAACAGACCATGGTGCAGGCCGCGGCCGATTCGCTGCGCTCCGACACGGAGCGTGCCGAGGCCTTCTACAACCTCGGAAACGCCCAGTTCAAACAGCAGAAGTACAAGGAGGCCCTCGAAAGTTACAAGCAGTCGCTGCGCCTCAACCCCGCGGACATGGAGGCCAAGTACAACTACGCCTACACGAAACGGCTGCTGGATCAGGATCAGAATGGCGGCGGCGGAAACGACCAGCAAAACCAGAACCAGAACCAGGATCAGAACCAGCAGAACCAACAGCAGCAAAACCAGGGTCAGGACCAAAATCAGGATCAGCAGAACCAGGACCAAAATCAGGGCCAACAAAACCAGGACCGGAACCCGCAGGATCAAAACGGAAACCCCGACCGGCAGGAGCAGGGCGAAGGTCAGCCGACCCCTTCGGGCATCTCCCCGCAGGAGCAGGAGCAGATGCTCGACGCCATCCAGGCCCAGGAGGACAAGACCCAGGAGAAACTCAAGGAGAAGGCCAAGGGCGTCGTGGTCCGCGGCAAGAAAAACTGGTAAAAAGTCGTAAACCATGCATTTCGCTTCACCCTATTATCTGTGGCTGCTCGTACTCATCGTCCCGATGATCGGCTACTACGTGTGGCGGACCCTGCAGGGAGGTGCCGCCATCCAGATTTCGAGCATCCGCGGCGTGACCGACGCCCCGCGCACGGTGCGCTACTACCTGCGCCATCTGCCCTTTGCACTCCGCACGGCAGCCTTCGCCCTGCTCGTCGTCGCCCTGGCGCGCCCGCAGGACGTCGAGCAGAACACCTCGACCAACACCGAAGGCATCGACATCATGCTGGCCATCGACGTCTCGGCCTCGATGCTGGCCCGCGACTTCCAGCCCGACCGCATCACGGCCGCCAAGGAGGTCGCCGGATCCTTCATCGCAGACCGTTACGGCGACCGCATCGGACTGGTGGCCTTCGCCGCCGAAGCCTTCACGCAAAGCCCCCTGACGACCGACCAGAGCACGCTCCAGACCCTCCTGTCGCGGATCCGCAGCGGGCTGATCGACGACAGCGGCACGGCCATCGGAAACGGACTCGCCACGGCCATCAACCGCTTGCGCGAAAGCGACGCCAAATCGAAGGTCGTGATCCTGCTCACCGACGGCGTGAACAACCGCGGCGAAATCACTCCGCTGACCGCCGCCGAAATCGCCAAGGCCCAGAACATCCGCGTCTACACGATCGGCGTGGGAACGAGAGGCATGGCCCCCTACCCGGCCGTGGACATGTTCGGAAACATCACCTACGTCAAGCAGAAGGTCGAAATCGACGAGAAAACCCTCACGGCCATGGCCGAAATGACCGGCGGAAAATACTTCCGAGCCACGGACAACGCCAAACTCAAGGCCATCTACGACGAAATCAACCAACTCGAAAAGAGCAAGGTCGAGGTCTTCGAACACATCTCCTACCACGAGTTGTTCCTCCACTGGGTGCTCGCGGCCATAGGGCTCCTCGCCCTGGAGTTCCTCCTCTCGAACCTCGTTCTGAAACGCATCCCGTAAAAACCGCTCCGTCATGTTCCGATTCGCAAACCCGCAATATCTCTGGCTCCTCGTGGTGCTGCCGCTCTTCGCGGCGCTCTTCTGGCTCGCCGCGCACCGGCGCCGCAAAAGACTCGAACGATTCGGGCATCCGGCCATCCTGAAGGAGCTGATGCCCGAAGTCTCGACCGGGCGCGTAACCCTCCGCTTCATCCTCTTCAGCCTCGCCCTGCTGTGCCTGATCTTCGCCGCGGCACGCCCCCAGTTCGGGTCGAAACTCCGCGAGGAGAAGGCCCAGGGGATCGAAATGATGCTCACCGTCGACGTCTCGAACTCGATGCTCGCCGAGGATTTCGAACCCAACCGCCTCGAACGAACCAAATATGCCATCGGCAAACTCTTCGAAGGCTTGCAGCAGGATCGGGTCGGACTGGTCGTTTTCGCCGGGGAACCCAAGGTGCAGCTGCCCATCACGTCGGACTACCGCATGGCAAGGGCCTTCGCCCGGAAGATCGACCCCTCGCTGGTCTCGGTGCAGGGCACGGCCATCGGAAAGGCCCTGGAACAGGCCCTGCTGGCCTTTTCGAGCAATACGGAGCAGAGCCACGGAAGGGTCATCATCCTCATCACCGACGGTGAAAACCACGAGGACGACGCCATCGCCGTCGCTGAACGTGCCGCCCAACAGGGCGTGCGGATCTTCACCATCGGAATCGGAACCCCCGAAGGGGCCCCGATTCAGATCGGCGGCGAGTTCATCAAGGATGAAAACGGCGAGATGGTCGTCTCGAAACTCAACGAGGAGATGCTCGCCCAAATCGCCGACATCACCGGAGGCGCCTACGTGCGCGCCACGAAACAGTCGATCGGGCTGGACGAAATCGTCAAGGCCATCAACGAAATGGAAAAGACCGAGCTCTCGACCATACGTTTCGAGGAGTTCAACGAACAGTATCAGTATCTGCTGATTGCGGCGCTGGTGCTGCTGTTGGCGGAGTTCCTCATCCTCGACCGCCGCAACCCCCTGCTGGCACACCTGAACATTTTTCGTGAAAAACAGAATTCCGGGAACCCTTTATGACCCGGATCAAGGATGAATGCGTGCTGATTACCGGTGACGGATCGGGCATCCTGATTAACTGCGCCGGGATCTGCCACACGATGGACCATTTCACCGGACGCAAATAATCGTTCCCGCCATGAAACTCGAAAATACCCCTGCAGAGCGCATCGAAGCCCTTGCCGCAGCCCAGAAAGCCTGTTTCCGCTCGGGAGCCACGCTCCCCGAAAAGTTCCGCCGCACGATGCTCCGGCGCTTCGATGCGGCGCTCGTCAACTGGGAGAAGCGGCTCTGCGACGCCTTGTGGCAGGACCTGCACAAGTCCCGCGAGGAGGCTCTTCTCACGGAGTTGAGCATCGTGCGGGGCGAAATCCGCCACCACCTGCGCCACCTGCGGCGGTGGATGCGCCCCGAAAGCCGTCCGACACCGCTCAAACTCCTGCCCTCGAAGAGCCGCATCCTCGCCGAACCCCTCGGGCAGGCGCTGATCGTCGCGCCGTGGAACTATCCCGTGCAACTGCTGCTGAATCCCCTCGTGGGCGCCATCTCGGCAGGCTGTACCGCGATGCTGAAACCCTCACCCTACACGCCGACCGTCGCCCGCACGATCGAAGCGATGATTCATGAAATTTTCGACGAGGAGTATGTCGCCGTCGTGCAGGGCAACCGCGAGGTGAACCGCAAACTTTTCGAGATGCGCTGGGATGTGATCTTCTTCACGGGGAGTCCCGACCTGGGGCGGCAGGTGATGGAGGCTGCGGCGCGGCACCTGACCCCCGTGGTGCTCGAACTCGGCGGCAAGAGCCCCTGCATCGTCGACCGCGGCGCCGATATCGACGTGGCGGCCCGCCGCATCGCCTGGGGCAAGACGCTCAACGCCGGGCAGACCTGCATCGCCCCCGACTACCTGCTTGTCCACCGCTCGCTGCAGGAACCCTTCGTCAAAGCCTACAAGGAGGCCCTGCAACGGCTGCACGGCGAGGATGCCCGCCAGAGCCCCTACTACGTGCGGCTGGTCAACGACCGCGCCTTCGAGCGGGTCGCCGGGTACATTCCGCAGGGAAAGGTGCTGGTCGGAGGGCGCACGGACGCCGCAGAACGATACATCGAACCGACGCTGCTCGCGGAGGTCGACCCCGCGGCGCCGGTCATGCGGGAGGAGATCTTCGGACCGGTCCTGCCGATGCTGACCTTCGAGCGGATCGACGAGGCGGTGGAGTTCGTCACCGGGCGTGAAAAACCGCTCGCCCTCTACTATTTCGGTCCGGAAGCGGCCGGACGGGAGGTGTTGCGGCGCACATCGTCGGGCGGGGCGTGCCTCAACGACACGATCATGCACATCGCCAACGACCAGTTGCCGTTCGGCGGCGTCGGGAATTCAGGCATGGGACGCTATCACGGACGCGAAAGTTTCGAGGCTTTCTCCCATCGGCGGTCGGTGCTGACAGTCCCGGGACATTTCGATCTGCCGTTCCGCTACCCGCCCTACAAGGGGTTCCGGTGGGTGAAGAAAATCCTTTGAGGCGGGAGGTTTCAGGAGAAGGTGCGTGCAGGGGAAGCATCGCCTTTCCGAAATGCCGCCACTCCTGAACGCACACCCGCCCGGGTGGTACCCGTCGCAAGCCCCCGCCAAGGCGGGGATTTTTTGGGAGGGGCCAATCTGCAAATGCGGCTGCAAGCCGCAAGTGCACGACCGACACCCGCCCCGCGACGGAAAATCTTCCTTCAACACTCCCAATCCCGCATTTTTTCCCTATCTTTGCCCCGCAGGTCCGCTCTGTCGCTGCCGGCCGCTGGCCGGGGGAGGAAAGTCCGGGCAACACAGAGCGCCACGCAAGCTAACGACTTGATGGCCGCGAGGTCATGGGAGCGTAACAGAAAACAACCGCCGGTAAAGGCGTCCGGGTGGGGCCGACAGGTCGAAAGACGTGCGGTGCCGAAACCTGGAATTTCCGATCGGCAAGGGTGAAAAGGCGGGGTAAGAGCCCACCGCGGAGGCAGTGATGTCATCCGGCCGTACGTCCCGTGGGTTGCAAGA
>CALUMM010000089.1 GCA_944321755.1 uncultured Alistipes sp.
GCCCGTTCTCGTGCGAGTTTTATCCAATCTGTTGATAGTCAAATAAAACCTACCTGATTACAACAAATATACAAAAAGGTGAGTGCAGAGGCAAACGAAAACGAAGTTTTCAGGTTTGACTATGCCGAACCGCATCCTATATTAAATAATAGGAAAATTTCCACCAAAGAAAAGTTCCATATCCCGGGGAAACAGCAACTTTTCTCAACAGATCCAGCAAAAAGCCCCTTGCCCGCTCCGGAATACCCGGTCGGGACTCCTCCGCACCTCGGAATCAGTGGCCGCCGAATGTGGAAATTCAGAACAACCGAAGCCCGTTCCGGGTCTTGCCAGGACCCGAAAATTTTGCTACCTTTATCGCGTTTTTACCGAATCCTTGCCCGTCATGCGCGAAACGTTCGACATCTTCCTCATCGTCATGGCCTCGCTGGCCCTCGTGGTATTCATCGCCCTGCACTTCTTCGAAGCCGGGTACGGCTACCTCTTCGACCGACGGTACGGACCCCCGATCCCCAACAAAATCGGATGGGTGATGATGGAATCTCCCGTCTTCATCTTCATGTGCATCCTCTGGGCCGCGTCAGACCGTATGTGGCAGGCCGGGCCCCTCGCCTTGTTCCTGCTATTCCAGGCTCACTACTTCCAACGCTCGTTCATCTTCCCGCTGCTCCTGCGCGGAAACTCCCGGATGCCCCTCGGAATCGTCCTCATGGGTATGATTTTCAACACCCTCAACGCCCTGATGCAGGGCGGATGGATCTTCTGGGTATCTCCCGACGGCTACTACGATAACTGGTTCGCACAACCCTACATCTACATCGGCGGCGCCCTCTTCATCGCCGGAATGGCCATCAACCTCCACTCCGACCGGATCATCCGACACCTCCGAAAACCCGGCGACACGCGCCACTACATCCCCCGCGGCGGCATGTTCCGATACGTCTCCTCGGCCAACTACTTCGGTGAACTGCTCGAATGGGTCGGCTTTGCCGTGGCTTCCTGGTCGTGGGCCGGCGTGGTCTTCGCCTGGTGGACCTTCGCCAACCTTGCGCCCCGTGCCGCATCACTCCGACGCCGTTACGAACAGGAGTTCGGCGAGGAGTTTTCGAAACTGAGGCGGAAGCGGATCATACCCTTTATCTACTGATCCGCCTCCCGCCCGAAATTCCCGAAGGCCCCGAGGCACGATTTTCCGGAAAATCCCTGAAGGGTCCGGAAAGCCCCCTCCCGAAAAATCCCGAAAAATTCTCGAAAAATATGGAATCCAAACTCTTCACGCCCTACAAGCTCGGCCCCGTCACGCTGCGCAACCGCACGATCCGTTCCGCGGCGTTCGAGTCCATGGGCAAGGATTTCGGCCCCACGCAGCAACTCAAGGATTACCACGTCGCCGTGGCTCGCGGCGGCGTCGGCATGACCACGCTGGCCTATGCCGCCGTCTGCCGCAGCGGGCTCTCCTTCAACAAGCAGCTCTGGCTCCGGCCCGAGATCGTCCCCGGGTTGCGTGACATCACCGACGCCATTCACCGCGAAGGAGCCGCCGCAGCCATTCAGATCGGCCACTGCGGAAACATGACCCACTGGACAACCGCTGGGCAGATGCCCATCGGCGCATCGTCGGGCGTGAACCTCTACGCCTACACCCCCGTGCGCGGGATGCGCCGCAGCGAAATCGAACAGGTCGCCAAGGACTTCGGACGGGCCGTACATACCGCCCACGATGCCGGATTCGACTCCGTGGAGGTCCATGCCGGGCACGGTTATCTCATCTCGCAGTTCCTCTCGCCCTACACCAACCACCGCCGCGACGAATACGGCGGTTCGCTCGAAAACCGGATGCGATTCATGCGGATGTGTCTCGGAGAGGCGGTCGAGGCCGCACGCGCCTGCAACATGGCCATTACCGTCAAACACAACATGTACGACGGTTTCAAAAGCGGGATTCAGATCCCCGAAAGCATCGAAATCGCAAAGGTCATCGAATCCTTCGGCGTCGACGGAATCGTCCTCTCCGGCGGGTTCGTCTCCAAGGCCCCGATGGCCGTCATGCGCGGGCTGATCCCCCTCTACACCATGAGTTACTACTCGCCCCTCTGGCTCCGCTACTTCATCCGCTGGTGCGGGCCCTTCATGATCAAGCAGTTCCCCTTCAGCGAATGCTACTTCCTCGAAGATGCCAAAAAGTTCCGCGAAGCACTGAAGGGTACGCTCATCTACGTCGGCGGGCTCGTCAGCCGCGAAGGAATCGAACGCGCCCTCGGCTCCGGATTCGAACTCATACAGATGGCCCGCGCGCTGGTCAACGACCCGGCGTTCGTCAACAAACTCCGCGAGGGCGATGAGGCGACCCGCAGCGAGTGCGACCACCGCAACTACTGCATCGCCCGGATGTACTCCGTCGACATGAAGTGCTGCAAGCATTGTCCCGACCTCCCGCGCAAGATCGTTGAGGAGCTCAAACGACTGCCCTGATGGAACCGGAGAACATTCAGGAGAAGCGCACGGCGGGTGTGGCCGCCGCGGAAGGGGGCGCCGCCGGGCGACGCGAAGCGGAGATCGGCAAGGCCGGGCACAGCGGAGCGGAGGTCGGCAAGGCCGGGTGCGCTGCGGGCGAGGCCGGGCACAGCGGAGCGGAGGTCGGCAAAGTCGGGTGCGGCGCGGGTGAAGCCGGATGCGGCGCGGGTGAAGCCGGACGCAGCGAAGCGGAGGTCGGCAAGGTCGCCCGCCCCGGCCGAAAAGCACACCGCCGCCTGCGACGCGGAGAGGTGCTGCCCGGAACGGCGTGGGCACTGGTCAGCGGCGCCGGATCGGGAATCGGACGCTGTTATGCCCGGCGGCTCGCGGCGTTGGGGTACAACCTCGTACTCGTGGGAAACAACCGCCAGCCCCTCGAAACGGTGAGGTCCGAGATCGGAGAACTACACCCGTGGTGCGATATCCGCATCGCAACGTGCGACCTGGCCCGCACGGAGGCGGCCCGCGAGCTGCACGACCGCACGCAGGCCGACGGACTGGAGATCGACGTCCTGATCAACAACGCCGGGATGTTCTCCTTCCGCGACATCCTCCGGACTCCCGAGGAGCGCATCGAACGCATCATCCTGCTGCACGACCTGACCAACACGCAGCTCTGCCGCCTCTATGCCGCCGACATGGCCCGCCGCGGACACGGAGGGTACATCCTCAACATGTCCTCCTACTCGCAGTGGATGCCCTTCCCAGGGCTGGCCCTCTACGCCGCCTCGAAGGCCTATCTGTGCACCTTCTCCGTGGCCTTTGCCAAGGAGGTCCGCGAGGTGGGGATTCGCGTCACGTCGGTCTCCCCGGCCGGTGTGGCCACCGATCTCTACGGCCTGACACCCCGCTGGCAGCGGATCGGGCTGCGCCTGGGCGTGCTGATCTCCGCCGACCATTGCGCCCGAAAAGGGTTGCGGGCCCTGTGGCGCGGGCGCCGGTCGATCGTCCCCGACTGGTGGAACCGCGCGTGGATCCCCCTCTGCAAGATCCTCCCGATGTGGATCCTGCGGCCCATACGCCGATTTACGATGCAATTTCAAAAATAAAAAACCGGAACTCCGGACAACCACCTCACGCTTGACTATGGAACAGATCGAAAATGTGGTCTTCGACCTCGGAGGCGTCCTCGTGGACCTCGACATCGAACGCTGCCGCGCCGCATTCCGCCGAATCGGAATGGATGCCGTGGCCGAAATCATCCAACCCTACTACCCCGCCGAGATGATCGGCCTGCTCGAACACGGCCTCATCTCGTTCCACGAAGCCTGCGACCGGATGCGACAGTTGGCCGGGACCCCGTCGGTCACCGACGAAGAGATCGACAACGCATACGGCGCATTCCACCTCGGGATTCCCGTGGCAAAGCTCCGCCAGATCGACCGACTGCGCGAACGCGGTATCCGCACCTACGTCCTCTCGAACAACAACACCTCGGCGATGGGACATATCCGGCGGATGTTCAAGGCCGACGGCAAGCCGATGGAGGCCTATTTCGACAAGATCTACCTCTCGTACGAAATGCGCGAGTTGAAGCCCTCGGAGGCAATCTTCCGCAAAATGATCGCCGACAGCGGTATGGTTCCCGAGCGCACGCTCTTCATTGACGACGGACAGAAGAATGTCGATGCGGCGCAGGCACTCGGTTTTGCGGTCTACAAGCCCGCTCCGGGCGAGGATTTCGGGCACCTGCTCGACAGCGTGGGACGGCCGTAACCCATAGTGGCTTCACGCGGACCTGCACTTTTCGCGCACAAAATTTGCCGGGACGGGAAAAAGCCGCTATCTTTGCACCACTTGTCGCCGAAGGAGCCGTTTCGGCGCGGGTATCGGGGTGTAGCGCAGTCCGGTTAGCGCACCTGCTTTGGGAGCAGGGGGTCACAGGTTCGAATCCTGTTACCCCGACAACTGAGAACAGCCGTTTGCAATCATGCAAACGGCTGTTCTCAGTTGTCGGAACGGGGATCATCAACCGCAGAACAGGGCCAGAAGCCGGACCCGACTCCCCAATAAAGACCGAAATAAAGTTCGGAATCAAACGTCCAGACGGTTTTTCGGAAAAAATTTCGTACCTTAGGGGCAGTTTTTGCGCACGGAATATCGCAAACCGCCCCGCAGGACAAAAACTCACACCGAAAATACCCAAAATACAATGAAAAAACTTCTTACCTTCGTCTGTTGCTGCATGACCCTGGGACTCGCGGCCAAAGAGCCCAGACCCACCGTCTACATGGTCTCGAACGCGCACCTCGATACGCAGTGGAACTGGGACGTCAAGACTACCATCGGAACCTACGTAAGAAACACCCTCTACCAGAACCTCTGGCTCCTGGAACACGACCCCGACTACGTCTTCAACTTCGAGGGCGGCATCAAGTACCGCTGGATGAAGGAGTACTACCCGGAAGCCTACCAAAAACTCCACCAATACATCGAACAGGGTCGCTGGCACATCAGCGGCGCTTCGTGGGACGCAAACGACCCCAACATGCCCTCACCCGAGGCGTTCCTGCGCAACATCCTCCTCGGACAGGAGTTCTACAAGCAGGAGTTCGGCCGCAAATCCACCGACATCTTCCTCCCCGACTGCTTCGGATTCCCCTACACCCTGCCCTCGATCGCCGCACACGCCGGGCTGATCGGATTCTCGACCCAGAAGCTCCAGTGGCGCGCCAAACCATTCTACGGTGACTCCAAGATTCCTTTCCCGTTCGGATACTGGCAGGGGGTCGACGGTGCGCGGATCCTCGCGGCGCTCGACGGCCAGGGATACTCCCAACGTTTCAACGGAGAGGACCTCTCCCACAGC
This sequence comes from uncultured Alistipes sp., assembly GCA_944321755.1. Taxonomy (GTDB): domain Bacteria; phylum Bacteroidota; class Bacteroidia; order Bacteroidales; family Rikenellaceae; genus Alistipes. The sequence goes on from CALUMM010000089.1 coordinate 5,324, forward strand.
GAGGAACTCCTCGCCCTGGCCCGGAAGTATCCCGAACAGCAGGGTTTCCGATACTACGGAACAGGTGACGTAGGGGGCTCCCCGACGCCGCTCTCCGTGGAGTCCGTCTCGAAGGGCGTACACGGCGACGGGCCCCTGCGCATCGTCAGCGCCACCTCCGACCAGCTTTTCCGCGACTGGATCGACTCCGGGCGCGCCGACTCCCTGCCCCTCTTCGACGGAGAACTCCTCATGGACCTCCATGCCACGGGATGCTACACCTCGCAGGCCGCCATGAAACTCTACAACCGCCGCAACGAACAGCTGGCCGATGCCGCCGAACGCGCCGCCGTGATCGCCGACTGGATCGGGGCATCGCCCTATCCCGCCGAAGCGCTCCGTGAAGAGTGGCGGCGATTCATCTGGCACCAGTTCCACGACGACCTCACCGGGACCAGCATACCCCAGGCCTACACCTACTCCTGGAACGACGAAATCATCGCCCAGACCCGGTTCTGCGACCTGCTGACAACGGCCGCCGCCGCTGCGGCCCGCTCGCTGGAAACCCGTACTGCCGGAACGCCCGTCGTGGTCTTCAACCCGCTCGCGCAAACCCGCCGCGACCTGGTCGTGGCTCAGGTGCCGATGCCCGCGCCGCCGGCCGGGGTCTCCGTCTACGGCCCCAACGGCCGCAGGGTCAATGCCCAGGTGTGCCGCTATGAAGCCGGCATGGCCGAAATCCTCTTCGCCGCCGAGGTCGCTCCCGTCAGCTACGCAGTCTTCGAGGTCCGCAGCGGCGGAAAGAGCTCCGGAGCCCTGAAGGCCGCCGGGCACACCCTCGAAAACCGCATCTACCGCATCCGCCTCGACGAACACGGCGACATCGCTTCGATCTACGACAAGCGCGTCGCTCGCGAACTGGTCGAGAAGGGCCGCAGCATCCGGCTGGCCCTCTTCACGGAGAACGAATCCTACAACTGGCCCGCCTGGGAGATCCTCCGCGAAACCATCGACCGCACGCCCGAGACAATCGACGGCGAGGTCCGCATCTCGGTGGCCGAACTCGGTGCCGCACGGGCCTCGCTGCGCATCGAGCGCACCTGCGGGGAGTCGCGCTTCGTACAGACCGTTTCGCTCACCGACGGGGCTGCGGACGACCGCATCGACATCCGCAATGAAATCGACTGGCGGGAGCCCCATGCCCTGCTGAAAGCCGAATTCCCGCTTTCGGTCGCCAACCCGGAGGCAACCTACGACCTCGGACTCGGAACGATCCGCCGCGGCAACAACACCGATATTGCCTACGAGGTGTGCGCCCAGCAGTGGGCCGACCTCACGGACCAGAACGGATCCTACGGCGTCGCCGTCCTGAACGACAGCAAGTACGGCTGGGACAAACCCGCGGACAACACCCTGCGGCTCACCCTCCTCCACACGCCCCGCACCAAGGGAAGATATGCCTATCAGGAGCATCAGGACTGGGGTTATCACACCTTCACCTACTCGATCGTCGGGCATCCGGGCGACCTCCGCAAGGCCGGGATCGACCACAAGGCCGAAGCGCTGAACAACCCGCTCTACGCCTTCCGCACGGACAAACACCCCGGAACGCTCGGCCGACGCTTCTCGATGGTCTCGACCAGCGGTGAGAACATCGAAATCAAGGCCCTGAAGCAATCCGAGGATGGCGACTGCTACGTCGTGCGGGTCTACGAGACGAAGGGCGAAAGCGACCCGAACGCCCAGGTGATCTTCGGGTCCGAGATCCGCTGGGCCCGCGAACTCAACGGCATCGAGGAGGAGATCGGCGACGTCGCGTTCGAGGGGAACCGGCTCCGCTTCTCCGCACGTCCCTACGCCCCGCGGACCTTCGCCGTCCGGCTGGCCGATGCCGCCGACAAGGGCGTGAAAGGCTCGAAAGTCCGTTCCGAAGTGCTCGAACTCCCCTACAACGCCCAGGGATACACCAACGACACCTTCTACGGATTCGCAAACATCGACGGAAAGGGCAACTCCTACGCCTTCGAACTGCTGCCCGAAACGCTCGTCAGCCGGGATACGGAATTCCGGTTCGGGGAGTTCGGCCGCGAGAACATCCTGCGCTGCGAGGGCGACACGCTCCGCTGGGAGGCCGGAAAGGGTTACAAGACCCTTTACCTGCTGGCCGCAGCAACCGATCGCGACCGCACAGCCGCATTCCGCACGCCGAGCGGCTCCGTCCAGCTCCAGGTTCCCTACTACTCGGGATTCTTCGCTCAATGGGGAGGTCTCGAACAGGGATTCCAGGGCTACGTCCGCGATGCCCGGATCGCCTGGGTCGGAACCCACCGCCACTCCAGAAACGGAAACGAACCCTACGTCTTCACCTATATGTACCGCCTCGCCATCCCGCTTGCCGAGGGTGACGACCGGGTGGTTCTGCCCCGGGAGAAGAATCTGGTGATCTTCGCCGCCAGCCTCTCCAGCGAAGAGGAAGGACGGACCGTCCCGGCTGCGGAGTTCCGCCGTCTGGCCATCGAAGAGTGAGCGGCCGGAAGCCGATAACGCGGAGGCTGGCCCCCGAAAAGGCCCGAGGCAAACAGACCCTCTGAAAAAAGCCTTCCGATATACATGAAGATCCGGGGAATGGGAGCAACCCATTCCCCGGATCGTTTTTCCTGCCCGGACCTCCCCCACAGGGAACGGAGGTTGCGGAATACCCGCCGGAAGCGCTTTACGGTCTATCGCCGCAGCGTCAAAACCTGCCCGGAAAGGGAATCCACCGATGCCAGCGTCGCGTCAAGAGGTTCCAGCCGATCGTCCCGGACCCGGAAATTCCAAACCCCGGAGTCCGCAAAATCCCGCAACTGCCAGACCGTTGCATCGGCATCCGAAGCATCGCCCCGCAGCGTGTACATCCGTCCGAAATGCTCGGTCCCGGACTCCGCTCCCGAGGAGGTCGACAGGCGGAAAACACCGTCACCGCAATGCTCATAACGATACAACGTCACCTCGTACACCCCGGCACGCTCGTCCGACGGCGATTCATCCACATAGGTGCTGATATCCAATACGTCCGTCCGCGAAGGCTGCCGCAGCGAATCAAGCAGCGCACGCGCCTCCCGGTCGGAATCCGCCCGGACATACGCAACACGATACATCCCGTGTTTGCCCAGCGTCAGGGAATCGGCGCTCAGGCGCACGATGTCGAGCGTATCCGTAAACCGAACCGTCCGCCCATTCCCGAGGCTCTCGCCCGTCAAAAACAACTGTTCGCCCTGCCGTTCCCACGCCGTGTAGCGCAACGTGTGCATTCCGATCGAGGCGGCACATCCGTCGGCATCCAGCCGAAGCCCCTGTGTAATATGCCGGTTGACGGGCATTACCTCGATCCAGTATCCCTCCAGGGAGGTCTCCGGCCGCGGGGCCTCCGTACATGCGGCAAGCAGCAGCAGACTCCCCGCAACGAACACTCTACTCTTCATGGTCTCTTTTTTCAGGTTTCCGCAAAAATACGCAAAACAGACCGCTTTACCACCTCCCGGATGCAGCAAATCGTTCTTTGGATTCTCCTCTGAAATGTCGAAAAGGTCGCATCGCTCCCGAAAAGGCCTCGCACAACGTCAACCACGCATCGAAGCGCGTCGGAAAGCCGCATCAGCGGACGGGTATCGGAAAGCGGAACAAGCGGCTCTCCGCACGAAAGAGCCTGCCGAATACAATTTTTTCGAAGATTTATTTTGTCATTTCGGATTTTAGGGTTATCTTTGTACGCTCTTCGAAAGATAAGGGCATCCGTTCGGGGTGTAGCGCAGTCCGGTTAGCGCGCCAGCTTCGGGAGTTGGAGGTCGCTGGTTCGAATCCAGTCTCCCC
>CALUMM010000090.1 GCA_944321755.1 uncultured Alistipes sp.
CCCGAAGTCCACTTCGAGGCCCGCGACATCACCTCCGACATCGCACACCTCAAGGCCAAGATCGACGCCGGAGCCGAGTACGTCATCACGCAGATGTTCTTCGACAACCGCAAGTATTTCGATTTCGTGCGCCGCTGCCGCGAGGCCGGGATCTCGGTGCCGATCATCCCGGGGCTGAAACCCCTCTCGACGCTCCGCCACCTGGAGGTGCTGCCCGAAACGTTCAGCGTCGAGATCCCCGAAGAGCTCGTCCGCGAGGTCAAGGCCCATCCCGACGGCGTAAAGCAGATCGGAACCGAATGGACCATCGCCCAGAGCCGCGAACTCATGGCCGCAGGCGTCCCCGTGCTGCACTACTACACGATGAGCCGCACGACCAACATTCAGAAGATCGTCGCAGCGCTCTTCTGACACCGATACCGGCGGAATCCGCTGTCCGGGGTGCCCGGAAGCGCCATTCCGCAACTGAAACCTTCAAATTCCCATGGAAAGTGAATTAGAGATCACACCCGTCGAATTCCGACGCCACCTGCACGCCCATCCCGAACTCTCGTTCCGGGAGCACGACACGGCCGCCTTCATCGAAACGCAGCTCGACCGGCTCGGAATCGAACACCGCCGAATCGCCCAAACCGGCGTGCTGGCAACCATCCGGGGGACGAAAACCCCCGAAAACGACAAACGCGCCGTCGTGCTGCGCGCCGACATCGACGCCCTGCCCATCACCGAACAGAACGACATCCCGTGGCGGTCGCAGCACGACGGCGTCATGCACGCCTGCGGTCACGACGTCCATGCCGCCGTGCTCTTCGGGGTCGTGCAGCAGCTCGCCGCCGCATCCGCATTCCGGGGGACGGTTCTGGCCCTCTTCCAGCCCGGCGAGGAGTGCAACCCCGGCGGCGCTTCGCTCGTGCTGGCCGAAAAGCCGTTCGACGACTACGACATCCGCGCCGTCATCGGTGAACACGTCGAATCGCAAATGGAGGTCGGCACCCTGGGATTCCGCGCCGGGAAGTATATGGCCGCCAGCGACGAACTCCGCTTCCGCATCCACGGATCGGGCGGACACGGCGCCATGCGCAAACAGCTCAAGGATCCCGTGGCCGCCGGAGCCGAATTCCTCACCCGCCTGATCGCCCTCAACGGCGAGGAGTGCGTCCTCTCGATCGGGCGCGTCGAGGCCGCCGGAGCCACGAACATCGTCCCCGACGAAGTCTACATGGAGGGGACGCTCCGCACCTTCGACGAGCAGGAACGCGGAATCATCCACCGCCGCATCGGCAACATCGCCGCGGAGATCGACTCCCGCTACGGCGTCTCGACGCGCGTGGACATCAGCCACGGCTATCCGTGCGTCGTGAACGACGAACTGCTCGTCAAACGCGCCGTGACGCTCGCCAAGGCCGACGGCCTGAAGGTCGAGATGCTGCCCCTGCGCACCACGGCCGAGGATTTCGGATTCTACTGCCGCCAGTACCCCTCAATCTTCTACCGCCTCGGCGTGGGAACCGCCGCCGGACGCTCCCATACGGCCACCTTCGCGCCCGACGAACGCGCCATCGAAACGGGAATCGGGTTCATGTACAAACTGGCCCTGCAAATTCTGGAAAAATAGCGACTACGATGAATAAGAAACAGCAACGGCGTTCCGCCAAAGGCGCGAAACGATCAGACCGTGCGGAGATCATTCTCCACCTGCTCCGGGATTTTCCGAACACGCAATACACGCTCAAATACCTCGCATCGGTATCGGGCGGCGCCTCGAAGGAGGGCCGCCGCGAGACCTTCGAGATCCTCAGCCGACTCTTCGACGAAGGGATCGTCGAGGAGTGCTCGCGCGAAAAGTACCGACTCTCGCAGCAGCACCGACCCCTCTACGAAGGAGTTGCCAGCATGACCCAGTCGGGCGCCGTCTACGTCGCGGTCGAAGGGCTCGAAGAGGACATCTTCGTCAACCCCCGCAATACGGACAACGCACTCGACGGAGACCGCGTCGAGGTGGCCGTCATCCACCGCAGCCGCGACGGAAAATTCGAAGGCGAGATCACGCGCATCCTCGAACGGAGCCGCAAACCCTATGTCGGCATCGCCGAAGTCGGCGCCCACCAGATCTTCGTCCGCGCCGATTCGCGCCGGATGCCCATGGACATCTACCTCTCCCGACGCACCTATCCCGACGTGCGCGACGGCGAAAAGGTCGTCGTGCGCATCGTCGACTGGCAGCCCGGCAGCAAAAGCCCCGTCGGAGAGCTCGTCGAACGACTCGGCATCGCCGGGAACAACGACACCGAAATGCACGCCATCCTGGCCGAATACGACCTTCCCTACCGCTTCGAACCCGAAGTCGAGGAGGCCGCCGCAGCCATCGACGATCGCGTCACGGCCCGCGAAATCGCCCGGCGCCGCGACTTCCGCAAGGTCACGACCTTCACCGTCGACCCCGCCGACGCCAAGGATTTCGACGACGCACTCTCGGTGCGCAAGGTCAAGGACGGCGTCTGGGAGATCGGCGTACACATCGCCGACGTCACCTACTACGTCAAGCCCCACTCCGTCATCGACGACGAGGCCGTCGAGCGCGGCACCTCGGTCTATCTCGTCGACCGCACCGTCCCGATGCTCCCTGAACGCCTCTCCAACGAGCTCTGCTCGCTGCGCCCCAACGAAACGAGTCTCTGCTTCTCAGCCGTCTTCACCCTCAACGAGAACCTCGAAATCCTCGACGAGTGGTTCGGACGCACGGTCATCCACTCCGACCGACGCTTCACCTACGCCGAAGCCCAGGAGGTGATCGAAACCGGACGCGGCGATTTCGCCGAGGAGATCCTCACCCTCAACCGACTGGCCCAGGCCCTCCGCGCCCAGCGTTTCAGGAACGGAGCCATCTCCTTCGAGCGCGAAGAGGTCAAGTTCCGGCTCGACGACGACGGAAAACCCCTCGGCGTCTACTTCAAGGAGCAGAAGGAGTCCAACCAGATGATCGAGGAGTTCATGCTGCTGGCCAACCGCCGCGTCGCCGAATTCTGCGCACACCGGCACAACGAAAAGGGCCGCGCCATCCCCCGCACGATGGTCTTCCGCGTCCACGACGCCCCGAGCGAGGAGAAACTCGAACGTTTCCGGCAGTTCATCCTCCGCTTCGGACACGTCTTCAAGGCCTCGAAGGGCCGCGCCGTCGCCCGCGAGATGAACAAGCTCTTCAAGCAGATCAAGGGCTCGACCGAGGAGAACGCCGTCTCGACGATGGCCGTGCGCTCCATGGCCAAGGCCTTCTACACCACCGACAACATCGGCCACTACGGGCTCGCATTCCAATACTACACCCACTTCACCTCGCCCATCCGCCGCTACCCCGACATGATGGTCCACCGCCTGCTGGCCCACTACCTCGACGGCGGAAAGTCGGTCGACAAGGAGCCCGTCGAGGAACTCTGTGCAAGGGCTTCCGACCGCGAGATCGTCGCCGCCGAGGCCGAACGCGCCTCGATCAAGTACAAGATGGTCGAGTTCATGAAGCAGCACATCGGCGAGGAGTTCGAAGGACACATCTCCGGACTCACCGAATGGGGCGTCTACGTCGAACTGGACGAAACCCACATCGAGGGCATGTCCTTCCTGCGCGACATCGAGGGCGACTTCTTCCTCTTCGACGAGCAGCAGTACGAGATCATCGGCCGCTCGACCGGGATCCGGCTGACGCTGGGCGATGCCGTGCGCATCCGCGTAAAGCGGGCCGACCTCCAGAAACGCCAGCTCGATTTCGAGCTCCTGCTGCCGGGCGTCGAGGCGCGCCGCAGCCACTCCGCCGACGAGCGCGGCAAGGGACGCGGCCCGAAGGTCCGCACCTCCACCCGCCGCAAAGGACGGTAGCAAACCCAGGGGAGGGGCCAGAGAAGAGGCGGGGGAAAGATGGTGTGAAGGTGGATGGAGCGCCTGTGACCTGTGACCGCCGCCGAAAAGGTTCCGACCTCAACTCTTCCGACCCTGCACAAAAAAGGGACCCGCTGCAACAGCGGGTCCCTTTTTGCATCCTGCGACGGCGCGTTAGAAGAGGTTCACTCCTTCGAGCGTGGCGATCAGGAAGGTCGCAGCCACCGAAAGAATGGCGTAAAGCTCCGGGAAAGCCGCCAGAATCAGCGTCTTACCCATGACGTCGTGACCGTTGCCGATAGCGGCGATACCGTTGGCGCAGATCTTCGCCTGGTAGATCGACGAAGCCAGGTTGACGATACCCACCAGAATACCGGCACCCAGAATCGCAGCACCCTGAATCATCGTCGGGTTCGTCAGACCGCCCTGAACCAGGAAGAAGCAGACGAAGCCGTAGAGACCCTGCGAACCCGGGAGCGCCGAGAGAATCATGTAGCTACCGAAGGCGCCGCTGTTCTTCTTCATGGCACCGACGGACGCCTGACCCGCAATCGCGGTTCCCACGGACGATGCGATACCAGCCAGGCCCACCATCAGCGCTACGCCGACGTAAGCCATTACCAATGCAGTTGTTGTTTCCATAATCTTTGAAAAGGTTTTTGATTGTTATTTTTATTCGTTTGTCTTGTCCATTTTGCGGATCGGGTCGAACGACCGCGTCGCCATCTCGAAGCCCGCGTTCTTGAAGAACTCCACGAACGTCAGACGCATCGGGTGCACGAACGACGAGATCGTCGACATGAAGAGGTTGATGCCGTGGCCGACCAGCAGGATCGGGATCATCACCAGCAGACGGGTCACGATCCCCGCGCCCTCCGGAACGAAGCCCTGGGCCAGCGTGTTGAAGACCAGCGCCAGCACACCGCCCGAAAGCCCGATGGCGAAGAGTCGGATGTACGACAGCACGTCGCTCAACAGCCCCGTGATGTTGTTGTAGAGGTCCCAGAGGCCCGCTCCGAGGTTGATGAGCGGGTTGCGCTTCGGGTTGTTCAGCAGCAACAGCAGCACGCCTCCGATGCCCAGCGCCACATAGAAGGCCACCGACCCGGAGGTGAAGCCCGGGATGGTGATCCCCGCCATGGGAAGCGCTACGGCCAGCACGCACGACACCAGGATGATGAACCAGCCCAGCTGTCCGAAAGCCTGCGTGATGCCGAAGCAGCGCGTCGTCGTCCAGATGTTGAGCGCCATGCCGAAGAGGATCTGCACCACGCCGATCACCAGCGACACGATGAAGAACTTGCCCTGGAAATTGAAGAACGGGATCGACGGGAAGTAATCCGCAAGGCTCAGCCCGAAGAACGAACCGCAGAACAGACCGAAAACAACCGTCGAAATGGCGCACAACGTGGCGAACCACGATGCCCGGCGCATCATGCCCGGCTCGCGGAACTTGTGCAGCATGAAGAGACCCGCCAGAAGCAGGATCAGTCCGTAACCGGCATCGTTCAGGCAGATGCCGAAGAAGAGCATGTAGAACGGCGCGAAGTAGGGCGTGAGGTCCAGCGTGCCGTACTTCGGACGGGCGTAGAGATCGCCGATCATCTCGAAGATCCGCGCAAAGCGGTTGTTCTTCAGCTTCACGGGCGTATCGTCCTCCGGCGTGGGGTCGCTCTTCAGCCACACCACGTTCGGGTAGTCGGCCAACAGCGCGTCGACCTTCTCCGAGGTCTCCGTCTCGGCCCACCCCTCCATTATCAGCAGCGTGCCGTCGGCCTCCTGCTGCGCCGTAGCGGCAACCCGCACCTCCTGCAGGCGCTCCTTCAGCGTCGCGCCGTACTCCGCCAGCAGCTTCTCCGAAGCCGCCACGCGCGAGAACTCCGCATCCAGTGCCGCGAGTTTCGCGTTCTCCTCCGCGATACGGCGCTCCGCCTCGCGGATATCCATGTGCGGCGTCTTCATCTCCTGGGCGTCGAGCGTGATCTCCTCGCCCGGAGCCGCCACCACGACGAACCAAACCGTCGAGTCGTTGCGCGAGATCTCCGAGATCGAGTAGCGCTCGGACCACTCCGCCGCCTGTTTGTCGTAGGTGTTGCGCTGGGTAAAGAAGTAGCGCAGGACGATACCCTCCCCGGCGAGCCGCTCCGTGCGCGTCACGTCGAACGAGCCCCACGGACGCAGTTCGTCGGCGGCCTTCTCCAGCCGCGCAATCTCCGCACGGATCGCCGCAGCATCCCGCTGCGCCGCCGCATAGTGCTCATAGGCCTCCTCGCCCGAAGCGAACGCCGCAGCACCTGCGTCGCAGCGCTCTCCGTCGGCGCGGAACGCCTTCAGAAACTCCGCAGCCTTCGTGCAGCCCTCGATGTCGAGCAGCAGCTGGCGGTCCTCCTCCGAGGGCTCCCAACCCGTCGTGGTGATGTCCACCAACCCCAGGTTGCGCAGCTTCCCGATGAAGTCCTCACGCTGTGCCGCATAGAGCACAAAGTCGTATTTCGACATTCTGGCTATCATAACATCGCGCCCTCCCCGGCGGCCTGTTGTTTGGTTTTCACGATCTTCTGGGCCGATTTCGAAAGGTTCTCCTCGTCCTCCATGAAGCGTTTGATCTTCCGGATGGCGTCCTCATAACCCGGGATCTGGACCTTTTCGTAGAGGTTTACCTTCTGCGTCGTCTTCCGGCGCGCGAAGTCCAGCAGCTCCATCCGACGGTTGTAGACCTCGTACTCCAGCCCCAGGCGGGCCAGGCGCTTGAGGATGTCGATGCCGTCGGCGAACCACGCCGGAGAGGAGAACAGGTCGTAGCTCTTCTCCTCGAAACGGACATCCTCCAGCTCCGGAATCCGCACGCCCGCAATCTTCCGCACCCCGAGATCCACGTCCGAAATGCGGAGCAGGTCACTGTCGAACTCCCCCCACAACGAGACCATGTAGTCGTACTCCCCCTTCAGGGCTTCAAGACGACGCCGGTAGTCCGCCGCAGAGTCCTTCGCCTTCTTCACCTCGGACCGAAGCGCCGACTCCTTACTCTTGATCGTAGGGAGTGCCTTCTGGCGCATCTTCAGTTGTTTGCCGAGTTCGCCCAGCGAAGTCTTGTTATATTGAAACTTGATGGCCATCGTGCGTTACGCCTCCTTCCAGTATTTCTTGATCAGTTCCTCCTTGATGGCGACCTCCTCCTTCGAGAAGTACTTCGCAAAGAGGCCCCATGCCGTATCAAGCATCTCCGTGATGCCGATGTTCACGTCGATCGCCAGCAGTTTCTCCGAGTAGTCGCGGGCGAACTTCAGCGCCCGTTCGTCGTAGTCCGAAAGGTCGAAACCGTTTTCGAGTTTCGTCTTCGCGTTGGCCGCGTCGGCGTACAGACGCACGCAGGCATTCATCACCTGCGGGTGGTCTTCCCGGGTCTTCTTGCCGATGACGAGCTGCTTCAGACGCGACAGCGAACGGAACGGGTCCACGATGACCTTCCCCGTGTCGGAGTCGTTGCGCAGGAACAGCTGACCTTCGGTAATGTAACCCGTGTTGTCGGGGATGGCGTGCGTGATGTCGCCGCCCGAAAGGGTCGTCACTGCGATGATCGTGATCGAGCCGCCGTTGGGCAGCTGCACGGCCTTCTCGTAGATCTTCGCCAGGTCCGAATAGAGCGAACCCGGCATCGAGTCCTTCGACGGAATCTGGTCCATACGGTTCGAGACGATCGCCAGCGCGTCGGCGTAGAGCGTCATGTCCGTGAGCAGCACCAGCACCTTCTCGCCCTTGTCCACGGCGAAGTATTCGGCGGCCGTCAGCGCCATGTCCGGCACGAGCAGTCGCTCCACCGGCGGGTTCTCCGTCGTGTTGACGAACGACACGATACGGTCCAGCGCTCCGGCGTTCTCGAACACCGACTTGAAGTAGAGGAAGTCGTCGTTCGTCAGTCCCATACCGCCCAGGATGATCTTGTCGGCCTTGGCGCGCAGCGCCACGTTGGCCATCACGGCGTTGTAGGGCTGGTCCGGGTCGGCGAAGAACGGAATCTTCTGCCCCGTCACGATCGTGTTGTTCAGGTCGATGCCCGCGATACCCGTGGCGATCAGCTCCGAAGGCTGGATACGCTTGAAGGGGTTCACCGTCGGGCCGCCGATCTCCCGGGCCTCGCCCTCGACGATCTCTCCGCCCTCCAGCGGCTCGCCGTAGGCGTTGAAGAAGCGCCCGGCCAGCGCGTCCGAAACCCGCAGCTTCGGCGGCTCGCCGTGGAAAACGACCTCCGAGTCGGTCGAAAGACCCTCCGTGCCGGCGAAAACCTGAAGCGTCACGTTCTCGCCCATAATCTTCACCACCTGGGCCAGTTTCCCGCCCACCGTGGCCAGTTCGTCGTTCCCGACGCCCTGTGCCCGCAGCGTCACCGTCGCCTTGGTGATGTTGTCAATCCGGGTATATATCTTCTGAAATGCGCGTGTTGTCATGGCTTATCTGTTTTTTTCACTCACGTACTCTTCGATCTGACGCTTGTAGTCCTCGAACTTCTCCGACTTCCACTCCGAGTAGTTCATCTGGCGGAAGAGGTTGATCAAACCCTTGAAGAACTGCGAGCACTCCTCGAAATCCGCAAACGAGAACGACTTGCGGCAGATCCCCAGCACCATCTCGTACATCATCTTCTGACGCTCGATCGGACAGTTGGCGTCGATGTCGTCGAAGGCATCCTGCTGCAGGATCACGAAGTCGATCAGCTCCGACTTCCAGAAACGCTCGTGGTACTCAACCGGCACGCCGTCGTCGCCCAGGATGTTGATCTGGTCGTTGGCCTCCTTGCCGCGCTGCACGAGCGTCTTGCCCGCATAGACGAGATCCACCCAGTCCTTCTCGATATGCTCGTCGAGGTATTCGCGGATCTCGGGGTACTCCAGGTACTTCGAGTAGGACTCCAGCGGGTCGATGGCCGGGTAGCGCTTCGAGTCGGCGCGGCCCTGCGACAGGGCGTAGAAGCAGCGAGCCGCCTTCTTCGTCGATTCGGTCACCGGCTCCTTGAGGTTACCGCCCGCAGGCGACACCGTACCGAGGAACGTCACCGAACCCGTCTGGCCGTTCGTGAGCTTCACCAGACCGGCCCGCGAGTAGAAGTTCGAGATGAT
>CALUMM010000091.1 GCA_944321755.1 uncultured Alistipes sp.
GCGGCACGCCTCGCGGTGCGCCTCGTCGACATCCGTGCGTTCGGTCTCCCGCGCCATGTGGTAGATCTTCAGCGCCAGGATCGACAGCCGGTCGATGGCCCACGCCGGAGTCTCCGTATTGAGCCGCGCATCGGCCGCCGGACGGATATCCTTATACTTGTCCAACAGGTAGGAATCCACATACTCCACCATGTCCGTGCGGTCCTGGTTCGACTTGTCGATCCGCCGCTTGATCCGCAGCGCCTCCACCGGGTCGATCGCCGGATCGCGGATGATGTCCTCCAGATGCCACTGCACGGTGTCGATCCAGTTCTTGTGGTAGAGCAGGTGGTCGATCGTACCGGGTTCGTAGGGGTTTTCGATCGGGTGGTCCACATCGTCCCAACGGTGGTAATCCTCGATGGAACGGTTGAAAATGCGGTTCGCGTTTTCGGTAAACATAGCTTCGGTTTTAGGGGAATATTGTTATTTTCAACGGAAAATTATACCTTTGTCGGTAATCATCAAACAAAGATAATGAATATTTCCAGAAAAGCAATACTCCTCGCCGGAATCCTCCTGGGCTGTGCCGTACAGCTTGCCGCCCAGGTGCGCCAGACCCGCGAAGAGTACATCGACCGATACATGCACATCGCCGTGGCACACATGGAGCGCTACGGAATCCCCGCCAGCATCACCATGGCGCAGGGCATCCTCGAATCCGACTGCGGCAACAGCCTGCTGTCGATGAAGTCGAACAACCACTTCGGCATCAAGTGCAAGACCAACTGGAAGGGCGAGCGCGTCTACCACGACGACGACGCCAAGGGCGAGTGCTTCCGCGCCTACCCCACCGTCGAGGCCTCCTACGAGGACCATGCCGAATTCCTCGACTCGCAGCCGCGTTACGATTCGCTCTTCGCCTACGCCTCCGACGACTACAAGAGCTGGGCCCGGGGTCTGAAGGCGGCCGGTTACGCCACGGCCCCAGACTACGCCCAGCGGCTGATCCGCATCATCGAGGAGAGCCAGCTCTACCTGCTCGACCGGCCCAACGGCGAACGGCTCTACGCCAAACGGTTCGGTCTGGAGCGCAATCCCGAAGAGTGGTTCTCGTCGCAGTCGAGCGTCGAGGAGGTCGCCCGCACCGAAACGGCCGTCGATCCGGACAACTACCGCGTGACGATCAACGCCCACGAAGGCTACAACGTCTACATGACCAACGGCGTGCACTATGTCACGGCCAAGGAGAACGACACCTACGAAAATATCGGCCGCAAGTTCCGCATCTCGGCCCGGAACCTGCGGAAGTTCAACGACCTGAAGGACAAACAGGCCCAGCCGATGACCGGCGAGGTGGTCTACATCGAGCGCAAGAAGAAGCGCTGGGAGGGCAATGCCCGCCACCACATCTGCCGTCCGGGCGAGACGGTCTACGCCGTCGGGCAGTCCTACGCAATCCGCAGCCGCTCGATCGAACGCCTCAACAAGCTCAAACCCGGCGAACGGCTCGAAGAGGGCCGGCAGCTGCGGATCAAATAACCTCCGGCCGCAAAACGCCCGGCTGCAAAACGCTATAGAGCGCGGCACCCCGCCCCCGGACCGCCGCCCCGGCAAAACAGAACACAACGACAGACCAGATACCAGACCATGGAAACAACCCCCTTGCGGACCAGGATCCTTGACACGATCGTCCGCAAATCAACCCTCAAACAGAAGGTGTTCGACAATACGTTCGCAGCCTTCAACCTCTTGAAAGAGACCCTGCTGGAGATCGCCGCCGAGATGGACGACGAGCTCGACGGGAAACTCGACCGCCGCGTGCGGCTCGAATACCGCGACCGCGGGAAGTTCGAAGCCCAGCTGCAGGTGGCCAACGACCTGCTGATCTTCCAGATGCACACCGACGTCTTCGAATTCGACGCCAACCACCTCATCTGGCAGAACCCCTACGTGCAGGCCGACCAGGAGAACTCCTACTGCGGACTGATCAACATCTACAACTTCCTCTCCGATTCGTTCAAGTTCAACCGCAACGCCGACGAGGGATACCTCATCGGGCGGATCTTCATCAACCGCGAACGCCGCTACTTCGTCGAGGGCAAACAGCAGACCTCGATGCGGGCCATGAGCTTCGGAAAGACCGAAATCGACCGCGACGCGCTGGTCGACGTGCTGGAGGCCGCCATCGCCTTCTCGCTGAACTTCGACCTGCTGATGCCCCCCTACGAGGAGAACAAGCGCGTCACGGTCGACCAGTTCAACACGAAGATGGACAACTCGAAGTTCGTCACCGGCAAGCGTCTGGGCTACGACTTCGACGTCGAGGACATCTGACGCAGGAGGAACCGCCGGAATTCAAAACACGACCACCCAAGAAGGAACAGAGGCCAACAATGAAGAGTCAAGTGATACGGAGCGTGCGACGGTTCGCGGAAGCGATGCTCGGAGCGGCGCTCCTTTTTACGGCCGGCCATGCCAGAGCCGAAGGAGAGTATGCCGAAATCGCCCGGCTGAAGGGGCTGAACCAGACGGTGCGGGGAATCCGCTCGATGAACGACGGCGAACACTACACCGTCCTCGCGGGCAACGACATCCGCCGCTACGCCTATGCCACGGAAGGCCCGGGCGAAAGCCTGCTCCCGTCGCCGACGCCGAATCTGGCGATCTCCGACTACACGCTCTCGCCCGACGAGCGCTCGATCCTCATCGCCTCGGGACGGCACCCCATCTACCGCCACTCCTACACCACGAGTTACTCGCTCATCCGCGACGGGCGCGTCACCCCGGTTCTGCGCGACGCCGAAGCACCGCGCGACGCCTCGTTCTCGCCCGACGGACGCAGCATCGCCTACTCCGACCGCAACGACCTCTACGTCTACGACATCGAGACGCAGCGCACGCGCCGCATCACCGACGACGGAGTCTGGAACGAGGTGATCAACGGAACGACCGACTGGGTCTACGAGGAGGAGTTCGGCATCACGCGCGCCTACGCCTTCTCGCCCGACGGGCAGAAGCTGGCCTATCTGCGTTTCGACGAGAGCCAGGTGCCCCTGATGGAGATGATGCGCTTCGACGGGAAACTCTACAACCGGGCCTACTCGTTCAAATACCCGAAGGCCGGGGAGGCGAACTCCGTGGTTCAGTTGTGGGTCGCCGACCTCGCAACGGGGGCGAAAACCCGGATCGACACCGGACCCGAAACCGACCAGTACATCCCCCGCATCGGCTGGACTCCCGACGGACGACCCTGGTACTACCGGCTGAACCGCCGCCAGAACACCTTCGAGATGGTGGTCTGCGAGCCCCACGGCGCCCAGCGCACGGTCTATGAGGAGCGCTCGCAGCAATACGTCGAACGGGTCGACGACCGGACCGTGACGTTCGTCGACCGGGACCGTTTTCTCGTGCGGCAGGAGAGCCATACGGGGTACATGCACCTCTACCTCTACAGCCTGCGGCGCGGCCTGCTCGGGCAGGTGACCAAGGGGGCCTGGGAGGTGACCGACGTCGTGGGAACCGACGGCAAGCGCGTCTGGTACCTCTCGACCGAGACCTCGCCGCTGCGCCGCAACCTCTACAGCGTGCGCCTCGACGGCAAGGACAAACAGCGCCTCACACAGGGTGAAGGCTACTATACCGCAGCTCCGAGCCAGGGGATGAAATACTTCATCACGACCTTCTCGAATGCCGCGACCCCCAACCTCACCGAAGTCCGCGACGCCGCGGGACAATGGCTCCGCACACTGGCCGACAGCCGCGAGTTGCGGGCCGAACTGATGGCTACGGACCGGCCCGTCAAGGAGTTCTTCACCTTCGTGACCGAACGCGGCGACACGCTCAACGCCTACCGCATCCTGCCCCGCGGGTTCGATCCCGCGAAGCGCTACCCGGTGCTGCTGACCCAATATTCGGGTCCGGGATCGCAGCAGGTCGCTGACCGCTGGTCGATGGACTGGGAGGATGCCCTGGCCGAAAAGGGCTACATCGTGGTCTGCGCCGACGGCCGCGGAACCGGATTCCGGGGCGAGAAGTTCAAGAAACTCACCTACGGGCGTCTCGGCGCCCTGGAGGTCGAGGACCAGCTCTCGACGGCCCGCTACATGGCCGCACAGCCCTGGGTCGACCCCGCCCGGATCGGGATTTACGGCTGGTCCTACGGCGGTTTCATGGCCCTGAGCTGCGCCCTCAAGGGACACGGGCTCTTCCGCATGGCCATCGCCGTGGCGCCCGTCACCTCGTGGCGCTACTACGACACGATCTACACCGAGATCTACAACAACCTGCCGCAGTTCAATGCCGAAGGGTATGACAAATACTCCCCGATCCACTTTGCGCAGATGCTCGACGACAAGAAAACCCGGCTGCTCATCATCCACGGCACGGCCGACGACAACGTACATTTCCAGAACACCGTGGAGATGACCCGCGCCCTGAACCGAGCCGGGAAGCAGTACGACATGATGGTATACCCCGATCAGAACCACTCGATGCTGCCCGACGCAACGGCACACATAAGACAGAAGATGATCGACTACACCCTGCAGCATTTATGACGCACTCCCTGCAACTCGAAACGCCCGTCGGCCCGGTCACGGTGACGGCCTCGGACGATGCCGTCACCGGACTCCGCTTCGGGACGGAACTCCCGGAGTATTCGCTTCTCTGCCGGGAAGAGGAGGCCACGCCGTTGCTGCGCGAAACGGCCCGGCAGCTCCGCGAATACTTCGCCGGCGAGCGCCGCAGCTTTACATTGCCGCTCGCACCGCACGGTTCGGAATTCCAGAAGAAGGTCTGGGCGGCCCTGCGGACCATCCCCTACGGAGAGACCCGCACCTACAAACAGATCGCCGAACAGATCGGCCACAACCTGGCATTCCGGGCCGTCGGGATGGCCAACAACCGCAATCCGATCGGCATCCTCATCCCCTGCCACCGCGTCATCGGCTACGACGGCAAGATGACGGGCTACGCCGCCGGAATCGGAATCAAGGAGCGGCTGCTCGACGGCGAAAAGCGTTAAAGCCCGCCGCGGTCGGCCGCATCAGGCAACACCTCGTAGATATTTTTGGAGCGCACCGCAAAGCGCGTCCAGTCGTTGAAGTTGAAGTAACGCACCACCCACGCGGGATAGGGGCTCCAGACGATTTTGCGCAGTGCCAGCGGTGCACTTTCAGCCAGCGCCGGGTCCGAAGAGAGGATCACGACGTGACGCCCTTCGGCTGTCAGCCGCCGGGCCGCAGCCTGCAGGGATTCGGGGGTGTCGAAGTGGAGGTTGTCGAAATTCGCGGGCATGTAGAAGCGTGCCTCGACCACCCGGGCCGGTTCCGAGAAACGCTGCAGGCGGCTGTAATAGGTCGCTTCGTCGGAGAGGTTCAGCGCCACGACCTCGCCCTTGCCGCGGCAATACTCCTGCACCACCCGATAGAAGTGGATGTCGGGAGTCGGCTGCGTCAGGTTGTAGCACATCGCCCCGAGATTCATCACCGCCAAGAGACCCAGGGCCCAGCGCCAGCCGCGGCCCGAGAAGCGATCGCCCGTCCCGCGGAACAGCTCCACGAGGAACCACGGCACGAAGAACAGCGCCGGGAAAAAGAAGCGGATCTCCTTGTGAGCGAGGAAGAAGTGAATGAGCAGGAAAGGCACGAGCATCCACGTCACGACGTGCCGGGGCCGTTTCCAGAAGAAGCGCAGCGTGGCGATGAGGGCCAGCAGTCCGAAGAAGATGCCGCCTTCGAGCACCGGGGCCGTGAGGTAATACCACCAGGGTTCGTGGCGGAACTGATCCATCCGGGCATTGAGGATGTTCTCCTGGAGGTAGTTCCACGGCGCACAGGTCCATTCGCCGTAGAGCCAGCGGTCGGCCAGCAGCCCGAGGGCCAGCATCGCGACGACACCCGGAACCATCCCGGCATAAAGGCGCCAACGGCGGCAGAAAAACAGCAGCCAGAGACCGTATCCGAGCAGGGCGAAGCCCGTCTGGAAACGCACGATAAAGGTCGCCCCGGCTACGAGCCCCAGCAGCACGCCCCAGGCAAATTCCCGACTGGGATGGTGGGAGTCGGACTCGCCGCACTCCTCGCGTTCCATGCGGCGGCGGAAACGGATCGTCAGGGCCGCCAGCAGCAGCAGGAGGTTGCCCGAGAGCATTTCGGCGTTGAAATGGACGTGGAGGTAGGCCATAAACCAGAGGAAGAATCCCAGCACGAGAAACCATTTGCGCTGCGTCCCGGAGGTCAGTTCCTCGCGCACCGTGCGGTAGAAGAAGAGCAGCACGGCCACCGACAACAGCCCGCTCAGCAGCTGGAGGATGCTCACGGCCAGCCACGGAGACCAGCACCCCATCGCCACCAGCACGCGCCCCACACACCAGGCAATGAAGGGTTGCACCCCGGAACGCATCTGCAAGGGGTATTCCCAGGCCAGATGCTCCTCCACGGGGGTTCCGAAGAGTTTCATGTGGGCGTACTCCAGAATCTGATAGTGCTCGTCGGAGTGGTAGACGCCCCGACTGAAAAGGGCGTAGAGCAGGGTCACCAGACACCCCGCCCATACGATCTGCCGGAGGGTGATCCGCCGGAATAGGGTCAACTGCATGGGACAAACGTTTTCTTTCGAAGTGCAAAAATAATTCAAAATCCGCGATTTACCGCCTCTTCCGCAAAAAAACGGAGCGGACCGGCAGTTGTCGGTCCGCTCCGCCGAGAAGGCTTCCGGAGGAATCAGAGCCCGAAGGCGAAGGCGTTGATCCCGTCGTAAACGGCGCTCACCACACCCAGGAGCAGCACCCCGGCCATGCAGAGGGCCAGGCTCAGGCGCGTATAGTTGTCGCAGCGGAACGCGGCGATCGGCTCATCGGACGGCGTGATGAACATCGCCTTGACGATCAGCAGGTAGTAGTAGAGCGAGATCACCGTATTGAGCAGGGCGATGAAGACCAGCACGTAGAAACCCGCCCTGAAGGCCGCGGCAAAGACGAAGAACTTCGAGAAGAAGCCCGCGAAGGGCGGGATCCCGGCCAGCGAAAAGAGCGCCAGCATCATCATCACGGCCAGCCGGGGGTTCGTGCGGTAGAAGCCGTTGTAGTCTTCGAGCGAGACCCGCCCGCCGGTGTGCTGCTCGACGGTCGACAGCACGCCGAAGACCGCGAGGTTCGCAGCCAGGTAGACCAGCATGTAGAAGACCAGCGAGGTCATGCCCTGGGCGCTGCCACCGATGACGGCCAGCATGATGTACCCGGCCTGGGAGATCGACGAGAAGGCCATGAAGCGCTTCAGGTCCCGCTGCCGCAGGGCGAAGAGGTTTGCCACGGTGATGCTCAGCACCGTCACGACCCACAGCAGCATCTGCCACTCCTCGACCAGCGGCGCGAAGACCTTGACCAGCGTCGTGAAGAGCACGAACGCCGCGGCGGCCTTCGAGACCACCGAGAGGTACGACGTGACGGTCGTCGGGGCGCCCTGGTAGGCGTCGGCCGTCCAGAGGTGGAAGGGCACGAGCGAGATCTTGAAGCCGAGGCCCGAGAAGAAGAAGACCATCGACATGATCTCCAGCGGCGAACCCGTCAAGCGGGCGGCCATGTCGTCGAAATAGAGCGTGCCGGTCGTGCCGTAGAAGAACGAAATGCCGAAGAGCATCAGTCCGCTCGAAAAGAGCGCGCAGAGGATATATTTCGCTCCGGCCTCGGCCGAGTGGTGCTTGTACTTGTCGAAGGCCACCAGGCAGGCCATCGGCACCGAAGCCAGCTCCAGCCCGATGAAGAACAGCAGGAAGTGCCCCGCCGAGATCATGAAGTACATGCCCAGCAGCGTCGAGAGCGTCAGGATGTAGAATTCGCCCTGCTTGTGGCAGGTATCCTCGCGCTGCAGCCACGGATCGGCCTGCAGGCAGACAATCAGCGCTCCGATCGAGAGGACACTCTTCACCACACCGTCCATCGCGGCGTAACGGAACATCCCGCCGAAGAGTTCGCCCTCCGGGCCCGGGATGAGATTCACCGCGACCTGCACGGCCAGCAGTCCGCACGCCACGGCCGAAAACCAGCGGCGCCCGCGTCTGCCCGCAAGGAGGTCGTAGAGGAAGAGAAGAATGAGGATCGCCGTGAGGGTCAGTTCGGCCCGCATCAGCGGAAATATCGTCGTGTAATCCATAGTCGCTTAGCTCAAGATGTGTGCAATGAGTTCCGAGACGCTGCCGCGGATCAGGTCGCTCACCCACAGCGGTGCAAGTCCCATCCCGGCGATGGCCACCACGAGGCAGATGACCGCAAGGCGTTCGTCCCACGTGGCGTCGGAGAGTTTCAGGTGTTCGGGGTTTTCGCACGTGCCGTAGAGGATCCGCCCGACGACGCGCAGGATGTAGACCGCCGTGATGACGATCGACGTGCAGGCGATGACGGTCACCACGCGGTGGAACGTGTCGGCGTTCATGAAGGCGCCGTTGAAGATCGTCATCTCGGCCACGAAGCCGCTCAGCCCCGGCAGTCCGAGGTTCGCCAGACCCGCGATCACGTAGCCCACCGCGAGGAAGGGCATCACCTTCATCAGACCGCTCAACTGGCGCACGTCGCGCGTGTGGGTGCGGCCGTAGATCATGCCGATCAGCGCGAAGAAGAGCGCCGTCATCAAGCCGTGGCTCAGCATCTGCAGGATGGCACCCGTCGAGGCCGTGGTGTTCATCATCAGGATGGCGAAGAGCACCAGCCCGCAGTGCGAGACCGAAGAGTAGGCGTTGATGTACTTCAGGTCGGTCTGCACGCAGGCCGAGAAGGCTCCGTAGACCACCGAGACGGTCGTCAGCAGGATGAAGATCCAGCTCAGCTCATGCGCCGCATCGGGCAGCAGGTACATCGCCACGCGGAAGCAGCCGTAGCCGCCGAGCTTCATCAGCACGCCGGCGTGGAGCATCGA
>CALUMM010000092.1 GCA_944321755.1 uncultured Alistipes sp.
TAGACGGCCATGACGTAGGCCACCTGGGCCGACATCGTGTCGAAGATCTTCACCGTGCGGCCGCCGCATTCGTTCATTGTGGCCACGCCGACGCCGTTTCCGAATGCCGAACGGTGGCGGCATTCGAGGGCCGTGACGCCTGTGACGAGCGACCCCTCGCCGATGCGGTAGTTGCGGACGCGCGAGCGGATTACGCGGGCTCCGGAGGCGATTTCGACAATCCCCTCGAAGTGGTTCTGAAGGAGCTGATGCGGCTGGAAGTCCTCCGCAACCCGAATTTGCGCCCACTCCTCGGCCGTATTGCCGAGGGATTCGAGGGCGGAGATTTCCGCCTGTGTCAGCGTTCTGAATGAAGTCATAGTTCGTGGTTTCTGTGCCCTGTCGTTGCTGCGGACCTTTTCCGCGGTGCGGCGACCAGGCTATGATCTCGCAAATATAACGATTTGATGTCAAATGTCAAATTCCCGGCCTTCGGGATCGATCTCCCTGCGGATTCCGCCGCGGACGATACGCGCCCGGCCGTTGCGGAACGGCTTGACCGATTCGCAGCCGGGACAATTGAGCCGGGTATTTCCTTCGGGGTCGATGAAGTGCCACGTGCGGCCCAGCAGCACGGCGGCCAGCCCCTCCGTGAAGTCGAAACCGTTGTCGTAGAGCGGCGGGATGACCACTTCCCGGGTGGTGCGGTAACCCCAGCGTCCCTGCTCGACGAAGAGCTCCGGCATCTCCGCCGCCTCCGTTGCTTCCGCCGCCGCATCTGCCGCTTCTGCCGTTGCTCCCGCCTCCGTTCCCGTTGCTCCGGCAGGCTGGCCCGCTGTCCCGGCGGATTGTTCTGCCGCCTTTGCGGCCGGGGCTGCCGCTTCCCGCTCTTTTTTCGTCGTCCGGTCGGCCCTCCGGACCGCTTCGGACAGCAGCGCGGGAAGCCCGAAGAGTTCCGGCCGCGGGGCGTAGAGCAGTTGTGCGATGCGGTATTCCACGGCCATCCCCAACTCCTCGAACCGCTCCAGACTCTCCTGCAGGGCCCGGTCCGCGGCGATCTTCCGCGGATCGTAGAGCAGCGTGTCCGGATCCCCGTAGTGCTCCCAAAGCTCCGGGGCAACCGACAGGGCGTGCAGCGCCGTGGAGATCAGCGCTGCGGGGTAGTCGTCGATCCGTGCGTTGAAATCCTCCGCCGTGCGGCCCGGATGCTGATAGGCGGCCGTTCCCAGTTCGGGGCTCCGTTCGCCCGCGAAGCAGGGAAGGTAGGCAGCATCGAAATCGATCGGGTGGAGCGCTCCGGCCCGGTCGACCAGGATGTTTTCGGGTTTCAGATCGCCGTGGGCTCGGTCGTCGGAGACCAGGGCTGCGGCCAGCCGGTCGAAATCCGCTGCCAGACGCCCCAGCCGTTGTGTGTCGCGGGCTGCGGCGGCCCGGGCGATTGCATCGTGCAGGCTCTCGCCCTCGATCCACTCCCCGATGACGACATCCACCCAGACGCCCTCTTCCGGCGAGGTGTAGAGGAAAAGCTCCTTTTCGAGCAGCCGTTCGCCGTAGATCTCCCGCAGGTGGCGCTGCGGCCGGAAGTAGCCGCGCAGCGAGCGGATCCGACCCTCGTGGCGGATGCGGAAGACCGCGGCGGAGTTCCCGACGCTGAAGCACATCCGCCCCGCCTCGTCACGGCAAACCTCCACGTCCCCCAGCGTGCGTGTCAGCCCGCAGGGGTCGGAGAGGGTCGTCAGGTATTGGCGGAGGGAAAACATGGAGGTTGTTCACTGGGGGTGTGTTCGGGTGGAAGAGTGGCGGGATGCATTGGAAGCCCCTTTGCGAACGGAAAAAACCGGATTGAAAACCCGGTTTTTTGCCTTTCGGAGCGAGCCCGTATGGATTAATGGCAGTGGCAATGGCCCTCGTGGTCGTCGCAGCATCCGTCGCCGCAACCATCCCCGCAGCCGTGGTCGCCGCCGCACGAACCGCACGAGCAGTGGCCCTGCAGGTCTTCGGGCGTGACGTCGCGCACCGTGACCACCTCGACCTCGAAATTCAGCGTCTTGCCCGCCATCGGGTGGTTGAAGTCCATCTTGACATGCTCGTCGCCGACCTCCTTGACCGTTCCCATCATGCGGTTGCCCTGGGCGTCGCTCATCGGCACCTGGCTCCCCTCGAAGAGGATGTCTTCGGCCAGTTTGCCGTCGACCATGAAGATGTTCTTCGGCAGGTCGACGATTGCCTCGGCGATCACCTCGCCGTAACCGTCCTTGGGCTCCAGCGTGAAGGCCACCTTGTCGCCGGGCTCCTTGCCGAGAATGGCCTCCTCGAACTTCGGAAGCAGCATCCCCGTGCCGAAGATGAACTCCAGCGGCTGGCCCGGACGCGACTGGTCCGCAATCTTGCCGTCGACGGTGAGCTTGTAGTCTACGCCGACCATTTTGTTCTGTTCTACTTTCATATCTCTCTTTGTCTTTGAGTGTTTGTTGCTCTTGGGTTTGCAGCGCCCAAAGGTACGCACTTCGGCGCGAGTTGCCAAATTCTCGGGCAAATTTTTCTTGGGACAACCGCCTGAAAACATCGTGCCGGAATGCACGGAAAAGGGCGACGAATCGTTTCGTCGCCCTTTTCGTGAGTTGGGATCCCGCGAAAAGACCGCCGGAGCAGCCCCGAAGCCCTGCGAAAAAGACCGCCGGAACAGCTTCGGAGTCCCGCTTCGCAGCCTGTCAGCCGCTGCCCGTCTGTCAGCCGCAGTCAGCCCGTCCGTCGCGGTCCGTCCCTCAGCCCCTCCCGCCTGTCAGTCGCAGTTGCGGCAGCAGAGGTTGCGGTCGCCGTAGCCGTTGTCGATCTTCGTCACGTAAGGGAAGAATTTCGCCCGGCGCACCCACTCCAGCGGGAAGGCTGCCTCCATGCGCGAGTAGGGGTGTCCCCACTCTCCGGCCAGCTCGACGGCCGTATGCGGGGCGTTGGTCACCACGTTGTCCTTCTCGCCCGCGGCGGCGGCCGCCTCGCATTCGCGCTTGATTTGGACGAGGGCCTCGATGAAGCGGTCCATCTCCTCCTTGGGTTCCGACTCCGTGGGCTCGACCATCAGCGTCTCGTGCACTGGGAACGAAAGGGTCGGGGCATGGAATCCGTAATCCATCAGGCGGTGGGCGATGTCACCGCAGTCGATGTCGTACTCCTTCTTGAAATGCGTCAGGTCGAGGATCATCTCGTGGCCCACGCGCCCCGTCTCACCCGAATAGTAGGTACGGTATTCGTTCTTCAGCGCCGAGGACATGTAGTTGGCGTTGACAATGGCCATTTCGGTGGCCTGCTTCAGCCCTTCGGCCCCGAGCATCTTGATGTATCCGTAGGTGATCGGCAGCAGCAGGGCCGAACCCCAGGGTGCTGACGAGACGGCCGTGATGCCCTCCTCGCCGCCCGTGGCGACGATCGGGTGGGTCGGCAGGAAGGCCTTCAGGTGCTCGGCCACGCAGATCGGGCCCACACCCGGGCCGCCGCCTCCGTGGGGCATGGCGAAGGTCTTGTGGAGGTTCAGGTGGCAGACGTCCGCCCCGATGTAGCCGGGGTTCGTCAGTCCCACCTGGGCGTTCATGTTGGCGCCGTCCATGTAGACCAGACCGCCGGCGTCGTGCACCGCGTCGACGATCTCGCGGATGCGGCTCTCGAAGACGCCGTGCGTCGAGGGGTAGGTCACCATCAGCCCGCACAGCTCCGAACTGTACTCCCGGGCCTTGGCTTCGAGGTCGGCGACGTCGATGTTGCCGCGCTCGTCGCAGGCCACCGTGACGATCTTCATCCCGGCCATCGCCGCCGAAGCGGGGTTCGTGCCGTGGGCCGAGGCGGGAATCAGCACGACGTTGCGGTAGCCCTGTCCGCGGCTCTGGTGGTAGGCGCGGATTACCATCAGTCCCGAATACTCGCCCGCGGCGCCCGAATTGGGCTGCAGCGAGCAGGCGGCCAGTCCGGTGATCGTGGCCAGATCGTGCTCCAGTTCGTCGATCAGCGCCAGATAGCCTTCGGCCTGGTCGGCCGGGGCGTAGGGGTGCATGTTCTGGAATCCCGCCAGCGAGAGCGGCTGCATGAGCGCCGCAGCATTGAGCTTCATGGTGCACGAACCTAACGAGATCATCGAATTGGCCAGCGAAATGTCTCTCAGTTCCAGCTGCTTGATGTAACGCATCAGGGCGCTCTCCGAGCGGTAGCGGTTGAAGACCGGCTCCTCAAGGTAGGCCGACTGGCGGCGCAGCCCGACGGGGATGCAGCTTTCGGTCGCGGCCTTTACGGCCTTGGCTTTCCGGCCCTTGGCGGCGGCGAAGATGCCGATGACCGTGGCGATCTCCTCCTCCGTGGTCACCTCGTCGAACGACATGCGCACCTTCCCCTCCGAGGGGTAGAAGAAGTTGATCCCCTGCTCCAGCGCCAGCGACTGTACGACGGCCGCTTCGGCCTCGACCTCCAGCGTGTCGAAGAACTCCTTCGAGGTGAGTTTGTAGTCCAGCGCTTCGAGGGCCCGGGCAACGGTCGCGGCGGCCAGATGGGCCGTCTCGGCGGCGCGGCGCAACCCCTCGGGGCCGTTGTAGACGCAGTAGAAACCCACCATCGAGGCCATCAGTGCCGAGGCGGTGCAGATGTTCGACGTGGCGCGCTCGCGCTTGATGTGCTGCTCGCGCATCTGCAGCGCCATGCGCAGGGCCTTGTTGCCCAGGCGGTCGACCGAGACGCCGATGATGCGGCCCGGCATGTTGCGCTTGAAGGCTTCGCGGGTGGTCATGTAACCGGCGCTCGGACCGCCGAAGCCCATTGGGGTTCCGAGGCGCTGGGTCGAACCCACGGCGATGTCGGCACCCCATTCGCCCGGGGCCTTGAGCAGCGCCAGCGCCAGCGGGTCGGCCACGGCCGTGACAAGCGCCCCCTTGGCGTGGGCCGCGGCCGTGAAGTCGCCGTAGTCGCGCACCGTGCCGTCGGCGGCCGGGTACTGCACGATGGCTCCGAATTCCCGGCCGGTGAATTCATATTCGTCGTATTCGTCGATGATCAGTTCGATGCCGAAGGGCTCGCTGCGCGTGAGCAGCACGTCGAGCGTCTGCGGGAAGAGGTTGCGGTCGACGAAGAGCTGGTTGCGACCCTCCTTGACGGCTTCGCGCGAGCGCAGGGCGAACATCATCAGCATGGCTTCGGCCGCCGCCGTGCCTTCGTCCAGGAGCGAGCAGTTGCCGATCTCCATGCCCGTGAGGGAGATCAGGGCGGTCTGGAAGTTGAGCAGCGCTTCGAGCCGTCCCTGCGAGATTTCGGCCTGATAGGGCGTGTAGGAGGTGTACCACGCGGGGTTCTCGAAGACGTTCCGCGCCACGGCGGCCGGGACGGCACACGGGTACCAGCCCATGCCGATAAACGAACGCAGCGTGCGGTTGCGGTCGGCCAGGGCCCGGATGTGGGCGGCGAATTCGTATTCGCTCATCCCTTCGGCGGGGAGTGCCAGGGGTTTCTTGAGCCGGATGGATTGCGGGATGACCTGGGCGATCAACTCCTCGACCGATCCCACGCCGATTACATCGAGCATGGCCCGGAGCTCCTTTTCATGGGTGACGCCGATGTGGCGTCCGGAAAATTTGTCGAACATATCGAATATGGAGGGATTAAGTTGCGATATTTTAATTTTCGGGAATTTTTGGTTTACAAATGTAAAACAAATCAAACGGATGCGCAAAATTTTCAGCCGCTATTTTCGGCCTTTCCGGACCGGGCTCTCCGCCTCTTCTCAAAAACGGCGAATCCCCGGAGTGCGGGGATTCGGGTCGGTTTCCGCAGCGGTGCGGGTCAGTAGGTGAACGAACTGCCGCCGATGAATTCGCGCAGGATCGACGTCGGAGGGATCTCGTCCGCGGGAATCGGGATGAAGTTGTCCAGGAACTTCAGCATCCGGCGCGCCTCGTCGAACTCCGGAACCGTGTCCGGGACCTCCCGGAGGATCTTCTCCGCAAAGGGCCGCAACACCGAAATCTCGTAGAACAACGACGAATTCAGCATTACGTCGGCATTCTCCTGATAGGGGAAGATGTGCTTCTCCTCGCCCCGGCGGACCGACGCCCACCGTGAAAGCGTCGACAGCGCATCCGAACCCCGCTGCTTGTAGTCGCGCGTCAGACGCCGCAGCAGGCGGTTGTCCGTTGTGGCGATCCGCGAGAGGTTGTCCATCGCCACCGACGTGAAGCACGAAATGTAGATCCGGAACTTCTTCGAATCGGGAATCGAGGGCGTCAGACGTGGATTCAGACCGTGGATGCCCTCGATGATCAGGATCGAACGCTCGTCGAGCGTCAGCGGCGTGCCGTGCTGCGTGCGCCGCCCCGTGATGAAGTCGTAGCGCGGGATGTCGACGCTCTCGCCCGCCATCAGCCGCCGCAGATGGTCGTTGAAAAGCTCCAGGTCGATCGCTTCGAGCGCCTCGTAGTCGTAGTCGCCGTTTTCGTCGAGCGGTGTCTTCTCCCGGTCGACGAAGTAGTCGTCCAGGGAGATCATTACGGGCCGCAGCCCCAGCACGCCCAGCTGGATGCCCAGCCGTTTGGCCGACGTGGTCTTCCCGCTCGACGAGGGACCCGAAATCAGCACCATGCGGATGCCCCGTTCGACGTTTGCCGCGTAGATCGCATCGGCCACTTCGGCAAATTTCCGCTCGTGGAACGCCTCGGCCATCTTGATCATGCCCCCGGCATCTCCGGCCAGCGCACGGGCATTGACCGCCCCGATCGTCGGGACGCCCATCAGTGTCACCCACGACTGGTACTCCTGGAAGATCGAGAACATCTTCTCCTGCTGGACGTTCTTGTTCAGCCGGTCCGGGGCCGTGCGCAGCGGTAGCACCAGGTAGAAGCCGTTGTAGTAGGGCTCGATGTCGAACAGGTGCACGTAACCCGTCGACGGGGCCAGCGAGCCGTAGAAGTAACCCGCCGTGTCGCCCAACGTGTAGAGGTCGCTGTAGAGCCGCGGCCGGGTGTCCAGCAGCTCGATCTTGTCCGCGAACCCCTCCCGGGCGTAGCGTTCGCGAACCTCCGAGGTGAGCATCCGCTGCCGTGTGATCGGCAGGTTCTGGGCGATGAGTTCGCGGATCCGGTTGCGGAGCCGCGCCGTTTCCGCCGTGGAGAACTCGTCGATGCCCTCGATTTCGCAGTAGAAACCGCTCTGCCCCATCGAGTGGCGGATGTGGAGCGTCTGACCCGGGTAGAGGTCCTTGACGGCCTTCTGCAGCAGGAACCAGACGGTCCGCTGGTAGACCCGGATCCCCGCAAACGACGTGATGTCCACGAAACGGATCGTCGCCGGGGTGTAGATCTTGTAGTTCAGCTCCTTGATGCGGTTGTTCACGAAGGCCGCCAGGAACGGATGGCTGCCGGGCGTCAGCCGTTCGGTGACCTCCAGCAGCGAGGTCCCCATCGGAACGGACAACTTCCCGCCGAGGTTTTCGCAGATGATCTGAATGGTATCGTTCATCGGAATTTTTTACTGGGTTTGCTCCCAAAGATAGGAATAATTTGTACTTTTGGCAATCGATCTTCCGATTTGGAGAATAAAACCGATGTTATGAAAAATTGCCTCAAATGGATGTGGGTTGCCGCTGCCGCCGCCGCTGCGGCCTGCACCCCCCGGGAAACGACGCTCGTCCTGTTGTCGACCAACGACATGCACGCCCGGATTCAGAACTTCCCCCGGCTCGCCGCAGCCGTCGCGGCCTGCCGCGATACGGTGCAGCGGGTCGTGCTGGTCGATGCCGGAGACCGCTGGACCGGTAACGCCTATGTCGACAAGGCTCCGTCGCCCGGAATGCCGATGATCGCCCTGATGAACCGCCTCGGCTACGACGTGGCGACGCTCGGAAACCATGAATTCGATTTCGGACAGGCCTTCCTCGGCCGCATGATCGACAGCATGGCGTTCGAGGTTGTCTGTGCCAATGTCCGGAGCGATACCTGCACCTTCCCGCAGCTGCCGCCGTATGTCGTCATCGAGCGGCAGGGAATCCGCATCGGATTCGTGGGCGTGGTGACCAACTACGAGGGACCGGGGCATCCGGCCGGGAATGCCGCCAATTTCGAAGGACTCGAATTCCCCGACCCGCAGCAGATGGCCCGTCAATATGCCGAAGCGCTGCGCCCGAAGGTCGACGTGCTGGTGCTTGTCTCCCACATGGGCGACGACCGCGATGCGGAGCTCCTCGCCGCGGAGACGCGCTATGACGTGGTGATCGGTGGCCATACCCACGAACTGCGCGACACGCTCGTCAACGGAACCCTTCTTACGCAGACCGGGAAGAACCTCGCCAATGTCGGTGTTACGACCCTCCGTCTGCGCGGGAAACGGGTCGAGAGCGTCGATTACCGGATCGTTCCGCTCGACGCCTGTGCGCCCGATCCGGATTTTCAGGCGGAGGTGGAGCGCTGCTATGCCGATCCGGAGCTGAACCGTCCGGTCGGGGAGTTTACGGAGACGGCCGATGCGTGGGGCGTGGCCAACTGGATGGCTGCGGCGGTGGCCGACGAGGCCGATGCCGAGGTGGGATTCTACCACGTCGGCGGCGTGCGTCTCGACTCGATTCCGGCCGGCGGCATGAGCAC
>CALUMM010000093.1 GCA_944321755.1 uncultured Alistipes sp.
TGGATGCCCGCCTCCGCAAGCAGGCTCGTACTCTGTTCGTTCAATCGGCCCTTGGCCTGAATCGCTATTCTCAGCATCTCTATTCTGTTTTTTGGTTGTCGTTCCCTTTGCGGAAACTCTCCCCTGCGGACGCGCCAAACAAAAAGCCCACCCCGCAAGGGGTGAGCTTCATGTTTACCGGTATGCTTGTCCGTTTTCCGTCCTGTCCATACATGATCGTCTACCCCTCGGTGAAGTGGCTGCGGTGATGATGGATATGGGTGAAAATCGTCATGGTTCCGTTTCGTTGGGGACAAATATAGCCTTTTTCCGCCGAAATGCAAAGACCAAGGCCGAAAAAATCCGTTTATCCCGCTTTTTTTCGCCGGAACCTGCCGCCGGAAACCCCAAAAAAGTCCGCCCGGAGACCCGGACGGACCTTTTTCACACGGACGGACGGCTTTACTTGCCCAACTTGCGCTCGACATCCTCCTTCGACAGCTGCCGCGTGCAGAAGAACCAGTCGTAGCAGTGAAGATCCTTGTCGGAACCCTCCACGCGCTCCTTGGCCACACCGCACGAACCCGCAGGAGGAACGATCACCTCGTCGCCCGGACGCCAGTCCGCCGGAAGCGCCACTCCGAAGTTGTCCACCGTCTGCAACCCGATCAGCACCCGCTTGATCTCGTCGAAGTTGCGGCCCAGCGAAAGCGGATAGTACATGATCGTGCGGATCTTGTCCTGCGGGTCGATGAAGAAGACCGCACGGACCGCCGACGTAGCACTCTCCCCCGGCTGGATCATCCCGTAGAGCTTCGCTACGTTCATCGGGATGTCGTCGATGAGCGGGAACTTCACCTCGATGCCCTTCATCCCCCGGAAGTCGATCTTCTCGCGGATCGTCCGAAGCCAGGCAATGTGGCTGTGGATCCCGTCGATCGAAAGACCCACCAGCTGGCAGTTCAGCGCCTCGAACTCATCGGCCATCCGGCCGAAGGTCATGAACTCCGTCGTACATACCGGCGTGAAGTCGGCCGGGTGGCTGAACAGAATCTTCCACTTCCCCTTGAAATCCGACGGGAAGTTGATCGGCCCCTGCGTCGTGTTGGCCCGGAAAGCGGGAGCGTCGTCGCCGATACGCGGCATTACGTTTACCTGATTGACTTGATTCGTTTCCATAGTGCAGTTTTTTTATTGTTGATGATTCCTTTGGTTTTCTGATGCAAAGATAAAATCGAAAACAATATCGATCAAACAGATTTTTTCTATCTTTGTATCGATAAAATCAATATATCCGGATATGACACTCCAGCAGTTGGAATACATCGTCGCGGTGGACTCCCACCGCCATTTCGTGCGCGCCGCCGAGGCCTGCGGCGTCACCCAGTCGACCCTCAGCTCGATGATCCGCAAACTCGAAGCGGAGCTCGATCTCGTGATCTTCGACCGCGACAGCCATCCGGTGCGTCCCACCGCTCCGGGGGAGCGTCTCATCCGCCAGGCTCGTGTCGTCCTCTTCAACGCCTCCCAGCTCCACGAAATGGTCCGCTCGGAACGCGAGGCCGATGTCGGCGAGGTGCGGCTCGGGGTCATTCCGACCATTGCCCCCTATGTCCTGCCGCAGCTCTTCCGCACCGTGCACGAAACCCTCCCCGGCGTCGTCCTCCGCGTCTCCGAGTCCCGGACCGA
Source organism: uncultured Alistipes sp. (assembly GCA_944321755.1). Taxonomy (GTDB): domain Bacteria; phylum Bacteroidota; class Bacteroidia; order Bacteroidales; family Rikenellaceae; genus Alistipes. The sequence continues at coordinate 1,669 of CALUMM010000093.1, forward strand.
ACTGCTCCTGCGCAAATTGAAACTCGCCGAAATCGACGTGGCCCTGATGGCCACCCCGATCGACGACGGCGAACTCCTCGAAATACCCCTGTACTACGAGAAGTTCGTCGCCTATGTCGCCCCCGACGAACCCCTCGCCGCTCACTCCGAAATCGAATCGGGCAAGATGCCATCCGAACACCTCTGGGTCCTCCAGGAGGGGCACTGTCTGCGCAACCAGGTCATGAACCTCTGCGGCCGCAAGTCCGAATACGCCGCCGTATACGAGGCCGGAAGCATCGATACGCTCGTCAAAATCGTCGACCTCAACGGCGGATACACCGTCATCCCCGAACTCCACGTCGCCCTGCTTCGCGACGAACAGCGCCGCTGCATCCGACCCCTGGTGGACCCCGAACCCGTCCGCGAGGTCTCCTTGGTCGTCCGACGCGACTTCGTGCGCGAACGGCTGCTCAACCTCCTCGCCGCAGCCCTGCGCACCATCATCCCCGAACGGATGGTCGATCCCCGGTTGAAAAAATTCGCCATCCGGCTCTGAAGCTCCGAAAGCAGATCCCTTCCCGCTGCCCCGGCCGATCTCTTCCGCTCCGGGGAGTTGCAATTTTTAAACGTTTTTAGTATCTTTACGCCCAGATCGTTGCTCGGAACCGCGGCCGCCGGGGACCCACCGTCGGAAAATCCATGCTTCCGGATTGTAACCGACCCGATGGCCGTACCGATGCAACCTTTTGTCGTATAACCCGTTAAACTGATCCGAGCCATGTGTGACGATCCCATTTTGTCGATTGCAACCCGACTGCGCGGGCTGCGCGAAGTCCTCGATCTATCCGAACAGGAGGTGGCCGACAGCTGCCATATCTCCCTCGAACAGTACCGCGAACTCGAAAGCGGAAAGACCGATATCTCGGTCAACCTCCTGCAGACCATCTCCCGCCACTACGGAATCAGCCTCGACGTGCTGATGTTCGGCGAGGAGCCCCGCATGAACTCCTACTTCATTACCCGCGCCGGGAAGGGCGTCTCCGTCGAACGCCGAAAGGCCTACAAGTACGAAGCCCTCGCCGCGGGATTCCGCGACCGACGCATCGATCCCTTCATCGTGACCGTGGAACCCACGCCCGACGATGCCCCCATGCACCTCAACATGCACCCCGGACAGGAGATGAACTACGTCCTCGAAGGACGACTGCTCATCGAACTCAACGGAAAACAGATCGAACTCGAACCCGGAGACAGCCTCTATTTCGACTCCGGACTCCCGCACGGCATGAAGGCGCTCGATGGTAAAACGGTCCGTTTCCTGGCCATTATATTATAAGAGGTATGGATCTTGTTTCCCGATTTCTCTCCCGCACCGACTTCTCCTCGCAGGAGGAGTTCCGGCAGCACCTGCATATCCGGGTGCCCGAACATTTCAATTTCGCCTATGACGTCATGGACGTCTATGCCGCCGAACAGCCCGATCGGCTGGCCATGCTCTGGACCGACGACAAGGGGCGTGAAGAGCGCTTCTCCTTCGCCGACCTGAAGCGCCAGAGCGACCGCACGGCCTCCTATTTCCGAAGCCTCGGCATCGGAAAGGGCGACCCCGTGATGCTGATCCTCAAGCGACGCTATGAATTCTGGTTCTCGGTGCTCGCGCTCCACAAACTCGGAGCCGTGGTGATCCCCGCCACCCACCTGCTTACCAAGAAGGATGTCGTCTACCGCTGCAATACCGCGTCGATCAAGGCCATCGTCGCGGCCGGAGAGCAGGTCATCACCGACCACATCGCCGCCGCCATGCCCGAAGCCCTACGGTCAAGGCCCTGGTCAGCGTCGGACCCGAGGTCCCCGAAGGATTCCTCGATTTCCATCGCGGCATCGAGTCCGCCGAGCCCTTCGTGCGCCCCGAGCACGCGAACGACAACGACGACATCATGCTCATGTACTTCACCTCGGGAACCACCGGCGAACCCAAGATGGTGGCGCATGACTTCACCTATCCCCTCGGCCATATCGTCACCGCCCGCTACTGGCACAACCTCCACGAGGGTAGCCTCCACCTGACGATCGCCGATACGGGCTGGGCCAAGGCCGCCTGGGGAAAACTCTACGGGCAGTGGATCGCCGGTGCCACGCTCTTCGTTTACGACCACGAGAAGTTCACCCCCGCGGAGATCCTCCGCAAGATCGGGCAGTACCGCATCACCTCGCTCTGCGCCCCTCCGACGATCTACCGCTTCATGATCCGTGAGGACCTCTCGAAGTTCGACCTCTCGTCGCTGGAGTACTGCACGACAGCCGGGGAGGCGCTCAACGGTTCGGTTTACGACACCTTCCTCGCCCAGACCGGAATCCGCCTCATGGAGGGATTCGGCCAGACCGAAACCACCCTGACGCTCGGAACCTTCCCCTGGATGGAGCCCAAACCCGGCAGCATGGGCGTTCCCAATCCCCAGTACCGGATCGACCTGCTGACCCCCGACGGACGTTCGGCCGAGGATGGAGAGCAGGGGCAGATCGTCGTCCGTACCGACGGCGGAAAACCCGTCGGTCTGTTCAAGGAGTACTATCTCGATGAAAACCGCACGCACGAGGCCTGGCATGACGGCGTTTACTATACGGGCGACGTGGCCTGGCGCGACGAGGACGGATACTACTGGTTCGTGGGGCGTGCCGACGACGTGATCAAGAGCTCGGGCTACCGGATCGGCCCCTTCGAGGTCGAAAGCGCCCTGATGACCCATCCGGCCGTCGTCGAGTGCGCCATCACCGGCGTCCCGGACGAGATTCGCGGGCAGGTCGTCAAGGCTACCATCGTCCTCGCCGCCGCATACCGCGACCGGGCCGATGCCGCCCTGATCAGGGAGCTGCAGGACCATGTCAAGCGAATCACCGCCCCCTACAAGTATCCGCGCGTGATCGAATTCGTCGAGTCGCTGCCCAAAACCATCAGCGGCAAGATCCGCCGCAAGGAGATCCGCAGCGACGATGCCGCCAAAAAGTCCGGAAACTGACCCCCGGCAGCCTGCAGGGCGGGCGGCTCCCCAGGACCGGATGTTTCGCGGAAAGGGTTGCACAGGACCCACTGGATGCCTGTCATCCACGAAAAAAGGGACCCTCCTTTTCAGGAAGGTCCCTTTTTCGTGGGCCCAGAGGGGCATGATCCCACGACCTTCGGATTATGAGTCCGCTGCTCTGACCAACTGAGCTATGGGCCCCAAATACCGCAACTCCCTGCGGCTTCGTGAGCGCAAAGATAAGAAAACAATCCGTATTCCGCAAACGACAAAATCAACGAAAAAGGAAAATTTTACCCTTCCCCCTTGTTTCTTGCAAATAAATTCGTACCTTTGTCCCCGCCAAAAGCATGAATCAAAAACACAAACACAAATGAAAAAGGGTATTCATCCGGAAAATTATCGTTTGGTGGCCTTCAAGGACATGTCCAATGACCACGTGTTTTTGTGTCGGTCCGCCGTTTCGACAAAAGAAACCATCGAAGTGAACGGCGAAACCTATCCCGTGTATAAGATGGAAATCTCCAACACCTCGCACCCGTTCTATACGGGCAAGATGAAGCTGGTAGACACCGCCGGTCGCGTCGATAAGTTTATGAGCCGCTACGCAAAACGCTACGATAAGAAAAATGCCAAGTAAACCGTCGCATCGGCATCGACGAATTACGGATCGCACAATCTGTGCGGTCCGTCTTTTTTTACGAACTCCACCCCAAAGCCGATACAAAATCGGCGTTTTATCGCTATATTTGCCCCCGAAGGCAAACAAAATCTGAAACCGTTAAAACTCAAACGCTTATGAAATCAGCTATCTTCCAGTTGATGGCCGTGGCCGCAATCGCCGCGCTTGCCTTTACCTCCTGCGTCAGCAAGCAGTCCGCCGTGCGCGTCGAAAACCAGCGGGACTCCCTGGCCGTCGTGGTCGGCGAAAAGGATTCGCTCATCCATCTCATCTTCGACGACATCAACGCCATCTCGGAAAACCTCGCCCTGATCAAGTCCCGCGAAAACCTCATTACCGTCGCCGGTGAATCCGAAGGAAGCCGCCGCCCCGTCGAGGAGATCAACAACGATATCGCCGCCATCGACCGGCTCCTGCAGGAAAACAAAGCCAAAATCGCCTCCCTGCAGCGTTCCGCCGCCCTGCTGCGCAAGGCTAACCTCCGCATCGACGGACTCGAAAAGATGATCGCCGATCTGAACCAGCAGCTCGCAGATAAAAAGTCCGAAGTGGATCAGTTGCGCGAAAACCTCGCACAGATGGGCCTCCAGGTCGAATCCCTTACCGAAGAGGTCGCCCAAAGCAGCGCCCGGATCGAGGACCTCAGCTCCGAAAAGGTCGAACTCCAAAACCAGCTCCATACCGTGTATTACATCGTCGGATCCGAAAAGGAGCTGCGGGACGCCCAGATCATCAACAAACAGGGATTCATCGGCCGGACCCTCACCGTCGGCGCTACGGGAAATCTCGACAGTTTCACCGCAGCCGATTCGCGCCTGCTCGCCGAAATCCCCGTCGGACACAAACGGGTGACGGTCGTGTCGTCACACCCCGAGGACTCCTACGAACTGGTCGCCAATGCCGACAAAACCGTCGAAAAACTCCTCATTACGGACTCCGCCCGTTTCTGGGAATCCTCGAAGATCCTGATCATCTCCTACAAGTGACAATCCAGGGGTGAGGACCCCATACCCCCCCCCTCCGAAAATGGCCGCCCGATCTCCCGGACGGCTTTTTTTCGTATCCCCGCGGCCTTTCGTTGCCTTTTCGGGATTTTATTCATACCTTTGCCCAAACTTTCACATGTGTATGGATTTTCAACCCAAACCGCAGTTTGTGGAGTCAGCTTTGAAGGAGTGTTGTTCTGCGGATTGTAGTAGTTGTCCTACCTTCCCGGCGCCGTTCCGGCGTATTGGTGACTCCTCGTACTGCCGATTCTCCCAACTCTCATTGGCCGCCGGAGAGGGCGTCTCCTTCTCGGCCGGCCGTGTCGTCCGTATCCTCTTCATCCTCTCCGGTTCCCTGAGAATCGAACACAACGCCGATACCGTGCGCCTCGCAACCTCGAAACAGTGCGTCTGTCTCGACCGAAACGAGTCGTTCGCCGCTACGGCGCAGGATGCCGATACCCGGGTCGTCGTTCTATCTCTTATCCTCCGAGTCGAATTCTGTTGTCAGGACCTGCTCGACAGAGGTGACGATTACGATTCGCAGATCCCCGTCGAGACGCTCCCCATGCTCTCGATGCATCCCTTCGTCGAACAGCTGCTCTCCTCGTGCTTTTTGGTCCCGCAGATGGCCGACTGCGTCCGCTATCACCGCATGAAGGCTTCCGAACTCTTCATGATGATCAAACTGCTCTACACCCCGACCGAACATGCCTATTTCTTCCAGACCATGATGCTGCCCCGGGACAATTTCCGAGTCTTCGTCTGCAACAATTACGACCGGGCGCAGAGTGTGGCCGATCTCGCCGCTTTGGCCGGAATGAGCCTATCGGTCTTCAAACGCCGGTTCGCCGAACATTTCCACGACAGCGTCTACCATTGGATGCAGCGGCAGAAGGCCCGGAAAATCCTCGCCGATATCCGCGACGGGGAGGACAGTACCAAGGCGTTGATGAACAAATACGGTTTCCGCCACTATACGCAGTTCAGCCGCTTCTGCAAAAATTACCTGCTCGCGACTCCTGCCCAGTTGATCCATTCGGCCCGCAAGCAGTAGGGGATTCGTTCCGCCGAATGATGGGATATGTGGGTCCGGCCTGTCGGCCGGATCCGCTTTTTTTTGTGGGGGGGGGAAAAAGGGGGGGCGGAGAGGATAGGGTGGAGAGAAGTGGAGGGGGGGGGAGGTAGGGAGGGGGTGAAGGAAGATGAAGCGGAGAGGAAGAGATGGCGGAGCGGAAGAGGAAGGAAGAGGAAGAAGAGAAGGAGAAGAAGGCTGGCGGCGGATCGGGGGCCACGGCAAACGGCAGATTGCGGACGGCGGACGGCAGACGGCAGACAGCGGACGGCGGACGGCAGACAGCAGACGGCAGACAGCGGGCAGCAGAGGGCTGATGACAGACGACAGACGGCAGGCAGCCAGCAGACCGCGGAGGCAAACGGCAGAGGGCGGATGACAGACGGCAGGTAGCCAGCAGACCGCGGAGGCAAACGGCAGAGGGCGGACAGCAAACGGCAAACGGCAAACGGCTGACGGACCGAAAATACCCGCCGTCGCCCCATGCCCGCAAAATACCCCTCCCGCCCGCAACCCCGTCCCCCGTTCTTTCACGCACTCCGCCCCGAAAACGCCCCTTCGGTCCATCCTGTGACGGTTGCGGCTCCGAATGATGATATTTTTTGCGGAACCTGTTGCGTTATCCAAAACTTTTCCTATCTTTGCACCCGATTTCGCCCCTGAAGTCTCGACGATCGGGCGCCGTTCTTTGAGAAGAGTGAAAAAATGAAAAATTTATCCCCCTTTTATTTGGCCGATAAATTTTTTATGCCTACTTTTGCAATCCAAAACGGTGAATAATTGCCGATGTAGCTCAGTTGGCCAGAGCAGCTGATTTGTAATCAGCTGGTCGTGGGTTCGAATCCCTCCATCGGCTCGAATGCCGACCTCCGGGACTCCCCTCGGATTACTGATGCGGTCGGCGCCGCGGATCGAAAGATCCTCAAAAACGGGAAGTTACCAGAGTGGCCAAATGGGGCAGACTGTAAATCTGCTGGCGTACGCCTTCGGTGGTTCGAATCCATC
>CALUMM010000094.1 GCA_944321755.1 uncultured Alistipes sp.
GCTTCAAGCGCCTCGCGGAGCCACTTTTCGAAATGGGCGGCAACCCCTCCGACACAGGCGACGGGAATCCCGGCCGGATAGCGGCTCAGGTTCCGCCGTGCGAATTCGCGGAAAGCCCCGATGACCATCTCGTGCACTTCGGGACACGTCATGTGTGCCCGGACGAACGGCGCGAACGAGGCGAGGAACCGGTTGGCGAAGGGTTCGCGGTAGACGCGGCGGATGATCTCCTCGTAGGAGAGCCCGGTTTCGGCGAGGAACTCCTCCCGGAGGGGGATGTGCCCCTTGAAGATGCCGTTGAGCAGCGCGCGGCCCAGGGCTGCACCGCTTCCTTCGTCGCCGAGGATGTAGCCCAGCGGAGGGACCTGCCGGACGATCTCGCCGCCGCGGCAGTGGCAGGAGTTCGAGCCGGTCCCGAGGATGCAGGCGATCCCTTCGCCGCGACCCCACAGGGCCCGTGCCGCGCCCGTGAGGTCCGATTCGACGGAGACCTCCTGTGTCCCGAAGTGGCGGGCGAGGAGCTGCCGGAGTCGTTCCGAGGTCTCGGGGAAGGTCCTGCCGCACCCGGCGCCGTAGAACCGCACGGCCGTGACGCTCCCGAGCCGGGGCAGTTCGGCCAGCGAGCTGCGGATCTGCTCGTCGGAGTGCTGGACGGCATTGATCCCGCGGGTGCGCATTTTGCGCATCCGGGCGCCGTTGTCGGCGATCCACGTGCATTGGGTCGATCCGCTGTCTGCAAGGAGTATCATTATTCAAAGATACATATAATATATGGAATCCGGAAGTGAAAAAGTTGTAACTACTTTTTTTAGTTAATAAACTATAAAAAATAGTTGTATGTGAAGATTTTTTAGTTACCTTTGCGGTGAGGGCGGAGACGAAGCGCCCGGATACGAAGAAAAGAATCGGAAAAAGAGACGACCATGGAACGATTGACACGCCGCGAAGAGGAGCTGATGCAATGCTTCTGGACCCACGGGCCGCTGTTCGTGCGGGAGCTGGTGGCGCTGGCCCCGGATCCGAAACCGCACTTCAATACGCTTTCGACGATGGTGCGGGCCCTCGAAGCGAAGGGCTACGTGGGGCATAAACCCTTCGGGAATACCTACCAGTACTATCCGCTGGTCAGCGAGCGGGAGTTTTCGCGCCGCACGCTGGGCAGCGTCATCGACCGCTATTTCGAGAAGTCCTGCCTCGGGGCGGTTTCGGCGCTGGTCGAGGAGGAGCGGATCTCGGTCGAGGAGCTGCGTGAACTGATCGACCGCATCGAACGCCAAAACGCCCGATAGCCATGTGTTACGAATGGACGATCTACAGCCTCAAGGTCGGGGCGTGCCTGGCGGTTTTCTATCTCTTCTTCAAACTGCTGCTGAGCCGTGAGACCTTCCACCGCTTCAACCGCATCGTGGTACTGGGAGCGATGCTTCTCTCGTTCGTGCTGCCGCTGTGCGTGATTACGGTCTGGCGTGAACTCCCGCCGCTGCCTGCGGTTCCGGTTTTCGAGATGGACGGGGCAGCCGCCGAAACGGCTCTTCCGGCCGCACGGCCTTTCCCCTGGAAAAGCCTCGTCGGGGTGCTTTTCGTGACGGGAGCCGCCGCCAGTTGCCTGCATACCCTCTGTTCGTTGGGCTCGGTACTGCGGGTAATCCGCCGGGGCCGCCGCGAACGGCTGGACGACGGGACGATCCTCGTGCGCCTGCCGCAGTGCGTCACGCCGTTCAGTTGGGGCCGTTACATCGTGATCTCCGAGGAGGACCTGGCCGAGAACGGTGCGGCAATCCTGGCCCATGAACGGGCCCACGCGCGTCTGCACCATTCGGTCGACCTGCTGGTGACCGACCTGGCGGGGTGCCTGCAGTGGTTCAATCCGGCGATGTGGCTGCTGCGGCGCGAGCTGCGGGCCATCCACGAATACGAAGCCGATGCCGCCGTGCTGGCGAGCGGTGTCGATGCGAAGAGTTATCAGATGCTGCTTATAAGGAAGGCCGTTGGCGGGAGGTGGTACTCAGTCGCCAACAGCCTCAATCACAGTAAACTTAAAAACCGTATTACCATGATGTTGCGAAAAAGATCGTCGCGGCGGACCGAAGCGCGAGCGCTTCTGCTGCTGCCGCTTGCGGGCCTGGCTCTGGGCGCCTTTGCCGAGACCCGTTATGTTGTTCCTGCTGCGTACAAAGATACGCAAAATCGGATTACAAAAAACGAAATGCGTGCGGAAATCGGTCCTGATACCATTATTATCCGCGGGATGAAGGCGACGATGGACCCGAAGAAGGCCCCGCTGGTGATCGTCGACGGCTCGAAAGCCGACGCAAAGGTCCTCGATACGCTCCGGCCCGAACGAATCGCCTCGGTCTCGGTGCTGAAGGATTCGCTTTCGCGGGCCTCCTACGGTGAGGAGGCGAAGAACGGCGTGATCGTCATTTCGCTGAAGAAACCGGGCGAGACCGAGAACAATGCCTATGGTACGCAGGTGACGACCTCCCCGGACGGGAACACCATGTCCATTTCGATTTCGGGATCACCTTCGCAGGCGTCGCTCTCGACTTCGGGCCTTGAGGGGAATCCGGTGATCGTGGTCGACGGAAAACGCTATTCGGGCAGTCTCAACGACCTCGACGTGCAGCAGATCCGGAGCATGTCGATCTACAAGGGCAGTATTCCCGAGAAGTACCGCCAATACCTCGGTCCGGACAACGAGGGTGTGATCCTGATCGAGACGAAGAAGCCGGGTGCGTTGGGTTTCGACAACGGCTATTTCCAAAGTGACGAGTGGAAACGGGCGCGGATGCAGCTCTCCGAGATGAACGACTACTTCAAGAGCGACGAATGGAAGGAGGCGCAAAAGCGGTTTTCCGAGCTCTCCGAAGCTTCGGACTCCTACTTCCGGAGTGCGGAGTGGCAGGAGGCGCAGCGGAAACTCGCCGAATCGACGGCCTATTTCGAGAGCGATGCGTGGAAGAGCGCGCAGGAGAGACTGCAAAACCTTGACGACCTGAAACTCCGCGGACAGGCGATTGCCGTTTATGATTCGGATTCGGATGCAGCCGGACGGAATACGGAGTACAATACGGTAGTCGGGGGCCGTGGCGGCATGATCGTCACGGGTCCGGAGGTGATGTCGAAGAGCCGTTCCGACGAAAAGGGTTCGGTGACGACGGCCAAGGGGCGCGTGACGGCGGACTTCTCGGAGATCGACGAGGCGGACTACCGGATTGAGATCAATGGCAAACCGGCCACCAAAGCCGACCTGGAACGGATCGAGCCGGGGAAGATCAAGCGCCTGGATTTGGTCCGCAACGACGCGACGCCCGGTAAGGAGGGCGTGCTGCGGGTCCGGACGCGCAAATAGCGGCTTGTGAGCAGACCATAAGCGATAAAAAGTCCCGAAGGGCGGAACGGTTCGTACCGTTCCGCCCCTCGTTTTGCTTTTTCCCTGTTTTCCCCCGCCCCCCTGTTTCCCTTGTTTGTCGTTTTGGCGCCTTTCTGAAATCCTTTCCGGTCGGACCCTTCCCGGGCTGCGGGCTATTCGAAATCGACGATCTCTGGACGGGTCGGCCGATATCGGTACAGTTCCAGGCTGGTGGGGTTCGAGAGCCGGAAGTATTCGCAGTCGACGAGTCCCTGCTTTCCGAATGCGATTCCGAGGCGGATCTGGACGGTATTGAAAACGAGCCGTTCGTTTCGGAGCCGGACGCCGAATCCGAACGAGGTGAAGAAGTTGTTCTTGAAGATGTTGGGCGAATAGCCGAGGAGTCCGAAATCCGCGAACCCGAAGAATGCGATGCGGAAACCCAGCGGCTGATAGGGGGTGAATACGACGGTTTCGGTGTTGAGGATCATGCGGTTGGTGCCGATTGCATACTCCTTGAGGGCCTGGAGCCCGTTTTCGGCGGTGAACCGAATGCTTTCGTCGCTTCCCTGCCAGCGGTTCCACCCCTGGGTGTAATTGAAGGTGAGGAACTGCCGGATACGGCTTCGCCGGAAGATGAAGAGGTTCGAGAACCAGCGCAGGTCGACGTCTACGGCACTTCGCTGCCACATACCGTTGTCGGGGTCGATGTAGCTTCCGAGCGTGGCGCCGCCCATGATGTAACCGATGGGGCAGAAACCTCCCGCCTCGAAACTCAATCCCAGATAGACGTCGTTTCCGAACTCTCCCCAGGTGTAGCCGGATGTCACTTCGGCCTTGTATCCCGCGGCGAGGTACTCGCGTCGTCCGAATCCGTAGATCATGTTGGCGGAGTAGAACTTTTCGCGGTAGAGTCCCAATCCCATGAGCAGCGCATCCTGATCGTGGAGAGCGGGGTTGTAGCGGGGACCGACTTCGGGACGTCGGCTCACCCGGCTGTAGTTGTAGCGTCCCGTGAGGTAGATGCTCGACCCGATTTGTCGCAGGAAGCGCGAATATCCGCCCCAGGCATCGAGGTTTCGCTCCTTGACGAGCAGCGAGGTGTCCTGCTCGATCATGTATCGTTTGTCCTTGATGTCGTTGTAGGTGAGACCGATTTCGTAGTCGGTGGGTCGGATGAACTCCTTGCGGATTCCGAGGTCGAGCGTCGAGCTGTAGAAACTGCGCCCGGCATTGAAGTTTGCGGTGTAGAAGGTTCCCAGCACGTTGGGGATCTCGTATTCGACCATGTTCCCGCCGTAGGAGAAGTCGTTGCGGTAGAAGTTGGTCATGATCTTGAGGCTGTTTCCGGTACCGAGGATGTTGGCATCGGAGAGTCCGACCATCGTACGGCCTTCGGAGTGCAGGGCTCCGTCGGCGGAGATGGTCCAACTGTCGCGGGTTGTGATCCGGAGATTGACGCGCGTGGAGTCTATGGAGTCGGGTTTTACGGTGATATCGATATCGGCGATGTAGTCCCGGGATCGGAGGAGTTGTTTGGTTCGGACGATGAGTTGCGGGTCGAGTTCCTCCCCGGGCTTGAAGAGGAGGTCGCGGCGGATGACCCGTTCCCGGGTCAGCATGTGGGTTTTGTTGGCAGCTCGTTCGAGCCATCGGCCTCCGGCGTCGAACACCTGTTTGCGGTCGATGGTGATCTCGCCGATTGTTTTTCCGGCGAAGGGTTCGAGTTCGCGGGTTTCATCGAGGACCTGTCCGTTCGAGGTTGTGTCGAGGACGGGTTTTACGAATATCATCCTGTAGAGCATTCTGGGCACAGCCCGTCGGCTTGTTTTGGATTCGATGCTGTCGTACAGACGTTTGTTGCGGATTCGCGCGTCGGGATTCCGGATTCGTGCGCTGTCGGGCGTGAATCGTTCCGGGGTCTGCATACCGGGTCCTGCCGATGGAATGACGGATGGGGTCGCTGCGGAAACCGATGCAACGATTCCCGCGAGGATCAGTAGCAGCAGGAGTGTGGATATGCGGAATTGGATGAACATGTGTCAAAGATAACGCAAAAATCCCGGAAAACGTATGGGAAAAACGCTTGCAGGGCATTCTCGTGTATAAAAAAAGGTCCACCTTGCGGTGAACCTTTTTTTGTGAGACGTTTTTGTTTCCTGCGGGCGGGGTTTTCTGCGGACGGGGTTTTCGGATTCTGGCCGGCCCTTCCCACGGCCCCGGCTTTTTGTGTCTCCAGCCCTTTCTGCGCCTTTGGTCCCTTTCTGCGCCTTTGGTCCCTTCCTGCGGCTCCGGTCCCTTTCCTTGGCCCCGGCCCCTTTCTGCGATTCCGGCTTTTTACGCTTCCGGTCCCTTTCCTTGGCCCCGGCCCCTTTCTGCGATTCCGGCTTTTTACGCTTCCGGTCCCTTTCTGCGCCTTTGGTCCCTTTCTGCGGCCCCGGCCCCTGGAGATTATCTGCGGCCCTCTTTGGCCTCGATGCACTCCGTGGCGTGGGGAACCTTCATCAAACGCTCCTTGGGAATCAACTTCCCGGTGGTCTTGCAGATTCCGTAAGTCTTGTTCTCGATGCGCACGAGCGCCATTTCGAGGTTGCGGATGAACTTCATCTGATGGGCCGCGAGTCGCCCGCTCTCCTCTTTGGAGAGGGTCGCAGCGCCCTCTTCCAGCACCTTGAAGGTCGGGGAGGTATCTTCGGTATCGTTGTCGGCCGTGTGAGTGATCGTGGCGCGGAGCAATTCGTAGTCCGCGCGCGCGTTTTCCAGCTTTTTCAGGATAAGCTGCTTGAACTCTTCGAGTTCGGCATCGCTGTATCGGGTTCTTTCGTCAGCCATAGTGTTGTCCTCTCTATTTGGTTTTAGGTAAAATTAAATAATATTTCCGATATAACCAAATTTTCTTGCTAAACTCGCATCCTCGGATCGAAACCCGACCGATTCCTACATCTTCGTGACGGCAATCCGCAACGGTTCATCGTCGACCTCGGAATCGATGACGAACGCACCGGCGGGATCAGCCGCCTGCCGGACCTCGACGGCGAGGGTCTGCGAGGCGATGTAGTCGGCGAACTGCGCAATGGCCTCGGCGACGAAGGGTTTCTGCTCGATCTCGACGCGGATCTTGTCCGTGACCTCGAATCCGGAATCCTTGCGGATGTTCTGAATCCGGTTGATCAACTCGCGTGCCACACCTTCGGCCTTCAACTCGTCGGTGACGGTGATGTCGAGGGCCACGGTGAGTTTGCCCTCCGACGCCACGAGCCATCCGGGCATATCCTCGGAGGTGATTTCGAAGTCGGCGGGCGTCACGGCGATCTTCTCCCCGGCGATGTCGAGCACGGTTTCGGGTGCGGCCTCGATTTGAGCGATCTGCTCCTGGGAGAATCCGGCCACCAGGGCCGCGATCTGCTTCATCTGCTTACCGTAACGCGGGCCGAGGGTCTTGAAGTTGGGCTTGATGCGCTTGGTGATGATTCCGGCGGTGTTTTCGATGAGTTCTACCTCCTTGACGTTCACCTCGCTCATGATGAGGTTCTTCACGGCGGCGATCTGCCCGGCCATGGCGGGGTCGAGCACCGGGATGAGGATCTTCATCAGGGGCTGGCGCACCTTGATCGAGACCTTGCGGCGCAGGGCCAGCACCATCGAGGAGACCTTCTGTGCGAGGTCCATGCGCTCTTCGAGGCCGCTGTCGATCAGCGAGAGGTCGGCCTTGGGGAAGGTCGAGAGGTGCACGGACTCATCGGTGTGGCGGCCGCTCACGGCGTTCAGGTCGCAGAAGATGCGGTCGGTGATGAACGGCGCGAAGGGTGCGGCGAGCATCGCCACAGTCTCCAGACAGGTGTAGAGCGTCTGATAGGCAGCCAGTTTGTCTTCGGACATGCCACCGCCCCAGAAGCGCTTGCGGTTGAGGCGGACGTACCAGTTCGAGAGGTTCTCGCCGACGAACTCCTGGATGGCGCGGGCCGCAGGCGTCGGGTCGTAGTCTTCGAGCGATTCGGTCACCTCCTTGACGAGCGTATTGAGCAGCGAGATGATCCAGCGGTCGATCTCGGGACGTTTCTCCATCGGCACCTCGGGTTCCCGGCCGGTGAATCCGTCGACGTTGGCGTAGAGTGCGAAGAACGAATAGGTGTTGTAAAGCGTTCCGAAGAACTTGCGGCGCACCTCGTCAACGCCGTCGCGGTCGAACTTGAGGTTGTCCCAGGGCTGCGAGTTGGAGATCATGTACCAGCGGGTTGCGTCGGGACCGTAGGTGTCGAGCACCTCGAAGGGGTCGACTGCATTTCCCAGACGCTTGGACATCTTGTTTCCGTTCTTGTCGAGCACCAGTCCGTTGGAGATGATGTTCCGGAATGCCACCGAGTCGAACAACATCGAGGCGATGGCGTGCAGCGTGAAGAACCATCCGCGGGTCTGGTCGACGCCCTCGGCGATGAAGTCGGCGGGATAGACCTCCCCGAACTTCTCCTTGTTTTCGAAGGGGTAGTGAACCTGGGCGTAGGGCATGGCGCCCGAATCGAACCAGACGTCGATCAGGTCGGGTTCGCGGCGCATGGGCTCGCCCTTCGACGAGACGAGGACGATCGAATCGACGTAGGGACGGTGCAGGTCGATACGGTCCGTGGAGTAGTTCTCCTTCGACATGTCGCCGACCTTGAAATTTTCATAAGGGTTGTGCTGCATCACACCCGCGGCGATGGCCTTTTCGATTTCGGCCATGAGCTCCTCGACCGACCCGATGCACTTCAGCTCCGAACGGTCCTCGGTGGCCCAGATCGGGAGCGGGGTGCCCCAGAAGCGCGAACGCGAGAGGTTCCAGTCGTTGAGGTTTTCGAGCCACTTGCCGAAGCGTCCCGTACCGGTCGATTCGGGTTTCCAGCGGATCGTGCGGTTCAGTTCGATCATGCGCTCCTTGCAGGCCGTGGTGCGGATGAACCACGAGTCGAGCGGGTAGTAGAGCACGGGTTTGTCCGTACGCCAGCAGTGGGGGTAGTT
>CALUMM010000095.1 GCA_944321755.1 uncultured Alistipes sp.
CAGCAGGCCCGGGAGGTCTACTACGCCTGCCGCTGGGACCTCCAGCCCGCCGATCCCGAAGCCTTTGCCGCCGGGAAGCCCACCCTCCCCGCACGCCCGATCGTCTTCTACGTCGACGACACCTTCCCCGCGGGGTGGTACGACGCCATCCGCAAGGGGGTGCTGAGCTGGAATGCCGCCTTCGAGAAGATCGGGTACCGGGATGTCGTGCAGGTGCGGCCCTACCCGAAGGATGACCCGTCGTTCGATCCCAACAACATCCGATTCTCGTGCATCAAGTACGCCTGCACGATGGGCGAGAGCCTGTCGAGCAGCACGCGCGTCGACCCGCGCAGCGGCGAAATCCTGAGCGCCACGATCTGCATCCCGCACAACGTCGCAACCCGGATCCGGACCGATCTCTTCGTACAGTTGGGGGCTGCCGAACCCGAAGCGCGAAGCGTGAAACTCTCGCCTGCGCTCTTCGCCCGGGCACTGGCCGCCGACGTGGCCCGCCACACGGGAGCCTGCCTGGGCCTGGCCGTGAACTACGCCGGATCGCAGGCCGTACCGACCGATTCGCTGCGTTCGCCGTCGTTCACCCAACGTTACGGCATCTCGGCCTCGATCATGGATGCCCTGCCCTACAACTTCGTCGCACAGCCCGGAGACAAGGAGCGAGGCGTAGTACTGATGCAGGAACGCCCGGGCGTTTATGATGAATACGTCGTCGACTGGCTCTACCGTCCGGTCGCAGGGGCTGCAACCCCCGAGGCGGAGATCCCGGAACTCGACCGGCGGATCGCCCTCCACCGCGGCGACCCGATGTACCTCTACACGCCGACTCCGGTGGCCGTGGCTCTCGACCCGCGGGCCATGCCCTACAACCTGGGCGACGACCCGGTCCGCACCTCCGCCTGGGAGTTTGCCAACTACGCCTACGTCATGCGGCACGCCGACGAGTGGATCGGCACGGAGGACAAGGACTATACGTTCCGTTCGCTCGTGCAGGCCAGCGTGATGAACCAGCTCTACTACTCGTTCGTAAGCGTCTCGGCCAACCTCGGGGGCATCTACCTCAACGAGAAGTACGAAAACGACCCGCTTCCGACCTACACCGCGGTGCCGCGCGAACGCCAGCGCCGGGCCCTGCGCTACATGCTCGAACAGCTGGAGGAGATGTCGTGGCTCGACAACCACCGGCTGAACGAGGATGTGATCGAGGTGGTGTCGCTGGGCGAATACTGCCAGGACATGCTCAGCGAGGTGGTCTTCAAGAGCCTCTCGACGCTGGACCTGAGCGCCTCGAAATCGGAGGATCCCTACACGCAGCGCGAAGCGATGCAGGAGTTGTACGACTATATCCTGCGGGACGTGGCCGCAGGGCGGGAGTCCACCGAGGCGAACCTCGCCATGCAGCGGCGCCTGCTGATCGA
Organism: uncultured Alistipes sp.; assembly: GCA_944321755.1. Taxonomy (GTDB): domain Bacteria; phylum Bacteroidota; class Bacteroidia; order Bacteroidales; family Rikenellaceae; genus Alistipes. The sequence goes on from CALUMM010000095.1 coordinate 1,416, forward strand.
CGTCATCCGGAAGGCCGGGGTGCTGGAGCAGACCCGCAAACGGGTGGCGGCATTCGCCGATCCGACACCCGATCCGGCTTCCGAACCCGCCTCCGCTTCGGGATTTACCCCGGAGTTCGGTCCGGCGCTCGACAAGGCCCGGCTTGTCCGCGAATCGCACCTGCAACGCACGTTGTCGGGGCGCAGTCCGGAGGAGATCGAAGGGGTGCGGCCCATGCGGTCGATCGCCTTCCGGGTCCAGCCATCGACGGATTACAACCACTACGAACTGCTGCTCAAGATGCAGCAGAGCTACCGGCAGGCTCTCCGGACCGGCGCCTCGGAGCGCATGAAGAACCACTACCGCTACATGCTGCTGGCCATCGAACGGGCCCTCAAGGTAGAGTAGCCCCGCTGAATGTCAGACCCCGGCCTCAGCCCGTTCTGCCGTTCTGCCGAACGCACGAAAAAACCCGATACGGAAATCCGTATCGGGTTTTTTCATTATTCCGAACGACGGGGAGGCGTCATTCCGCCGCCAGGGAGACCCCTTGTTCAGCCCCTCCCCGATTCAGCTCCTCTTGTTCAGCCTCCCCGGTTCAGCTCCTCTTGTTCAGCTTCCCGGTTCAGCCCCCCTGTTCAGTCCGGCGCCCCGCCCTACTCGTAGAGTCCGGACTTGAGGCGCTCGACCTCCTCGCGGGTGAGGAAACGCCACGCCCCGCGCTTGAGGTTCTTCTTCGTCAGACCGGCGTAGTAAACACGGTCGAGTTTCGTGACGGTGTAACCCAGGAACTCGAAGATGCGGCGCACAATGCGGTTGCGGCCCGAGTGGATCTCGATGCCGACCTCCTGCTTGTTCTCCTTGACGTAGGAGATCTCGTCGGCGAAGATTTCGCCGTCTTCGAGCGTGATGCCCTCGGCGATGCGGTCCATGTCGGCCCGGGTCAGCGGCTTGTCGAGCGTCACCTGGTAGATCTTCTTCTTCTGGTAGGAGGGGTGCGTGAGCTGCTTGGTCAGGTCGCCGTCGTTGGTGAAGAGCAGCAGCCCGAGGCTGTTCTTGTCCAGGCGCCCCACGGGATAGATGCGCTCCGTGCAGGCCCCCTTGACCAGTTCCATCACCGTCTTCCCGGCGTGCGGATCATCGAGCGACGTCACGTAACCCTTCGGCTTGTTCAGCACCAGGTAAACCTTCTTCTCGCCGTGAACGGGTTCGTCATTGAAACGTACCTCGTCGGTCGGGAGGACCTTCGTGCCGAGTTCGGTCACGACCTTGCCGTTCACCGTTACCACGCCCGCCGTGATGAAGTCGTCGGCCTCACGCCGCGAGCAGATGCCCGACTGGGCGATAAAACGGTTCAGACGCATCTCGCCGGTCTGCACCGCCGGATCGTATTTCGGATAGGAAACCGGCTTGTCGGCACCCTTGCGGGAGCGTTTGTCGGAGGTGCGGCCCTCGGCACCCTTTGCAGCGAACTTGCTGCCCTTCGGGCCCTTGCGGTCATCGAATTTCCCGGTTCGTTTTTCACCGTAAGCGGGTTTCGGACCGCGGGTTGCAGCGCTCCGCTGCGGACGATCCCCGCTGTCGCGACGCGGACGATCGCCATACGCACGCTGCGGACGCTCCTCGTCGCCGTAACGGCCGTATCGATATTCACGCTCGCCGTTATTGCGTTGCGGGCGCTCCTCGCGGTTGAAGCGGTTGTCGGAATCGCCGTAAGCACGCCGCGGGCGCTCCTCGCGGTTGAAGCGGTTATCGGAATCGCCGTAGGGACGGTGCGGACGCTCTCCGTCGTCGGGGCGGGGGTGTTCGAAACGGGGCCGGTTTTCGGCCGTGAAATTGGGATTGTACGACGCCCGGGATTCGGGACGGTACGGATGGGACGGTTGCTCCGAATCGGCAGCGTCACGCTGCAAACGCGGGCGACGCTCGACACGCTCCGCCGTAGCGATCACGGTGCGTTTGCGCTTGTCGCGGGCGAAGCGTTCGAGCACCGGCGTCGAGTCGTTTTTCGAATCTTTCATGTTCGTATCTTCTATAAGATGAATTTGCGCGGCAAAGGTAATCCATTTTTCCGGATTCCATCACATTGCGTGCCCGAAATCGAGAAAAAGCCTTTCGGAACCTGAAAATCGCCGCTTTTGCCTTATCTTTGCACCCGTCATGAAGCGAATGAACCGCGAAATACTGCGCCTGGCGCTCCCGAATATCGTCTCGAACATCACCGTGCCGCTCATGGGCATCGTCTCGACGGCCATTGCCGGACACTGGGGTGAGGACTCCGCCGCGACGATCGGCGCCTTGGCCATCGGCGTGTCGATCTTCAACTTCATCTACTGGAACTGCTCGTTCGTGCGCATGGGGACCAGCGGCCTCACGGCCCAGGCCTTCGGCGCCGGGAACTACCGCGAATGCACCAACATGCTGGCCCGGGCCCTGTCCGTAGCGGGGGTCATGGGCTGCGTGATGCTCCTGCTCCAGTACCCGCTGGGCGAACTGGCCCTCTGGGCCATGAACGGCGGTGAGATGACCCGCGAATACTTCTACACCCGCATCTGGGCCGTGCCGGCCGGCATCCTCCTCTTCGGCTTCAACGGCTGGTTCACCGGTATGCAGAACGCCCTCTTCCCGATGATCACGGCCGTCACGGTCAACCTGATCCACCTCACGTGCAGCCTCGCCTTCGCATTCGGGCTCGACCTCGGGATCGTCGGCATCGCCTGGGCCTCGGTCGTGGCACAGTGGTGCGGCGTGGGGCTGGCCTCACTGCTGCTCGTCGTGAAGTACCGGCCGCTGCTGACCTCGATCCGCTGGTCGGAGGTGCTGGACGTGCAGCCCCTGCGGCGCTTTTTCGTGATCAACCGCGACATCATCCTGCGCACACTCTGCATCGTGGCCGTCTATACCTTCTTCACCGGCGCCTCGGCCCGCATGGAGGACCGCACGCTGCTGGCCGTGAACGCCCTGCTGCTGGAGCTCTTCACCCTCTTCTCCTACATGAACGACGGCTTCGCCTACGCCGCCGAGGCCCTCACGGGACGCTTCATCGGGGCCCGCGACCGCCGGTCGCTCGGCGAGTGCCTGCACCGCTGTCTGCTTTGGGGCACGCTCGTATCGCTCCTCTTCGTGGGGATCTACCTCGTGTGGTGGCGCGACCTGGTGGGGCTCTTCGTCGACCACACGGCGCCGAACGCCGCGCAGATCATCGAACTCGCCGGGCGTTACATCGTCTGGATCATCCTGATCCCCATCGCCTCGGCCATGCCCTTCATCATGGACGGCATCATGGTCGGCGCCACCGAGACGCGCGTCATGCGCAACTCGATGTTCGGAGCCACGGCCGCCTATTTCGTCCTCTTCTACACCCTGCGGCCGTGGATCGGCAACAACGCCCTCTGGCTGGCCTTCACGCTCTACATGTTCCTGCGGGGCGTCCTGCAATACCTCATGACCCACCGCCTGCGGACCATCCGCGAAAAGGCGTAGAGATCCGCCCCTCCATACAAGCGACCGGCCCCTCCGCAGTTCGGAAGGACCGGTCCTTTTTCTCGGCATCCCCGGCCAGCGGTCATTGCAGCGCCCCGGCATCCCTGCCTTTCTCCGGAAGCGCCTCCGCAGGCAGCCAATCATCACGAAAAGCCTCCGAACCGGTCTTCCGGGCGAAGATCCGCTCCGGCGTACAGGCCGCAGCTTCATCATCGGTCAACTCCCGCGACCACGCCACACGCCCCGAGCGGTCGGCCCCCGGCCCCGTACAACCGTATTCGGCGTAATAGACATCGCCCTTGCGGGCCGAATCGTGCCAGTCGCGCCACCCTTCGGGGCGGATCGCCGCCGGCAGATCGCAGCGAATCCACACCGTGCGGGCCGTGGATTTCCACGGACGCCCGAGGTAAACCAGCGTCACGCCGTCGGCCACGGTCACGCGGCAGTCGCGGAAGACGTAACCGTACAGGTTGCGCTCGGTGGTCGACGCGGCGGTCAGGAAACTGTCGGCCTTGGCGTGAATCCGGCAGCGATCGAAGAGGACGATCGACGGGCCAAAGATGAAATCAGTCGTTCCCTCGATCCAGGAATCCGTGACGTAGATGCGCGAGACATACCCCTTCGTGAAGAAGGTGTCCTGATCGCCAACCAAACGGCAGCCGTCGATCCAGATGCGGTCGCCGCGGGTTTCGAGTGCCACGGCCTGCCCAACACGCCCGGCATCGTTCTCGACGGTGACGCCCTCCAGCACCACGTCGTCGGCCTGGATCGACATCGTCCAGGTGTCGTAGGTGGTCATTTCGTGGCCGTCGACGACCTTTCCGGAGTGGTCGTTCCAGACGATGCGGACCTTTTCGGCCCCGCCCGCACCGACGATCCGCACGCGATCCTTGTAGACATCCAACGTCACCTTCTCGCGGTACGTGCCGGGCAGGATGCGGACGGTGCGCCAGCCGTCGGGTTTCGAGGGCAGGGCGTCGAAGCACGCCTGCACGGTGCGGAAATCGCCCCCGCCGTTGCAGTCGACCGTATAGACGGGCTCCCCGGCAAAGGCCCGGACCGCGAAAAGGGAGCAGAGAATTCCCCAAACAAGATGTTTCATAACATTTGAATGTAATTGATTTGTCTTTCAGCACTCTTCAAGCCCCGTTTAAACTCAAACCCCCTCCGAGGAGGGGGTTTGGGGGAGGGTCAGATCTGTAAACGACGCCGTAGGCGGCGGGCTGCAACCGTCGGAAAAGCCGGACAGTCGAAAGGACTACACTCGGGCCAATTCACCGACCAGGCTTGGATCCGATCTGCAAACGACGCCGCAGGCGGCGGGCTGCAACCGGGAAGAGCCCGATAACGGTCGAATCCGAACTCCGGCCTCTTACAGCGTTACGCCACTCTTAAAGATGGCAATCTCCTTGAAGCCCGTGCGCTCGTGTTTCAACGGTTCGCCGTCGGCCGTGGCGAGGATCTTCCCGATCAGCCGCTCCAGCACGGCGTGCGGCTCCTCGTCCTCGACGAGCGTCCCGGCGTTGAAGTCGATCCAGTTGGCCTTGAACTGCGACAGCGGCGTGTTGGTGGCGATCTTCATCGTCGGGACGAACGACCCGAAGGGCGTGCCGCGCCCCGTGGTGAACAACACCAGCTGACACCCCGACAGGGCCAGCGCCGAGGCAGCCACCAGGTCGTTGCCCGGGGCCTGCAGCAGGTTCAATCCCTGCTTCACGATCGGCTGCGCATAGCCCAGCACGTCGACCACGGGCTGCGCCCCGCCCTTCTGCACACACCCCAGCGACTTCTCTTCGAGGGTCGTGATGCCGCCCTTCTTGTTCCCCGGCGAGGGGTTTTCGTAGATCGGCTGGTCGTACTTGCGGAAGTAGCCCTTGAAGTCGTTGATCAGATGCACCGTGCGGTCGAAAATTCCGCAATCCGTGGCACGGTCCATCAGGATTGTCTCGGCGCCGAACATCTCCGGGACCTCCGTCAGGACGGTCGTGCCGCCCTGGGCAATCAGCCAGTCGGAGAACAACCCCACCAGCGGGTTGGCCGTGATGCCCGAAAAGCCGTCCGAACCGCCGCACTTCAACCCCACCTTGAGGTAAGACAGCGGCAGCGGCTGGCGACGATCGGATTTCGTGCGTTCAACCAACTCGCGGCAGATCTCGAAACCCGTCTCGATCTCGTCCTCGACCTCCTGCGCGATAAGAAACTTCACGCGCTCGTCGTCCCATGTGCCGATCTCCTCCTTGAGGGCCGCCACCTGGTTGTTCTCGCAGCCGAGCCCCAGCACCAGCACCGCACCCGCATTCGGATGCTTGACCAGTGCGGCCAGCGCCCGCCGCGTATTGGCATGGTCGTCGCCCAGCTGCGAACAGCCGTAGTTGTGCGTATAGACGCGCACGTCGTCCAGATGCGAGCAGTCGCACTCGCGGCGCACCCGCTCGGCAATGGCCTGCGCCTGCCCGTTCACGCACCCCACCGACGGCACGATCCACAGTTCGTTGCGGATGCCCATCTGCCCGTTGCGGCGCAGGTAGCCCTGCACCGTGACATCGCGCTTCGGAATGTCGAGCGGATAGACCCGCGGCGTATAGGTGTAGGTGAGGTCGTCGTGCAGGTTGGTTTTCAGGTTGTGCGAATGGATCCACGTCCCGGCCGCCACATCCGTCGTGACATGCCCGATCGGATAGCCGTACTTGATGACGTTCTCCCCTTCGGTGAGGTCCCGCAAGGCGAACTTGTGCCCCCGGGCCACCGCCTCACGCAACGTCACCACCCCGCCGTCGATCTCCACGCGCTCGCCCGCAGCGAGATCGGTCAGCGCCACGGCCACGTTGTCCGCGGCATTGATTTTCAAGAATCGTTTCATAAACTCCTGTGGTCTGAAAAAAGCGGAGCCGGACCCTCCGGCCCTCCGTCATCCGGCTTCCGGCCCGTCCGCTCCGCCTTTTCGGGAAAAATACTATTTCGTCAAAAACTTGTCCAGCGCGCCCTTCATGCCCAGCGCCTCGATGTCACCCACATAGCCCGCAACAGCCTCCACGAAGCCCGGAACCTCCGAGAAATCCACCGTGAAGATGCCGCTCTCGCGCACAATCTTCGAGATCGTACCCACGAGGTCCTCCGAATTCCAGTTCGTGCGGATGTAGTCGACAAACTCCTTCGTGTCGTCGGGCTCGAAACCGCTCTTCGGGCCGTACAGCGACATCAGCGCCGCAAAGGTGAAGCACTCGCGTGCGGCCAGTTTCCCGGCCTTGAACCAGTTGTCCTTCACGGTCGGATAGTTGCGCGCCTCCCACTTCGACAGGGAGTTCAGCGAGATCGAACGCAGCATGTGCTTGATGTAGGGGTTGTAGAAGCGTTCGAGGATCCCCGCGGCGAACTGCTTCAGCTCCTCCTGGTCCTCCTC
>CALUMM010000096.1 GCA_944321755.1 uncultured Alistipes sp.
CCATGGATGAAAGCCCGTCGGAACCAGCCCCGGAGGGATCGCCCGTCAGAACAAGCCCCGGACGGGCCGCCCGTCAGAACAAACCCCGGACGGGCCGTCCGTCAGAACAAACCCCGGAAGGACCGCCCGTCAGAACAAACCCCGGAGGCCCCGTCAGAACAAGCCCCGGACGGGCCGCCCGTCAGAACAAACCCCGGAAGGACCGCCCGTCAGAACAAACCCCGGAGGCCCCCCCGTCAGAACGGCAGGTCGTCCGGATCATCCGCCGGAGGCGTGACCGGCTGCTGCGGCTGGGGCTGTGCCTGCGGTTGCGGTTGCGAGAAACCGCCCGCCGGAGCACCCCCCTGCTGATAGCCTCCCTGCTGGTAACTGCCCTGCTGGTAGCCCCCCTGCTGATAGCCGCCCTGCGGCTGCGCACCGTAGCCCGGAGCCGGAGCGCCATCCGACGCCGGATTGTCCGAACGGCGGCCCAGCAGATTCATCGTATCGGCCAGAATCTCCGTCGTATAGCGCTTGTTGTTGTCCTTGTCCATCCACTCCCGGGTGCGCAGACGCCCTTCGACATAGATCTGCGTCCCCTTGCGCACGTAACGGTCAACCACATCCGCCAGACCCCGCCACAGCGTGATCGTATGCCATTCGGTGTGTTCCTTCGTCTCGTTCGACTGACGGTCGTACAACCGTTCGGTCGTCGCCAGACGCACGCGGGCCACCTTCGCCCCGCCTTCCAACGTGCGGACCTCCGGGTCCATGCCCACGTTGCCGATCAAAATCACCTTGTTTACCATTCTCTTATTTCAGATTTTCGATCATCCGTTTGAAGAGCCGCTCCATCTTCACGCCGGCCTTTCGGCCCTGAAGCTGCACGTCCTCGTGGTCGCCCACCTCGTCCGAAAGCCCGCAGTTCGTGATCACCGAGACCCCGAAGACCGGAATCGACATATGTCGTGCCACAATCACCTCCGGGACCGTCGACATGCCCGCCGCATCGCCACCGATGGCCTTGAAATAGCGGTATTCGGCCTGCGTCTCGAACGTCGGGCCCGTTCCGCCCACATAGACGCCGTACTGCAGTTTGATCCCCTCCTCCTCGGCAATCCGCGTCGCCGCGGCGATCAGCTCCTTGTCGTAGCAGTTGTGCATGTCCGGGAAGCGGGGGCCCAGTTCGGCGATGTTCCGTCCGATAAGCGGGTTGGGCATCAGGTTGATATGGTCCGTGATGACCATCAGGTCACCCACCCGGAACGAGGTGTTGATTCCGCCCGAAGCGTTCGACACGAAGAGGTAGCGGATGCCCAGCTGCTGCATCACCCGGATCGGGAAGGTCACCTGCTGCATCGTATAACCCTCGTAGTAGTGGAAACGGCCCTGCATGGCTACGACCTTGCGGCCTGCGACCCGCCCGAAGATCAGGCGCCCCTTGTGGCCCTCGACCGTCGAAACCGGAAAACCCGGGATATCCTTGTACTCCAACGTATGGACCGCCTCGATTCCGTCGGCAAAGCCGCCCAGACCGGTTCCCAGCACGATTCCCACCTCGGGAGCAAAATCTTCTGTCTGCGCCTTGATAAAGGCGGCGGTTCGTTTAATTTCCTCTAACATCTTCTTCCAGTTTTTGCAGAAAATCCGTTGCCGAATCCTCTATGAATGAAATATTGATCGGTTGGTAGTAGAGCGCCCGACGGATTTCCGACGGGATTTTCGCCCGGTTGGTCATTTTTACGGCATCCTTCTCCGTGGTGACGATCACCGCTCCGGGGTGCCTCTCCAACAGCACCTTCAGGGCATTCATGTCGCGGACCTTGTAGACGTGGTGGTCATCCAGCGTCATTTCAGCCACCACCTTATAGCGTTCGCGCAGCGACTGCAGGAACGGCCCCGGATTCCCGATTCCCGACAGGGCAATCACCTCTCGGCCCGAGGTCAACGGCGCATCCGCCGCCTCGTCCGCGTAGAGCGGCTGGGGCATGAAACTCTCGAAGCGCGTGAAGTAGACCCGCTGGTAGGCCACCTGGATCAGCACCTTGCGCAGGATCCGGCGGTCGATCGGCGCCATGTGTTCGGGGCACTTCGTCACCACGAAATAGTGCGCCCGGTGCAGCTCCTCCGGGAGGTCGCGCAGCGTACCCACCGGAAGCATCCGGTCATGCTGAACGGGGCGCGTGGCATCGATCATCACGACATTGATCTTCGGCTCCACGTAGCGGTGCTGGAATCCGTCGTCCATGATGATCAGGTCCACTTCGGGGTGCTCGGCGCGCAGGCGGCGGATCCCCTCCGCGCGTTTCTCGCACACCACGACCACCGTTTCCGGGAACTTGAGTTTGATTTGCAGCGGCTCGTCGCCCACATCCCGGTAATGCGCATCACTACGCACCTCCAGATAGCCCTTGGTACGGCGTCCGTAGCCCCGCGAAAGCAGCGCCACACGGTGCATCTGCGACATGTAGGCGATCACCATCTCCGCCATCGGGGTCTTGCCCGTTCCGCCCACGGTGATGTTGCCGATGCAGATGATCGGGATGTCGAACTTCTCGCTCTTGAGCAGCCCCCAGTCGAAGAGGCGGTGACGGAATGTCACCCCCATCTTATAGAGAAAAGCCGCAGGCGCGAGCAGGCATTTGAGCATCTTTCTACCGGTTTGAACAGATAACTTTCAAAGATAGGAATTATTATCCGGACCGCCAAACCTAACGCCGCAAATCTGGATTTCCCCCGCAAAACAGGCCATTCCCGAGTCCCTAAAAGACAAAAACATCCGCAAATCCCCGCACTCCGGGCTTCAGAAGGCGGTTCGCAATCCCTCCCCCGCGAAAACCCCGGCGGCGACTCTCCGCAATCCGTTTTTTTTCGTATCTTTGCCCGTAGCTATGAAAAATCCGAAAACTTACCTGTGTGCGCTGCTCCTGCTCGGAGCCGCCGCCTGCGGCCGAAACGCCGCCACCGACAACGATAACGCCGAAACGGCCGGACCCCGAAACCTCCTCTACGGAATCGATGCCGACAACTACCGGACCGAAACCGGTGAAGTCGGCAGCGGAGAGACCATGGGCGGAATCCTCAACCGCTTCGGAGTCTCGGCCGCGGTCGTCGACCGGCTCGACAAAGCCGCCCGGGAGACATTCCCCCTGCGCAACATCCGCGCCGGACACAAGTACACGGCCTTCATCCACGAAGACTCGCTCTATGCCCCCCACCTCGACTGGCTCGTCTACGAAACCTCCGTGACCGACTACGTCGTCTTCGGATTCCACGACAACGATTCGGTCTCCGTGCGCAAGGACTGCAAGGAGTACACCCTGCGCCGCACGAAGAAGAGCGCCGTGATCAACTCCTCGCTCTGGGGCGCCATCATGGAGCAGGAGCTCCCATTCGCCCTGGCCGCCGAAATGGAGGACATCTACCAGTGGACGGTCGACTTCTTCGGCATCCAGAAGGGCGACAGTTTCACGGTGATCTACGACGAACGATTCATCGATGACACCGTTTCGGTCGGCATCGGACGCATCTGGGGCGCGAAATTCGTCCAGAGTGGCAAGGAGTTCTACGCCATCCCGTTCCGCCAGGGCGGCAAGATCCAATACTGGGAGGCCGACGGCGGAAGCCTCCGCAAACAGATGCTCAAGGCCCCGTTGAAGTATTCGCGCATCAGCTCGCGATTCACCTATGCCCGCAAGCACCCCATTTACAAGGTTTACCGCCCCCATACCGGCGTCGACTACGCCGCGCCGAAGGGTACCCCCGTACACGCCGTGGCTGACGGCGTGGTGATCTTCAAGGGCTGGGGAGGCGGTGGCGGCAACACCCTCAAGATCAAGCATCCGGGAAACCTCCAGACCGGTTATCTCCACCTGAGCGGATATGCCAAGGGCATTTCGAAGGGGACGCGCGTCTCGCAGGGGCAGTTGATCGGCTACGTCGGATCGACAGGCGCCTCGACGGGGCCCCACCTCGACTACCGCGTCTGGAAAAACGGCACGCCCATCGACCCGCTGAAGATCCCCTCGGAACCCGCCGAGCCCATCTCGAAGGAGAACCGCGCCCTGTTCGAATTCGTCCGCGACCGCATCATGGCCGAACTCAACGGCGACGTGAAACCCGAAGAGCGGATCACCCAGCTCGACTCGCTCGTGTTGCCCGATGCCGCCGCAGCCCCGGTTGCCGAAAGTCAGGAATAGTCCGCTTATGGAACGCACCGCAGTGATCATTGTGGCCGGAGGCAGCGGCCGTCGCATGGGTGAGGGACTTCCCAAGCAGTTCCGCCTGCTGGGCGGAGAGCCCGTGCTGGCCCGCACGATCGGGACGTTCGCCGCAGCGCTGCCCGGAGCCGAGATCGTCGTCGTACTCCCCGAACGGCACATTCCCTTCTGGGAGAACCTCAAGGCCCGTTTCGACGTCGCGCCCCACCGCATCGTGGCGGGTGGCGCCGAGCGTTTCGACTCGGTGCGCTGCGGCCTGCAGGCCCTGCAGAGCGATCCCGACCTGATTGCCGTGCAGGACGGCGTGCGCCCGCTCGGCACGGTGGAGATGATCCGCCGCGTGGTCGAAGCCGCAGCCCGGTACGGAGCCGCCATTCCCGTCGTGGAGCCCGTCGATTCGTTCCGCGAGGTGGAGGCCGGATCGGAACAGGCTGCGGATCCCCGTTCGCACCCCGTAGACCGCAGCCGTCTGCGCATCGTACAGACCCCGCAGATCTTCCGGAGCTGGCTCCTGCGCGAAGCCTACGGCGTTGAGTATCGGAGCAGTTTCACCGACGACGCCTCGGTCGTGGAAGCCGCCGGCTACCCCGTCTCGCTCGTACCGGGCGAACGCAGCAACCTCAAGCTCACCACCCCCGAGGATTTCGCCATCGCCGAGGCCATCCTCACCGCCCGCCAGGAGGCCGCCGCAGAAGCTGCAGAAACCGCAGCTGATGACCGGGCCCCCGAACAGGCGGAATAAACCCGACCGGACAAAGCCCGAATACCAACCATTCGCAAACCAGCCGATGCAGAGCGTCTACAAATACCGTTTTCCCCGCCGCACGATCTACGTGTCGATCATCTACCTGGCCGTCTTCGCACTGCTGGGCTGGGCGCTCTACCACCTCTACGAAGGGGGTTATCTCTCGGCGTGGTTCACTTCGTTCATCGTCGCCCTGATCGCCCTGATGGCCCTCTCGATTCCCCGCAAAATCGTCGTCTCGGACGATCGCATCGAGGTGCGCTGCCTGTTGGACATCACCGAGATCCGCCGCGACGAAATCGCCTCCGTCCGCCGCGTCGAGAAACGCCGCATGAAGTGGTTCCTGCCCATCTTCGGAGGCTACGGATTCTTCGGATACTACGGGCACTTCATCGACCTGCGGAGGCTCGACCGCGTGAGGATTTACGCCTCGGAGTGGCGCAATTTCGTCGAGATCACCGATATTTACGACGACCGGCTCTACGTCTCGTGCGCCGATGCCGACCGGCTGGTCGCCGAGCTCACCCCGCCCGGCGGAAACCGCCCCGACGACGATGAGGTCGACGAGGAAGAGGAGGCGGGACAGAAACTCCCGGAACCGGAACAGAAGGTCCCGGAGCCGGGAAACAGCCGGAATGAAGATGAAAAGTACCGGGAAGCGGCGGGCGAAGCTACCGAAAACCGGCCGGAGTAATCCCCCGGCAATCTATTTGCATATCCACACCATTATTCACCATTAAAACCGAAACAGAGATGAAAAAGTATCGTTGTGTAGTCTGCGACTGGGTTTACGACCCGGCAGTCGGCGATCCCGACGGTGGCATTGCCCCCGGAACGGCTTTCGAAGAGATTCCCGAAGATTGGGTTTGCCCCGTCTGCGGCGTCGGCAAGGACCAGTTCGAAGAGGTCGCCGAGTAAGGCTTCCGGAGATCGGAACAACCGGGACGCACTCCTTATTTACAAGGGTGCGTCCTTTTTTGTGGAGAGGAGGTCCCCGAGTCGGCAATCCCCGGAGGAACAGGTTTTCGGACAGATCTTCGGGCAGACCTCCGGGCAGGCTTCCGAACAGGCTTCCGAACAGGCTTCCAGGCACAAAAAAGGGCCGTGCATCCGCACAGCCCTTTTGTCGTTCTTCGCGTGCCGCGTCAGTTGACGTTCGGCAGGTAGGAGTAATCCTTCGAGTAATGGAGCATCTGTTCGACGTAGTTGGCCGGGTAGCTGATCTTCACGTCGACCACCTTGCCGTCCTGCTCGACGAGTTCGTACTCCGGATTCACGAAACCGCCGTAAGGCTCGATGTTCAGAGCCGCGTAGCGCTCCAGCACCTCGTTGTGAAGCGTCGGGTCCACTTGCATGCCGTAGCGCTCCACGAGCTCCTTGCCCGCTTCGTAGTCTCCCTCCGACTTGATGCGCTGCACCTCGCGGAGCAACTCCCCGAAGAGCCCGCGCAGCTTCTCGAAGTCGTTCACCACCACGTAGGTCTTGCCGTTCTCCTTCACCAGCTCGATCACCTTGTCGGCCTTGCCGCGCTCGTAGCACCACTCCGCAATCAGTTTGCGGTTGCGCATGTGCGACTCCTCGATGTTCTTGCCCGGCTCGATGCGCGCCAGTTGCGTCATCAGGCCGTTCATCACATAGTCCGCATAGCCGGCCTTCGCCACGTCGAACGACGGAACGAGTCCCAGCTCGACGAGTTTCGCATCGCCCAGGTAGTAGAGCCCGAAGAGGTCGGCACGCGCCTCCTCCAGCGTCGAGCCATAGCTGCGCAGCTCCGAGCCCGTCACGCCCGGCGCCAGCTGTCCCGAGCCATGCCCCAGGCACTCGTGCAGGTCCGTATGGAGGTCGTCGGCCAGCTTCCCGTACTTGTCCATCCGCTCGCGGTCCTCGGCCCGCAGCACAAACTCCTCGTTGAAGCCGTTGCCGTGCGCCGCCTGGTCGTAGGCATAGGTGATATTGTCGATCGTGACCGATTTCGAGCCGTACTCCTTGCGGATCCAGTCGGCGTTCGGGAGGTTGATGCCGATCGGTGTCGAGGGGTAGCAGTCGCCGCCCAGCATCGCCACGGTGATGACCTTGGCCGAAACGCCCTTCACCTCCTTCTTGCGGTACTGCGGGTCCACGGGCGAGTGGTCCTCGAACCACTGCGCATTCGACGAAATCGCCTCCGTGCGGTGGCAGGCCGCCGAATCCACGAAGTTCACGTTCGCCTCCCACGACGCCTTGAAGCCCAGCGGGTCGCCGTAGGTCTCGATGAAGCCGTTCACGAAATCGACGTTCGAAACCGTATCCCGAACCCAGCCGATGTTATAGCGGTCGAACTCCTTCAAGTCGCCGCTCCGGTAGTAGGCGATCAGCGCCGCGATATTCGACTTCTGCGGCTCCTGCGCTACCGATTCGGCCTTCTCCAACCAGTAGACGATCCGCTCGATGGCCGCCGAGTACATGCCGCCGACCTTCCACGTCCGCTCGGCGAGTTTACCGGCATCGTCCTTCGCCAGCTGGCTGTTCAGCCCGTAGGAGACCGGCTCGGGGTCCTTGGCGTCGGCGGCTGCCATCCCGGCGTAGAAACTCTCGGCCTCGGCCTGCGAAACGCCCCGGTAGTAGTTGCTCGACGAGGTGAGCAGCAGGTCGTCGCCCGCCCGCTGGTTCAGCCGTGTGGGGTACGCCTTCGGGTCGAAGATCGCCACGCAGACATCCCGCCGCAGGGCGTTCAGATCGCCGAACTTCTCCTCGGGGATCGTCTCGATGACGTCCAGCAGGTAGCCCTCCGTAAACTCCGGCGTGAACTTGTCGTTCGAATAGTGGTGGTGGATGCCGTTGGCGAACCACACCTTTTTGAGATACTTCTCCAGCGCCTTCCACTCCGCGGTCGTGCGGTCCCCGGCGTAGTTTTCGTAAACCGTCTCAAGGGTCCGGCGCACCGGCAGGTTCACGACGCAGTTCTGGTCGAAAAGGATGTCACGGCCGCACTTCGCAGCTTCCGAAAGGTAGTAGACCAGCTCCTTCTGTTCGAGCGGAAGCGCCTCGAAACCCGGAACCTCGTAACGGATGACCTTGATGTCGTCGAAACGGTCGACAATCCACGGCGCTTCGCCCTTCGGCCCCCCGCCGCACGAGGTGACGGCGCAAATCGTAATACTCATGGTTGCAATGGTAAAAAGCCTTTTCATGCTGGTGAAAACGTTAGTTTCCGTCAAAGATAGTGCATTTTTTGAAATTTTCCTTCGTTATGTCTGCGGGAATTTCTACCTTTGCCCCCGCAACTCGGTAATCTTACAGAGATGAAAGTATTT
>CALUMM010000097.1 GCA_944321755.1 uncultured Alistipes sp.
GTAACCTTCTGATCCGTAGTCAGATGCTCTATTCAATTAAGCTACGGCGCCTTTCCTTTATTGCGAGTGCAAATGTACGGCAAAATTCCGAATCTCGCAAATAAATCTTTTAAAAAATTTTCGGAATCTTTTCCCTTTTTTTGCTGGCGCTCCTTTCAGGTCAGATTGTGAATGGATTACGATCCTGGATTCTCTTCCATTCTTCGCAACCTATTTGACCTCCCGGTCGGGATGCTGCTTCAAAAACTGCTCCCAACTCTGCGAACCGCCTTTTGAAACCGCTTTCTTGCCTCCTCCGAGCCCCTTCACCCGCTCTTCGCCCAGCGCGGCATTCAACGGGCTCGCCGTGGCGAAATAGTGACACAGGGCTACCGCCATGCCGTCCGTGGCGTCGAGACGCCGCGGCGGTCGGTCGATCGCAAGGATCCGGCAGACGATCGCCGCCACCTGCTCCTTCGTGGCCGAACCCCGACCCGTGATGGCCTGTTTGATCCGCATCGGCGCGTATTCGAAGACCTCCCGGTCGCGGCTCAGCGCCGCAGCCATCGCCACGCCCTGGGCCCGCCCCAGTTTGAGCATCGACTGCACGTTCTCCCCGAAAAAGGGCGATTCGAGCGCCACCTCCCGCGGGGCATACTGCTCGATCAGGGCGCCCACCCGTTCGAAGATGTAGCGCAGCTTGGCATAGGGGTCCGTCAGGCGGTGCAGGTCGATGTCGCCCAGCACCACCGAGCGCACCGTGCGCCCCTCGACCTCCAGCACGCCGTAACCCATGTAGTTCGTGCCGGGATCGATGCCCATGATGCGGTATTTTTCCTGGGAAGTCATGCCCTTTGCGACGGTTTTGCGGAACACGGAAATTTGCGGCCCGGACCCGGAACAAAGGCCCCTCCTCCGCCGGACGGAAGGGAGGGGCCTCGAACCGATTGCCGGATGCGGATTACTGGAGCAGCTCGGCGATCTTCTCGTAAAGGGCCTCGCCGCGCAGGTTCTTGGCGACGATCTTGCCCTCGCGGTCGATCAGGAAGTTCGACGGAATGCCGTTGACGGCATAATCCTTGGCGGCCTGGTTGTCGAATCCGTTCAGCAGGCCGACGTGCACCCAGTTCATTTTGTTCTCCTTGACGGCATCGAGCCAGTCTTCGCGGTTGTCGTCGAAGGTGACGCCGAAGATCTCGAATCCCTTCTTGTGGAATTCGTCGTAGGTCTTTTTCAGGTGGGGAACCTCGCCCATGCAGGGTCCGCACCACGAAGCCCAGAAATCAAGCAGGACATACCGGTTGTCGGGATTCTCCACAACGGATTTCAACGACACCTCGTTGCCGTCGGCATCGGGCTGTACGACGTCGATGTAGGGCTGGCCGATATCGGTTTTCATTTTGGCCTCGGCGCGCTCCTTGAGGTCGACGAGGATCTGGTTCTGCTGCATCTCGGGCGAGAATTTGGCTATTTCATCCAGCAGTTCCTGCCCCGAGAGGTCGAATCCCAGTTGCTGGGCCAGCAGCAGGGCGCCGAAGATGTTGTCGCGGTTCTGGTCGACGGTCTGGCGGGTCAGGGCATCGTACTCCTCCTCGATGGCTGTGCGGCGCTCCTCGGTGGTGGCGCTGTCGCGGTACTCCTGGACGAGTTTGTTCCCCGCATCGCCATAGGCGGTGCTGGCGTCATTGGCCGGGGTTCCGCTCACGCGCTTGCGGAAGGGGCTGTCGGGGTCATCGCTGACGGTGATCGTGCCGGGCTCCAGAAGCAGCATGGCGACGAACGTCGCACTCTCCTCCCGGGCATCCCGCAGGACGGCGACCTGCGGCTCCTCGGCGATGCCCTTGATCTGGAACGAGCCGTCCTTCACGGCTGCCGAATCCAGCAGGTTGTTCTCCTGGGTGAAGAGGTAGACCGTGGGGTTCGCACCCTCGATCTCGCCCTTGATGACGTATTGGTTTTTGGGGCTGCAACTGCCCAGCAGGGCTGCGGAGGCTGCAAGAATGAAGATTTTTTTCATGGTTTCTTATTTTTTGAGTTCGTTGATCTGTTTTTCGAGTTCTGCGACGCGGCGGACGAGTTCGGGGAGGTTTTTGAAGACGGCCGACGAGCGGTGGTACTGCATTCCGGGCAGGGCGGGGTAGCCCAACCGGATTTCATCGTCGCCGACGTTCTTGTCGATACCGCTCTTGGAACCGACCTTGACGCGGTCGCCGACGGTCACGTGGTCGGCGATGCCGACCTGTCCGCCGAAGAAGCAGTTGCTCCCCACGCGCGAACTTCCGGCAATGCCGGTCTGGGCCGAAGAGACGGTATTTTCGCCGATCTGGACGTTGTGGCCGATCTGAATCAGGTTGTCGAGTTTCACGCCGCGGCGGATGACGGTCGAGTCGGTTTTGGCGCGGTCGATGCAGGTGTTGGCGCCGATTTCGACGTCGTCCTCGATGATGACGTTGCCCAACTGGGGGATCTTGTCGAACCCGCCCGCGGCGTTGGGCATGAATCCGAAGCCGTCGGCGCCGATGACGGCTCCGGCGTGGAGGATGCAGCGAGCGCCCACCGTACACCCCTCGTAGATCTTCACGCCAGGGTAGAGCGTCGTGTTGTCGCCGACGGTGACCCCTCGTCCGAGGTAGACCTGGGGATAGATCTGGCATCCTTTTCCGATCCGAACCCCCTCTTCGACGACCGCGAAGTCGCCGATGTAGCACTCTTCGCCGACGGAGGCCTGTTCCGAGACGGCGGCCCGGGGGCTGATTCCCTGGCGGCGGGGCTTGGCGGCGTTGTACATTTCGAGGAGCCGGAGGACGCAGGCGGCGGCGTCATCCACTCTTACGAGGGTTGCGGAGACGGGCTGTGCGGGTTCGAACGAGCGGTTGACCAGGACGATCGAAGCCTGCGTGGTGTAGAGATAGGGTTCGTATTTGGGGTTGGTGAGATAGGCCAGCGAGCCGGCTTTTCCCTCCTCGATCGAGGATACGGTGTGTACCGAGGCGTTTTTGTCGCCGAGGACGTCGCCGCCCAAAAATCCGGCAATCATTTCGGCCGTGAATTCCATCATAGTCGTTCGTTTAGAGGTATTGGTTTATGTCGATTCCTTGGGGCAGGAACTCCTCGACGTTGCGCCCGAAGGAGAGCACCTCGCGGACCGTCGACGAGGAGATGTCGGCCACGGGGGCCGGGGTGAAGAGCATCACGGTGGTCAGTGCGGGATAGATCCGGTGGTTGGTGGCCTCCATGGTGCGTTCGTACTCGAAGTCGGTGGTGTTGCGCACGCCGCGGATGATGGCGCAGGCCCCGACCTCTTCGGCGAATTCGCCCGTGAGTCCGGTGTAGATCCGGGCTTCGACCCGGGGTTCGTGGCGGAAGATGTCGTCGATGAGCCGTTTGCGGTTTTCGACGGTCAGCAGTCCGCATTTGGCGGTGTTGTTGCCGATGCCGATCACCACGCGGTCGAAGAGGTTCAGGGCCTCCTCGACCAGGGCGGCGTGTCCGCGGGTGAAGGGGTCGAACGACCCCGGGAATATTGCAGTGCGCTCCATATTCGGCAAAGGTAGAAAAAAAACGCAAACCCCGCACGTTTTCGGGGTTTTATTCGCGGTTTCGGCGTTCGATACGCACGTATTCGGCGTAGACGATCCGGGTATGGGGGTTCGAGGAGACGATCTCCTGGCGGAGCGCCTTGGTTCCCCAGCGGATGAAGAGGAAGCGGCGGGGAATGCGGTGGATGACTTGCCGGAGCGTGTCGACGCTGCTCACGCGGCAGCGGACCGAGTCCCTGGCGATGCATCCTTCGATGCGGATCCAGGGGTCGTGCCAGCGGAAGGTTTTCAGCGTGTCGAGCTGCGGGCTGCCGGTCGGATCGAGCACTCCGGAGGTGTCGCGGCGCACGACAACGGTATCTTTCAGCGGGGCCTGGAAGCGGGTTTGCGTGGCGGAAGCGAGGCGGGCCGTGGCTTCGAGCTGGCGGAGGCGGATGCCGAGGCGGCGGATCTCCGCGGCATCTTCGGCCCGGAGGCGTTCGAACTCCGCACAGCGCAGCCGCAGGACCTGAGCCGAGGCAGCCTCCTCTCCGGCCCGGGTGCGGTAGTGGGTGAGGTCTGCGGACAGGGCCTCCTGATTCTGGGCGAGGCGTTGGTTTTCGCCGCGGTAGTGGCGCAGGGCGAAGATAAGTGCGGCCGTGACGAGCACGGCGTAGAGGATCAGGTATTTTTTCATGGTTTTCGGGATTTTGAGGATCCCGAAAGATAAGCCCGCGTGTGGCCGTCCGGTTTCTATTTTCTTTAGAAAAAGAGACTTCCCGGGTCGCTGTGCCCCGAAGGCCCCCCCCCTCTGCGCCTTTTACATCAACTCTTGGGCGATCCGCTCGGCCAGGAAGGTCATCAACGGCAATCCGTTGCAGTGCGACAGCGACGTGATGCCGCGATGATCCGTGAAGAAGAGTTCGTCGATGCGGCGGTTTTCCACCCCCGCAAAGAGACCTTCATGATCCGCCGTTCCGTCGAACAGTCCGCCGAACAGCCCGTCGCGGGCCGTGACTGCGGACGGCACTCCCCGGAGTTCTCCGATCCCGAACGGCTCTTCGCGGTACTCCAGTCCGGCGGCCTGCACGGCCCGCCGGGTGATGGCCCGCTCGACACTTTCGGGACCCGGTGCCGCCAGCACCGTGCGCCCCACGATGGCGAAGAGCGGGGCATCTTCGGCTTCGTGGAAAATCCCCGCGGCATCGCAGCGTATGGCCACCTCGGCTCCGGCCCGTTCTGCGGCCCGGCGGGCCCAGGCTGCCGCAGCCTCCCGGACCGAGGTCGGGGCCTCGGAGAAGGGGTTCTCGTAACGGACCGACACGGCTGCGGGCTGCACGCTCCGGTAGGCGTAACCGTCGTAGAGCGATACGCCGGCAGGCAGGAGCCGCTCTTCGCCGTCGGGCCGCAGTTCGATGCGCACGAATCCCGATACGGCGGTCGGATAGTGCTCCGTTTCGGCGAGGATTTCGATCCGGGTGCGCAGCGCCCCGGGCGAAGGGGTGTAGGGGCGCCCGAACCACTCGCGCGACGCGGCATCGAGCACCGCGGCGTGCTCCGCGACGTGAAGGGCCCGGCCGCGGGCCACGTGTACGGTCTGGTAGAGGTAGAGGTCCGTCACAGCAGGAAGATTTTCAACAGCAGTTCGCGCAGCAGCTCGCCGTCCGAGGCGCCGCCCGAGCCCATTCCCTTGCTCTTGGCGTCGTATTCGCGCAGCAGCCCCAGCACCTGGAAGACCTTGCGGTTGTCCCACAGTGCGGCGTTCTGCTTGATCTCCCCGAGGATGAAGGTGTTGCTCTTGCGCAGGATGCGCATCAGCTCCTGATCCGGCGGGAAGGGTTGGTTTCGCCGCCGTGCGAGCCAGCGCAGGTAGTTCACGACGAACAGGTCGCGGAACTGGTTGAACAGGGCCATGACGGTCAGGAGCAGCGGATTGTCCTTCGGGTTGCGGGCGAAGTGGTCGGCGATCATCAGGGCCCGGGCCATGTCGCGCGTGACGACGGCCTTGCACAGTTCGAAGTTGTTGAAATCCTTCGAGATGCCGATATTGGCCTCGATGTCGCGGTCGGTAATGCGTTTCGTTCCCTCGGGGAGCGAGACGGTTAGTTTCTGCAGTTCGTTGGCGATCTTTGCGATGTCGGTTCCGAGGTGGTCGGTGAGCATCGAGAGCGCCTTGGGGTCGATCTCCAGGCCGCGGCGGCGGATGAACTGCTGCAGCCACGCTGCGATCTCGTAGTCGCGCGGCCGCACCGATTCGAGGACCACGCCGTTGGCCGCACACCCCTTGTAGAAGGCTGAACGCTTGTCGACATTCTTCTCCTTGTGGCAGATGACGAGGATCGTCGTGGGGGAGGGTTTCTGCGTGTAGAGCGAGAGCTTGTCGAGGTTTTTGAGCTGCTGGGCCTCCTTGACGATGACCACCTGGTACTGACCCATCATGGGCATCTGGCGGCAGAGGTTCACGACCTGCCCGGCATCCGAATCGCGGCCGTAGACGGTGATCTGGTTGAAGGCCCGGGCGGCCTCGTCGAGGATCGACGCGGCGAGCTGTTCGGCCACGGCGTCGATAAAGTAGCTCTCCTCGCCCATGAGCAGGTAGATGCCCGCGAACCTGCGGGCGGCGATTTCGCCCGTGATCCGCTCGTAGTCGGCGACCGAGTCCTTGAATTTCAGTGTCCCTTTGGCCATGTCAGACGATCTCTTTGGTGATTCGCAGCACGTTCTCCGTCTCGGAGGTCAGGCGGTAGCGGTCGTCGATCCTCCGGCCGACGAGCCAGACGATGTCGTCGCCCGACAACAGCACGAACTGCCGCTGTTTTTCGGGCAGCGAGACCTTGGCGTCGATCAGGAAGTCGCTGACCTTCTTGCGGCCGGTCATGCCGAAGGGGATGAACCAGTCGCCCTCCTTCCAGCGGCGCAGCGTCAGCGGGAACTGCAGGCGGTCGGCATCGACCTGGGCGATCTGCTCCGGGACGCCGAAATTCTTGATCGTATCGATGTCGCAGTATTCGTAGTAGAGGACGGCATTTCCGCAGTAGCTGCGCGGGGTGCCCTTTTCGACGGTTGTCAGACATTCATCCTCGGGGGCGATGGGCGCCACGAGAATCCTGCCGCGGTCGATCGTCGCCACGCGGTCGCGGGCATAGAATCGGCGGCCTGTGGCATTCTGCTCCAGCGCGTGGCAGAGCGAGTCGATCACGTCGCCCTTGAACCCGTAGGCCGAATTGAGCAGCTCGTAGATGACGAATTCCCGGGGGAATGCCGGATCGATGCGGTCGAGATGGATCGTGTCGATCCCCTCAGAGGAGGTTACGGCCGTTTCGCGGATGCGCTCGATGCCGTGGTTGATGAAGAGCTGGGCGTCGGTCAGCCGGGCGAGGTTGCGGCACATCAGGCTCGTGAACTTGGGGTTGATCTCGCGGATGCGGGGAATCAGCCCCAGGCGGATCTTGTTGCGCAGGTACTTGGTCGAACGGTTCGACGAATCTTCGCGGTAGGGGATGTGGTTTGCGGCGGCGTATTCGAGGATCTCGCGGCGCGAGGCGAACAACAGCGGCCGGACGACCTTGCCCACCTGGGTGGAGATGCCCGTCAGGCCGCGCAGGCCGGTTCCGCGCAGGAGGTTGATGAAGAAGGTTTCGATCGAGTCGTCGGCGTGGTGGGCGATAGCCACGGCGGTGTAACCTTCCGCGCGGCTCAACTCGTCGAACCAGGCGTAGCGCAGCCGCCGGGCCGCCATCTCCATCGATTCGCCGGTGCGCTCCATTTCGGCGGCGGTTTCGAAACGCTGGTTGTAGAACGGCACGCCGCAGCGGGCGGCCTCCTCCCGGACGAGCACTTCGTCCTCGTCGCTTTCGGCGCCGCGCAGCTGGAAGTTGCAGTGGGCCACGCCCACCGTGTAGCCGCAGCGGACGAAGAGCGAGAGCATGACCATCGAGTCCACGCCGCCCGAAACGGTCAGCAGAATGCGGTCGTCGTGCGTCACGAGGTTGTTTTCGTCGATGTAGCGTTGAAAGGCTTCGATCAGTGTCATCGTTTCGTTTATAAGAGGTTGACCTCGGTGTCGATATCGATTCCGAACTTGTCGCGGACGCACTGCTGGACCTTGCGGGCGAAGGCGAGGACCTCGCCGCCCGTGGCGCCGCCGTGGTTGACCAGCACCAGAGCCTGGCGGTCGTGTACGCCGACATTCCCTTCGCGGTATCCCTTCATTCCGGCGCGGTCGATAAGCCATCCGGCGGCCAGTTTCACGCGCCCTTCGGGAGCGGGGTAGTGGGGCATGTCGGGGTATTCGGCCAGCAGCGCCTCGGCCACGGTGGGCTCCACGACGGGATTCTTGAAAAAGCTCCCGGCATTCCCCAGCACGGCCGGATCGGGGAGTTTCGCGCGGCGGATGGCGCAGACCGCCTCGCGGATGTTGCGCAGCGTGGCGCCGCCGCGTGCCTCGACTTCGCGTTCGACGTCGCCGTACCCGAGCCGGGGCCGGGGTGTGCGCGAGAGTTCGAGCTCGATGGCGGTGATGATGACGCGCCCCTTGAGGGCGTGTTTGAAGACGCTTTCGCGGTATCCGAAGGCGCAGTGCGCGGCATCGAGCGTGAGCATCGTGGCGGTCTCGACGCAGAACATCTCCACGCGGCGGATCGTGTCGGCGGCCTCGCATCCGTATGCGCCGATGTTCTGCACGGGGGCAGCTCCGGCCTTTCCGGGGATGAGCGAGAGGTTTTC
>CALUMM010000098.1 GCA_944321755.1 uncultured Alistipes sp.
TCCGTGTAGTGGACCATCTCCTCGCCCGTCACCGGCGAGTAGGCCCGCGATGCCCGCGCGTAGAGCAGGCGCAGAAAGTCGTTGATCTCCGTCACGGTCCCCACCGTCGAGCGCGGGTTCTTGTTCGTGGTCTTCTGCTCGATGGCCACCACCGGGCTCAATCCCGTGATCTTGTCCACTTCGGGACGCTCCATCGTCCCCACGAACTGTCGCGCGTAGGTCGACAGCGTCTCCATGTAGCGCCGCTGCCCCTCCGCGTAGATCGTGTCGAAGGCCAGCGACGACTTCCCCGAGCCCGAAAGACCCGTGATCACCACCAGCTTGCGGCGCGGAATCTCCAGATCCACGTTCTTCAGGTTGTGGACCCGCGCGCCCTCTATCTTGATCGTTTCCTCCATATCGGAATCCAAAAAACACCCCCTTCCCTCCCGCGCACAAGACTTCATGCCCCGCGGAGTCGGGGAATCGTGCAAAGATACGATATTTTCTCCGATTTTATTGCGTCAGCACAAAGTCGTCCGCCTCGCGCCACGTCGGAAAACGATCCCGGAAGGCCCGCTGCTCCCCCGGCAGAAAACGAACCGTGCGGCACGTCTCCTCCGTCGCCGTGGCCTCCGCCCGGAAACGCCCGAAGCAGTCGATGATGGCAGAACCGCCCCCGTAACGCCCCGCGGCATCCTCACCGCAGAAGTTCGAACCCACCACCCACGCCTGGTTCTCCAAAGCCCGGGCGCACAGCAGCGTCCGCCACACGTCGCGCCGCGACTCGGGCCACGCCGCACTGCACAGAATCACGTCGTAATCGCCCCGGCAGCGGCTCCAGACCGGAAACCGAAGGTCGTAGCAGAGAAGCGGCAGAAACCGAACGCCCCGGTATTCGATCACCGTGCGCTGCGTCCCGCGGCTGAACTCCTCCGCCTCCCCGCCCGGGCGGAACAGGTGGCGTTTGTCGTAGTACGACACCTCGCCCGAAGGGTCTGCGAAGATCAGCCGGTTGCGGAAGCCCTCCGCCGTCCGGACCGCCACGCTCCCCGCAACCGCCTTCCCGCTCCCTGATGCCCACGACCGCATCGAGGTGACGATCTCACCCTCCATCGGCTGCGAAACTGCCCCGGCATCCGTCCGGAAACCCGTGGCGAACATCTCCGGAAGAAGCACCAGATCCCCCGGAGCACGCGCCACCACCTCCCCCAGCGCGGAAAGCGGTCGGTAACGGACCATACCCGCATCCAGTTGCAGAAAACTCAATTCGAAACCTGTTCGCGAATTCATCTTGCACGTCGTTTTTCTTACGTCCGAAGCAACGGCTCCGGATCTCCGTAAAGATACGGTTTTCCCCGCAAAACAGCAACCCCCAGGCACCGGAATCCGTAGCTTTCCCCCTCCCGAAATTTGAAAACCCGCGAAAAAAACGTACTTTTGCACCGGACCAATCTCGACAAGGAAATGCTCAGAGCCGGACGCACCGAAACCCTTACCGTCAGCCGCATCTCGGAATACGGCATCTACCTCGCGGACGAGGAGCACCAGGAGGTGCTGCTGCCCAACCGTTACACGTCACTCTCCGACAAAATCGGCGACAAAAAGGAGGTCTTCATCTACCACGACTCCGAAGACCGGCTCGTGGCTACCACCGAAACCCCGCGGCTCAAGGCCGGTGAGGCCGGATTCCTGCGCGTCGTCGACAAAACCCCGCACGGCGCATTCCTCGACTGGGGACTCCACGGAAAAGACCTCTTCCTCCCCAACCGAAACCAGCAGGGAGGCGTCCTCGTCGGACACGAATACCTCGTCTATCTCTACGAAGACGACATCACCGGACGCTGCGTGGCTACCGAAAAACTCAAGGCATTCGTCAACAACGAACTCATCAGCGTCAAACCCCGCGAGCAGGTCACGATCCTCGTCGCATCGGAAAGCCCCATCGGATTCCGCGTCGTCGTCAACAACCGCCACTGGGGCATGATCTACCGCAACCAGATCTTTCAGCCCGTGGCCGTCGGTGACCGCCTCACGGCCTACGTCGCACGCATCACCGACGACAACCGCATCGATATCTCGCTCCAGCAATCCGGACTCGCTCAGGTCAAGGACTCCGCCGAGGTGCTGCTCCGCCTGCTCCGCGAAAACAACGGGGTCATCCCCCTGAACGACGACAGCGACCCCGAAGAGGTCAGGAGCTTGACCCGCATGAGCAAGAAGATCTTCAAACGTTCGCTCGGAATGCTCCTCAAGCGCGGGCTCGTCGAAACCGGCCCTAACGGCACGAAACTCAAGGAGGACAAGACTTTATAAAGAATCGGAAAGATGGCCAAAATCAACACCGCGGAACGGGTCTCCCGCGAGGCGTCCGACAACTTCGTATTCCAGCGCTCGCTGCTCGCCTATCACGCCGCCGCGGAACGCATCGCAGGCGACGTGCTCGAAATCGGAACCGGGGCCGGATACGGAATCGAAGTCGTGGCCCCGAAGGCCCGGCGGTTCGTCACCCTCGACAAGCACCGGCCCGCAGACGAACTGCTCGACAGGTCCGATGTCGAGTTCCGGCAGGCCGTCGTTCCTCCGCTGGAGTTTCCAGAGGCGTCGTTCGACTGCGTGATCTCGTTCCAGGTCATCGAGCACATCCGCGACGACCGGCAGTTCGTCCGCGAAATCCAGCGCGTGCTGCGACCCGGAGGCCGCTTTATCGTCACCACGCCCAATGCCCCCATGTCGCTCACACGCAACCCCTGGCACGTCCGCGAATACACCGCCGACGAGTTGCGGCAGCTCCTCGGGAGTTGTTTCTCCGGGGTCGAAGCGCTCGGGGTCTTCGGAAACGAGCAGGTCGCAGCCTATTACGAGAAAAACCGCCGCGGCGTGGAGCGCATCACCCGCTTCGACCCCCTCGACCTCCAGCACCGGCTTCCCCGCTGGATGCTGCAGGTCCCCTACGACCTGCTCAACCGCCTCAACCGTCGGCGGCTTCTCCGCGAAAACAACGACCTGACAACCTCAATCCGCATGGAGGACTATCGCCTCGGACCCGTAGCCGAGGGTTGTTACGACCTCTTCTTCGTCGCTACGAAATAACCGGGAAAAACCCGCTCCGAGAATCTACGACCGCTCCCATTACCGAAAAATCTTCGATTCCGGAACCCGCTGAAAAAGTTCGGGTTTCGAATGATTTCTGTTCGTTTTTTCCATCCCCGGATTCAAGAAACAGCAATTTTTCTTTGTTTTTCTCGTTTTTTTTATACTTTTGCAAATCGATCATAAGGGCAATATGCCCTGTTGAGCGACCAAACTGCTGATTGTTAAAAACTTAAAATTTTATAACTATGTATTGGACGCTTGAACTGGCCTCGAAGCTCGAAGATGCCCCCTGGCCCGCAACCAAAGACGAATTGATTGACTATGCAGTCCGTTCGGGAGCTCCGCTCGAAGTCCTCGAAAACCTTCAGGAAATAGAAGACGAAGGCGAAATATACGAATCCATCGAGGATATTTGGCCCGATTACCCCTCCAAAGACGATTTCTTCTTCAACGAGGAGGAATATTAGTGCGATTTTAAGCACGAAAAGATTATTAAAACCCTGCCAATCAATTGGATTGGCAGGGTTTTAATTTGTTTGGACAACGGCGTCTGACCGCCTCAATATGATAGATATGACCGAGAATTTATAGTTTTTCAGAAACTCGGTTGTCTAATAGAATAGAAATCTCAAATCATGATGGAATCGAAAGAACTGGAATTCACCCGATTGGTCAAAAAACACAAAACGGTGGTCTATACCGTCTGCTATATGTTTGCCGGAGGCAGAGAGGAGGCCGAAGACCTCTTTCAGGATGTGCTGGTCAGACTCTGGAAAGGATATGACTCTTTCCGAGGAGAGTCCGATCTCAAAACCTGGATCTACCGCGTCAGCCTCAATACCTGCATGAACGGACTGAAAAAAAAGAAAAAGTGGAAAACTTCACATATCCCGTTAAGCTTCGATGTCGATTTCTTTGGAGAAATAAGTGACAGAACTCTCCAGGTTAGACGGCTCTATGACAGGATTAACCGCCTCGGTCTTGTTGACCGGGCGCTGATTCTCTTGTGGCTCGAAGGATTGTCTTATGAAGAAATCGGAGCTGTCATTGGCATTTCCGTAAAGAATGTCTCCTTCCAGCTCTACAGGATTAAAGAGGAACTAAAGAAAATGAACATCTAAATCCAATGGCTATGCAAAATGACATTTTATCCAGGTATGATGAACTCCCGCAGATGAAGGCGGATTATGAACACCTCAAGGCTGATGTAGACAAGCAGACGATAATCAACAGAAAACTGATGGAAACGGTCTTCCGAAACAAGGTCTCTGTGCTGGATTCAAACAGGAGAACCTCCTTGGTTAGCGTAAGTGCTGCGATACTTGTCACGTTGGCAGTCTCCTATATCAGAGGTCTTGACATGCGCCTCGCCGGGATGATTGCTGCATTCTATCTCCTTATGCTGACCGGTTATGCACTCATATACCGCAAACTCGGAAAAATAGAATACGGCTCGGACAACATCCTCTCAACTGTAACCAGATTAAGGAAATTCAAACGGAACTACATGATTGTCAACACAGTCTCATGGATGCTGGTGGCAGCTCTCATGTGCTTCCTGTTTCCTGAAATCTACGACTCATTCCGCATTCCGGAGCGTGGTATCGCTGCCATAGCCTTCATGTGCGTGGCTCTCCTTGTCGGTATCTGTAGCCAGTATTGTATGGACAGAAAAGTGCTTAAGGCTTGCGACGACATAATTAACCGACTGAAGGACAGGTCTTGACGGACTCATCCTTCAGGCCGGTGACAAATCGAACAGGAGGAAAACAGAGACGAATCGTTGGAAGAACTTTTCCTATTCGGGCTGTGCCGGCGGAATATCGGGATAGAGTGTTTCGCAGGGTTGCATCGGTCCCATAGTTTGCGGACGGCTGGCCGTGCGGAGGAAGTTCCAGAAGTCCGCGGGAAAGTGCACGACCTGTCCCACATGGGAACGGAGCGTCGTCAGCACCACGCGGCCGTCACTCAGTCGTCCGATGTGTTCAAGCCGTTCGCTGCCGAACATTCCGGGGCGGATGCGCAGCACTTCGCCCGTCGTGCGGTTCCAGAGCCGGGCGAAATCCAGCCGCATCGAGTCGCATCCTCCTTTGATCAGCACCCAATCATCACCAAACGGGAGGAGATTCGACCAGGGGTCTACGTTCTGCATACGGGTAGCCCGGCAGCGGCGCGTGTCGATGTCGAGTTCCAGCAGCCGGGCCACCGGCTCCCGGTCCGAGAAGCCGCACATCACCAGGCGGCCGGTTTCGGGGACCGGGAGGGAGCCGTTGAATCCGTCGCCGCTCGACAGGTGGAAGCCCAGCGGAGTGAGCGTGCCGTTGTCGTAACGATACGTCTCTTCGCAGGGCATCGTGCGCCCGGGGTCGGTCTCGCGGGCCGGAGTGCCCGGTGCGCGCCCCGGCTGCGTCAACAACCGACAATATTGACCCGCCTTCCGGCAAGCCTTTTCGAAATCCGCGGCGTGGGCTTCCGGCTGCAACGTGAGAAGGTAGATATCGTCGCCATCGAGGTCGTAGAGCCGGTATCCGTGGCAGGTCAGCTCCTGTCCGAGAGCGGCCATACCCTCCTCGTGCGGGAGGCAGGCATATTGCGTTCCGACGTCGTCGAAACGGGTGTCGTGCAGCGCCGAAATCTCCTTGCCCCATTTTTCCCGCATCTCGGCCAGCGAGTCGTTCACGTCGCCGTCGTATTTGAACAGGTCCAATGCCTCCTCCACGGCCCGCCCGACCTCCGGGAATCCGCTCTTTCCTGCCGACGCGCCGTCCGCATCGCTCTCCTCCTTCGGCTGGTCCGGCGTCTCCCCTGCGGGCTGTCCGATCGTCAAAGGGTTGCGTCCGAGCTGATCTTCGAGCATCCGGAACACCTTCACATGGGCGTTTCGGATCCCCTGGCTCGTGTAGACCATCACGGGCTTGCGCACCAGCCGGATGCCGAACCCTTCCAGCGCGTCGAACAGCTCCGGGAGATGCAGCGGCGTAAACATCCGATGCTGCATCACCTGTCGGTCCTCGATGAAAAGATCGCCGTGGCCTTCGTTCCACAGGCCGCGCGTCGTGTTATCGTCATTGCGGAGCGAGATCTCGTAGCTGTTGTGCTGGCGGCAACTGCCGTAGAGGCTGCGGGGGCTGTTCAGCCGGAACGTCAGCACCACACGCCTGCGCCGCTCCTCCTTCGGGGCCGCCGGATCGGCATAGGGCTCGCCGTCGGAGGAGAACTGCGTGATGACCTCCCATTCGTATGACTCGGGCCACGGGATCCCGGCGGCCTCCAGCCACCGGAAGGCCTCCAGCCGATGCGTAACGGCGTCGTAGAAGGCTTCGATCCGGCTTCTGAGCTCCTGCAGGTGGGGAAATGGGAATCCGTCCAGCAGGCGGACGGTGCGCCGCAGCAGGAACAGTTCCGCGGGATCCTCGACCATCAGCATACGCGCCAGCACGAGCAGATAACGCACGGCCTCCGGCTCTGCCGAAAGGGCGAGAAGCGCCACACAGTACCAGAACCCCACGATGTCGTAATCCTTCGGCAGACCCGTCGTGCGTTGGCGTTCGCACTCCGCGGGCGAGGTCGGGAGAATGGCGTAGTCGTCGAGCGTCGCCGCGACGGCCCGCACCACCTCCCCATCGGCAGCGAACGGCTCCATGCGCAGCACCTCCTTGAGATTGAGCGGTGCGTGGAGAAACGATCCGAGTTTGCGGTTGAGCGTGTCGATCTTTTGGACGACGTCGGGGGTACTGTCCGGCAGGGGTTGGATGTGCAGGGATGTCATGGAACCGCGGGGTTATCGATTT
Source organism: uncultured Alistipes sp. (assembly GCA_944321755.1). GTDB lineage: Bacteria > Bacteroidota > Bacteroidia > Bacteroidales > Rikenellaceae > Alistipes. The sequence goes on from CALUMM010000098.1 coordinate 6,867, forward strand.
TCAAAGGGAGACCGATCGAGCAGGACCTCCACGGGAATCCCGGCCGACCGGGGCCAGTAAAACTCATCCTCCGTGTCGTCGCTCCAAAAGAGCGGCAGCATCAGGGGCAGATACTGAAACAGGTGGCGGCCGTCGGTCAGGCTGGCGAAGACCGTGATGAAGGTATGCATCCGCATCCGCTCGTCCCAGGCAAAGCGCCACGAGAGATAGAGGTTCTGCATCCGGCCGGGACGGGTCACTACATCCACATCCCCTTCTCCATTGGGCAAGAAATGGCCCGAGTCAAGCGACAGTTCACCCAGCTCCATCAAGCCCTCGGGGGCTTGAAGGACGCATGTTGCCTTGAAACACTCCCCGCGGCGGATCGAGCGGTGGGGAACCGTCACGCGAACCACTGCCCAGACCGAATCGGCGTGCCGAATGGCGTGTTCGACCTCGAAGCGCACCTGCGGACGTTCGAGGGGTTTCAGACGGCGGTTTACCACCTCGGCATCCCGATACAACCAGGTCGATTCGGAGGCCACGAAGGTCGGGTCGATTTCCGCGGCTTTCCGGGTGCTTGCGCAGCCTGTGGCTGCAAGCAGAAGAACGGATGCAATCCAGAGTCGAGTTTTCATGTCTTTTGTCTTTATGTGTAGCGGGCCAGCAGCCAAATAACCACTCCGACAACGAGGGCCACGGCGAGAAAGCGCGTCATGTTGCGCCGGATGGAGGGCTCCTCCTCGGGTCGGCAGCGGAACATCCGGGCCAGCTCCTCGAAACTCCGGCAGCGGAAAACCTCCTGCCGGAAGTCGGCGGCATTGCGCCAGCACGCCTCCCGGAACCACTCCGACCGGGGATATTCACGGACGATCCATGCCTGCAGCTCCGGGAGCGGACAATCGCAGACCGTCTCCTCGAAGTCGGTGTCGTAGCGGACGGTGCGTCGGTCGGTTGGTCCGACATGACCGTAGAATCCGACCGGCCCGGTCTCCCGGCAGCGGCGGATCGTGTAGCACCGTCCGGAGGCATCGACCACCTCCTGACCGGCCCAGCCGTCGGCTTCGGCGAGCAGTCGGCGTGTCGTTACGTGCTCCTCCCGCCAGAAGACATAGACCATGTGCTCCGCGGGGGCAAGGTAGAAGACCGGGTATTTCAATGCGGCTTTCATCGCGGTTTCGTCGGGCCTTTACCACGGGTAGCGCACCCACGGGCTCTTGGGGTTGCTCAGCAGCACGTCGGCCGTTGTCTTCATCACCGAATTGT
>CALUMM010000099.1 GCA_944321755.1 uncultured Alistipes sp.
TTGCGATACCTCCAAATTTGGCTTTTCTAGGGCAATTGGAGGTATTCTTTTTATCTTTAGCTAAGATACAAATTTTAATTACATTGGCAGTCAATTCATTATAAAGTTTTATTCTTTTTACGACAGTCCCTAAATAATAAGCGAGGCTGGTTGCCTGTATCGGGAACCAGCCTCGCTCTTTTTGTGCGTCTTGCGCGACAGACTAACTGCAGCGCGACCAGCCGCAGGAGGTGCAGTGCGGACATTTCTCCTGGAATACCAGCGTCTCCTCACCGCAGTTGGGGCATTTCTGTTTGGGGATCTTCGTGCCGTCCTTGATGTACTGTTTCAGGGCACGGGCAACGCCGCTCCGCCAGTTGCTGATCGACTCGCTGTCGAAGCTCAAGCCGTCCACCAGGTTGACCACATCGACAATCTGCATGCCGTTGCGCAGTACGCCCGAGATCAGTTTGGCATAGTTCCAGAACTCCTTGTCGAAGAGTCGCGAGATGCCGCCGATAACGTGCGGATAGCCGTATTTGTCCTGATAGCGGAAATCATACCGGCTCTTTCCGTCGTCCTCCTTCACCTTGACGATAAAGCCCTTGTTGATCGACTTGGGAATATAGAGGGAATCCTCCTCCATCTTACCGGTGAAGATTTCATAGGGCCGTCCGTTGTAGATGCCCACGAAGGCGATCCAGTCCTCCGAGCCGTTCTTGAAGCGGACCACGTCGGCTTCGAGTTCGATCGGGCGGGACAACGGCGGCTTGTACTCACCGCAGTTGCAGTCGCCATCCTTTTTCTTGGCTTTCGTATCCACCAGCACGCCGGCACGCGAACCGTCGCGATAGACTGTAACGCCCTTGCAGCCGTTCTCCCAGGCCGTCTGGTAGACCTTGCTGACCAGTTCCTCGGTGACGTTGTTGGGCAGATTGACGGTTACCGAGATGGAGTGGTCCACCCACTTCTGAATGGCGCCCTGCATCTTGACCTTGGCGACCCAGTCGATGTCGTTGGCCGTCGCCTTGTGATAGGGCGACCGGGCTACCAGCTTGTCGAGCTCCTCGTCCGAAATCTCATCCAGTTTGGAGATGTCGTACCCGATGGTCTGAAGCCAGGTGATGAACTTGTGGTGGAATACGTTGTACTCCTCCCACGAATCGCCCACCTCGTCGGTGAAGGTGATCTTGACATTCTTGTCGGTGGGGTTTACCTTGCGGCGGCGCTTGTAGACCGGGCGGAAGACCGGCTCGATGCCCGACGTGGTCTGGGACATCAGCGAGGTGGTGCCCGTCGGGGCGATGGTCAGCATGGCGATGTTGCGGCGGCCGTACTGGGTCATCTCCTCGTACAGCGCCGGATCGGCTTCGCGGATGCGTTCGATCATCGGGTTGCCCTCCTCCTTCAGGTTGTCGTACATCGGGAAGGCGCCGCGCTCCCGGGCCATCTTGACCGACGTGCGGTAGGCCTCCAGAGCCAGCGTCTTCTGTACCTCGACGGCGAAGGCGATGGCCTGGTCGGTACCGTAGGTCAGTCCGAGAGCTGCCAGCATGTCGCCCTCGGCCGTAATGCCCAGACCCGTACGGCGTCCCTTGAGCGCTTTCTCGCGGATCTTCTCCCACAGGGAGAGCTCCACGCGGCGGATGTCGAGATCCTCGGGGTCGTGTTTGATCTTGTTGTAGATCTGGTCGATCTTCTCCAGCTCGAGGTCGATGATGTCATCCATCATGCGCATGGCGACCTCCACGTGGCTGCGGAACTTGTCGAAGTTGAACCTGGCCTGCGGCGTGAAGGGGTTGTCCACATAGCTGTAGAGGTTCAGCGCCAGCAGTCGGCAGCTGTCGTAGGGACAGAGCGGAATCTCGCCGCAGGGGTTGGTCGATACGGTGCGGAATCCCTCGTCGGCATAGCAGTCCGGAATCGATTCGCGGATGATGGTGTCCCAGAAGAGGACACCCGGCTCGGCGCTCTTCCAGGCGTTGTGGATGATCTTGTTCCACAGCGTGCGGGCGTCGATTTCCTTGACGTACATCGGGTGATCGGAGTCGATCGGGAACTGCTGGATATATTTCTCGTTGTTGATGGCGGCGCGCATGAATTCGTCGTCGATCTTGATCGAGACGTTGGCACCGGTCACCTTGCCCGTCTCCACCTTGGCATCGATGAAGTTTTCGGCGTCGGGGTGCTTGATCGAGAGCGACAGCATCAGGGCACCGCGACGACCGTCCTGTGCCACCTCGCGCGTGGAGTTGGAGTAACGCTCCATGAAGGGGACGATGCCCGTCGAGGTCAGGGCGCTGTTCAGCACGGGGCTGCCCGTGGGGCGGAGGTGCGAGAGGTCGTGTCCGACGCCGCCGCGGCGTTTCATGAGCTGCACCTGCTCCTCGTCGATGCGGATGATGCCGCCGTAGGAGTCGGCCGGATTCTTGTGGCCGATCACGAAGCAGTTGGACAGGGAGGCAATCTGCAGGTTGTTGCCGATGCCCGTCATCGGGCCGCCCTGCGGAATGATGTAGCGGAACTCCTTGAGCAGTTCGTGAACCTTTTCGGCCGACATCGGGTTCGGGTATTTGTTTTCGATGCGGGCGATCTCGTTGGCGATGCGCCAGTGCATCTGGTCGGGTGATTTCTCATAGATGTGGCCGAACGAGTCTTTTAGGGCATATTTGCTGAGCCAGACCATGGCGGCCAGATCATCGCCTTTGAAATATTCCTTGGCAGCCTCCAATGCCTCGGCATACTGGTACTCGACCAGTGGCTTGCCGTCCGCTCCTATGGGTTGTTGTTTGGTATCGGACATGGTAGTTACTCCTCTCTCTTCAGATGTTATGTTATTATGTTTGTTCGCAGGTATTTCGATTCCGCCGTGGCGGAGATTTCATTGTTGCAAGTATACGCAGGTTCGCCCGGTTCGGTACGGCTTTCCCGGTTTAGTTATCAACAGCCGATCAACAGCCGGTGCCAGGCTCAGCGGCCGAGGGTGACGCTCACCCGGCGCAGTTTGCCGCCCAGCGGAGGGGCCAGTTTCGAGACCGTCACGCTGGCGTGACGGAGCTGCGGAAACGCTGCGTAGAGCGAGTCGATGATGTGCAGGGCGACATGCTCCAGGATGTTGGAGGTCTCGCGCATGCATTCGGCAATGATGCCGTAGACGGTCAGGTAGTTGATCGTTTTGGTAACGTCGTCCGTCCGGGCGGCTTCGTCGAGTTCGGCATCCAGTACGGCTGTCACCAGAAACCGGTTGCCCACCTGTTTCTCCAGGTCGTAGCAGCCGTGGTAGGCCTTGAATTCCATGTCTTCCAGTGTGATGGTGTATATCATTGCCGTTCATGTGTTTACGGGGCGGAGCCGAAGGCGGCGACCCGAAGGTTCGGATAGCAAATATAACGTTATTTCGGGAATGCGCGTCGGCTTTTTTGTGTTGCGGCCGCCGGTTTTGATCCGTTCCGGCAGTTATCGCCTGACCGATAGCGCGAAACGGGACATGAAAAATTTTTTGGCTTTGCTGCGGCTGTTCCGGCGGTGACAGGGACCCTCGGACATGCGGTCCGCAGAGGAGTTTTCGGGCCCGTCGCGGAGGTAGGTCTGTTTATTGACAAAAAAGGGGAGTACATTGAAAATCGCATGGAAATCCGAACGGCTTCCGTTATCTTTGATTTGCAAAATCCGGGAAGACTCTTTGATCGTACGGCGCATGCCGCACAGGCATAGGGTCACAACGGATCGGGTTCTGAATCGAATGGAAGCCATCGGCCGAGTGCATGCATGCATGCTTCTTCCGCCCTGAAAAGGGAGGAGCGGGGCGGGAGAATCGGTCGTTTTTTGATACGGGTTTGATCGTTCCCCCTCAAAACGATCGCGCCCTGTATGGGCACAATTTTTTCATAGGGAAAGGTGGATAGATGGGGCCGGCGCCGTCAGCAAGTGACGGCGCCGGTTTTTTTAACCGCTTTATTTCGTATCTTTCGGCTGTATGAAAAGACATCCCAGTCCGACTGTGTGGAGAACGGCATTTATGCCCTGATCTGGCTGATCGTGGCGCTGATTCCGCTGTTCGGCTATTACGATGCGGCCGAAGGTATCTATTGGAAGGAAGTGATCCGTTTCTGGCAGCGGGTGGTGCCGTTCTTTGTCCTGTTTCTGGTCAACAATTACCTGCTGACCCGCTACTTCCTGACCCGAAAACGATCCGGGCTCTATGTCGTTGTCATGCTGGCCTTTGTTATCGTGCTGTTTGTGGTCGCTCCGGCTCTGTTCGGCCGTCAGACTCCCCGTCCGATACCCCGTTTTGTCGAGTCGCCGACGGCGCCTCCGGTCAACCTGTGCAAGGGGTTGCCTTTTCTGCCGGGGTGGAGTGACGTCTTCCCCGAGGAGATGCGGCCCATACTGGATCGCAGGCCTCCCTGGCATCCGACACTCTTCAAGTGGGAGCGCCTGTTCAACGACTGCCTGCTGGCCCTGCTGCTGATCGGATTCAACATCGCCATCCGGCTGCTCTTCCAGTCCATGCAGGACGCCCGCCGGTTGCGGGAGCTGGAGAGTCAGAACCTGAAGGCCGAACTGCAGTACCTCAAAATGCAGGTCAATCCCCATTTCTTCATGAATACGCTGAACAACATCCACGCCCTGATCGACATCGATGCCGAGAAGGCCAAGGAGACGGTGATCGACCTGTCGCGCATCATGCGTTATGTGCTGTACGACGCCGACCGGCCCACGGTCCCCCTGCGCAAGGAGGTGGAGTTCATCGGCAACTACATCGAGCTGATGCTGCCCCGCTACCGGCCCGAACTGCTCGATCTGCGGACGGCCTATCCGGCCGAGATTCCCGACGTGCAGATTCCGCCGCTGTTGCTGGTGACCCTCATCGAGAATGCCTTCAAGCACGGCATCAGCTACCGCCATCCCTCCTTCATCCACACCGAACTGACGCTGGAGCAGGGATGGATCGTCTATACGGTCTGTAACAGCACCACCGACAAGCCGGTCTCGGCGAACGGAGTGGGGCTGGAGATTCTGCGCAGGCGGTTGAGCCTGTTGTACGAAGGCAAGCAGACCTTCAGTGTCGAACAGCAGGAGGGGACGTTCCGTGCCACGTTGCGAATACCTATCGAATATGCCCATACGTTGTATAGCGATTGACGATGAGCCGCTGGCGCTCCGTCAGCTCTCGAGTTACATTGAGAAGACCCCTTTTCTGCAGCTGGTGGCCGCCTGCTGCAGCGCGCTCGATGCGGGCGAACGGCTCCGGGAGCAGGAGGCGGATCTGCTCTTCGTGGACATCAACATGCCCGACCTGAACGGCATCGACTTTGTGCGGGGTCTCTCTCCGCGGCCGATGGTGATCTTCACGACAGCCTATTCCGAGTATGCCATCGAGGGCTTCCGGGTGGATGCCATCGACTATCTGCTCAAGCCGATCAGTTATGCGGCTTTTCTGCATTCGGCAGAGAAGGCCCGGCGGCAGTATCAGCTGATGCAGGCGGCAGCCGAACGCCCGGCCGCAACCTCCATTTTCGTGCGGTCGGAGTACAAGACGCTCCAGATCGACATCGAACGGATCCTGTACGTCGAGAGCCGCAGCGAATATGTCCGTATCGTCACCGACAGCGGACGTCCCGTCATGACGCTGGGCAGCCTGCGCTCCTATGAGGAGAAGCTGCCCGCCGATCGCTTCCTGCGCATTCACCGCTCCTATATTGTCAATCTGTCGCGCATCGTCGCCGTCGAGCGCAAGCACGTCGTCCTGCCCCAGGATCATGTGCTTCCGATTGGGGAACTGTACGAGGAGCGGTTCCGCCGCTACCTCAGGTCACGGTCGCTGGACTGACCGGCTATGTCCCGGCGTGTGAAAACAGTAAGGGCGCCCTGCCGATGCGGGGCGCCCTCCTTTTTGTGTCCGGACGGGCCGGATTAGATCAGACCTTTTGCCTTTTTCTCGCGAACGGCGCGGAGCATGTCCTCGGTCATCGACTTCATGTCCCACTTCGGCTTCCAGCCCCACTCCTCGCGGGCGCAGGTGTCGTCCAGGCTGTCGGGCCAGCTGCGGGCAATCGCCTCCTTCACCGGATCGACGTCGTAGGTCATGGTGAATTCGGGCATCACCTTGCGCAGTTCGGCGTAGATCATCTCCGGCGTGAAGCTCATGGCCGTTACGTTGAAGCTGTTGCGGTGGATCAGTTTCGACGGATCGGCCTCCATGATCTGTACGCAGGCATCCAGCGCGTCGGGCATGTACATCATGTCCATCAGCACGTCCGACGGGATCGGGCAGACGTAGGAGCCTTTCTTGACGGCCTCGTAGTAGATCTCAACGGCGTAGTCGGTCGTACCGCCGCCCGGCAGGGTGACGTTCGAGATCAGGCCCGGGAAGCGCACGCTGCGGGTGTCGACGCCGAAACGCTGGTGGTAGTAGTCGCCGAGCAGCTCGCCCGTTACCTTGCAGACACCATACATGGTGGTCGGACGCATGACGGTATCCTGCGGCGTCTTTACCTTCGGCGAGTTGGGGCCGAATGCACCGATCGAACTCGGCGTGAAGAGGGCGCAGTTGTTCTCGCGGGCAATCTCCAGCGAGTTCATCAGGGCGCCCATGTTGATCTGCCATGCCTTCTGGGGATTGGCCTCGCCTACGGCCGAAAGCAGGGCCACGAGGTTGTAGATCGAGTCGATCTTGTATTTCCGAACGATGTCGGCGTAAGCCTGTGCATCGAGTGCGTTGAGCTGTACGAAAGGACCGTTGCCAGCCAGAGCGGGGCAGTCACGCATGTCGGAGGCCACGACGTTGTCGCCGCCGTACACGCTTCTGAGCTTCATCGTCAATTCGGAACCGATCTGTCCGCCGGCTCCGATGATAAGAATCTTTTTCATCGGTATGTTGATTTAAAAAGCATTGTCTTGTCGGCCGTGTGGGGACGGGGTCACTCCTCTTCGTCGTGCTCCTTCTCCTGCAGCTCTTTCAGCAGACCGAACGACACGACCCCGAAGTAGGCGGCCACGACCGCCTGCGTCACGGCTACGGCCCAGGTCAGGAAAGTCCGCGTCGGCACCATGACGATCAGCAGGATCAGCCCCAGTGCGAAGAGCACGAGCAGGAGCACGATGACGTGGCGAAGTTTCCGGAATCGATCCATCTGCTGTAATTTTGGCTCAAAAGTAGCAATAATTCTTACGTTTTGTCGCCCCCGCTTGCGGAAAACGGCAACAAAAACGGGTAGGGAACCGCGAAAAAATGCGGAGACGGCCCGGGTCCGGAACGTCCGGTCGGTGTACGGGGCGTGGAGTCCGTGCCGAGCCCTTACTGTCCGGAGGGGCATGGACAGGCGTCAGAGGGGTATTTTTCAGTCGAACGGACGATTTTCTGTCGGGAAGTTTGGAAAATCGAAAAACGATCGTTACTTTTGTCCCGCTTTTGGAGGTATCCGAAAGGGGAATGCTGTTGTAGCTCAGTGGTAGAGCACTTCCTTGGTAAGGAAGAGGTCACGAGTTCAATCCTCGTCAACAGCTCTGGAACGCAAAGGTCTTTGAAACGCAGGTTTCAGAGACCTTTTTTCGTATGTGCGGCTGGCATGGCGGTTTTTGATTTGTTGGCATGAGCGGTTGGGCAGCACATATTCGTGTCGGGAGATATTGCGGGTGTGGTACGCACAATATGTTTTTCCCCAATTTGTGAATAACAAAGTTCGCTTTCCAGTCGGTCAGCTATTGGTTGAAAACTTTGTTTTCGTGAACTTTGTGATGCAATACCCCAATAGAGTGTTGTGTATTGGGAAAACATTTCCTAATTTTGTGTTGCTATCCGTTGGTAGTGACATATTGAATTAGTGAAAGTGTTTCGCTAGTCCTTGGCAGTAAAATTTGGCGATTTTATCAGAGAGCAAGGATAGGCAATACGGACACTCATTACCGTGTATAGGCGTATATCGTTCTGATATATACTTATTCGGTGTGGGGTATTGTTTATTTGTTCTCGGGTTACGCCAAATACCTACTGTCAGATAAACGAACAACTCCACACTTGAACCGAATAACATTCTATATCTTTCTGATTATCAAATTATACATTCAATACTCGTTGTAATTTGATACCGCAA
>CALUMM010000100.1 GCA_944321755.1 uncultured Alistipes sp.
CCTGCAGGCCGATGACCTTCAGGCTCACGGGGCTCTCGGCCGTTACGCGGAAGGGCGTCGGGCGTACCGTTACGGCCTCGACCTGCGTGGCATCCTCGTCGAGTTCGACCTCGATGAAGGGGGTGGCGGCCGAAACCAGGTATTCGGGGGTCGTCGTGCTCCTGTAGCCCATCGAGGAGACCGTCAGGCGCCAGATCCCGGGTTTCACCCGTTCGATCCGGAAGCGCCCCAGCGAATCGGTCGAAACGCCGGTCCGCTCCTGTCCGGCCAGCACCACGGCGGCATAGGCCACAGGCTGGCGGCTCAGACGGTCGATCACCCGCCCGCTGACGGGATAGGTGGTCGGCTGGGCCGATGCACCCGAAAGACCCCAAAACACAAGCAACCAGTAAACAAACCAGCGTTTCATACCATAAAACCGGGACTCAGCCCCTATCCGGCAACTCCCGAAGAGTGGACTTCGGAAGCAGTTTCAGATAGACGAGCAGGATCACATTCATCAACAGGGCGTAGACGATTGCCGGAACAGCCATCTCCCCGTCGTTGAAGACCAACGGCGAGGCGGCAATGGCGATAGCCTGCGCCGCGTTCTGCATCCCGACCTCGATAACGATAGTCCGTCGGGCGGCCTGCCCGAGGCGGAAGCCCCGGGACAACAGCGACCCGGCTCCCGTCGCCAACAGAATCAACACGCCGGCAGCAAGGCCCAGCACCGCAAAATTATCCACGATAACCCGGGCATACTGCAGGAAAAAAAGCGCCGCCAGCAACAGCAGGGCCGGGAAGGAGACCCGTCCCAACAGTGTGTGGACCCGCCGTGCAGCTGCGGGGCGAAGACGGCCGAAAAGCGCTCCGCCCAGCATCGGAAGGAACAGCAGAACGAAATTCTGAAGCAGCAATTTCCCTGCCGGAAGGTCGACGGGCGCCTCGGCATGTACCGACACGAAGCGGGACACGAGGCCCATCACCAGCGGAATGGTGAAGAGCGTGATGAGGCTGCTCAGGGCCGTCAGCGTGACCGACAGCGCCACATCGCCACGGGCCAGCATCGAGAAGACATTCGAGGAGCTGCCGCCCGGGCAACAGGCGATCAGCATCAGGCCCATGAACCAGACGGGCGGCAAGCGGAACAGAAGCCCCACCCCGAAGGCGATCAGCGGTAATGCCACGAGTTGTCCGAGAAGGCCTGCCACAATGGCTGCCGGACGACGGAAAAGAGCCGCAAAGGCATTGCGGTCGAGTTCGATGCCGAGTTGGAACATCAACACAAGCAAAACAGGGAGCACGATCCAGACGGTATTCATCGTTCAACGGTTTTAGGCCTAACAATCCGCTTTGCCGGAGGACGGCGACATGCGACACCGGCTCTGCGTTCGCCCAACGCCGTCGTGGCGAACGGCGGTGGAAGAAAAAAAGCCACTCGTATCCGAGTGGCTATCCATCGTGGGAGCTGAGGGAGTCGAACCCCCGACCCTCTGCTTGTAAGGCAGACGCTCTGAACCAACTGAGCTAAGCTCCCCGATTCGGTTTGCGGGTGCAAATATAGTACAAATAAATCATACCTGCAAATCCATTTCCCATTTTCCGGGGCTCTTTTTTGCCGGGTCTTTTCCCGCGGCCGACAGGCGGGGGGGGGCAGCGGAGGGGGCGGCAGAGGGACCAACAGAGAAACCGACAGAGGGGCCGCCGCCGCTGCCGCCGCCGCTGCCGGAAACGCAGAAGGTCAAAACCGGGCACAAAAAAACGGTCTGCAAAAGTGCAAACCGTTTCATTTTGTGTTGTGGGAACATGCAGATTTGAACTGCAGACCTCCTGCTTGTCAAGCAGGCGCTCTGAACCCCTGAGCTATGCTCCCTTATCTTCAAAAGAAGATCTCAGCTTCAAAAAAAAAGCCCCTTGCATCGCTGTAAGTGGCTGTCATCGTGTGGGAGCTGAGGGAGTCGAACCCCCGACCCTCTGCTTGTAAGGCAGACGCTCTGAACCAACTGAGCTAAGCTCCCGTAAAAATGGCTTGGGACTGCAAAGGCAATCTTCCGAATTGCTGCGGCAACCTGTTCCGTGCAACGGATCGCACCGCGGATCTTCCTCCAGCGAACTCTCCGGTATTCCGTTTCGAGCAACCGATCCTTCCGGACCCGTCCCTCTCTCTTCGGCCGCCCCTTGCAGGCGTTTTGAAAGAACCTTTACGCAACCCTCGCGCATCTGCGCCTGAACAAGGACTTGAACCTAGGACCCCATGATTAACAGTCATGTGCTCTAACCAACTGAGCTATTCAGGCATTCGATCCGGCTACCCTCCTCCCCCGGTCACCCGGTTGTTTCACCGTTTCGGAGTGCAAATATATAGCAATTTTTCTTTCCCGCAAAATAATCGTACATTTTTTTCCGAAAAAAAGTATCTTTGCAGAAAATCATCAACCCCGAAAAAGAAATGGCCAAACAGATTATAATCCTCATTTTATTGACATTATACGGACTCCAGGCCCCGGCTCAGGGCTCGCTGGCCTTCGATACGCCCCGCTGGGACTTCGGGACCATCCAGGAACTCGACGGCCCCGTGAGCCACACCTTCACGGGCGAAAACCGCGGCGACAAGCCCCTGGTGATCCTCGACGTGGTGACCTCCTGCGGCTGTACGGTTCCCCGCTTCTCGAAACGCCCGATCCTCCCCGGCGAGAAAACCGAAATCACCGTCACCTACGACCCCGCAAACCGCCCGGGGGTCTTCTCCAAAGAGCTGACGGTCTACTCCAGCGAGCGGAAGAAGATCGCCGCACTCACCGTCCAGGGCCGTGTCACCCCGCGTCCGAAAAGCATCGAGGAGCTCTATCCGGTCGATGCCGGAGGCGGGCTGCGGCTGGCCTCGACACTCAACGCCTTCGCCTATATCCATGTCGGGGAGCCCGTGCAGGGGGCCATCGGCTACGTCAACGACTCCGACCGCCCGATCCGCCTCACCCTGCGGCCGCTGACCGCCAGCGGGCTGCTCCGCACGGAGGCCCCGGCCACAATCGCACCCCGCGAACGGGGTTCGATCAACTTCTCGTACCTCATCCCCGCGGACCGGCCCCGTTACGGGACCCTGCGTGACGCCCTAGAGGTCGCGGTCGACGGCCGCAGCAACGGCACGACCCTCGTCACCCACGGAATCGGGGTGGACCCGCGGCCCGAAAACGATGAAAAAGCGAGCCCCCGGGGCGAATATTCGGAAAATATCCTTAAATTCGGCCCTGTAAAACAGCGCGAAAGCATCCGAAAACTCGGATTCACGCTCTCGAATACCGGTACGGCCGAGCTGATCGTCCGCGCCGTCGAGGGCGAAGGGCATGTGGCCACGACACTCGCTCCCGGCATCCGGATCGCTCCCGGCGATTCGCTGCGGGCCGAGGTCCTGCTCAACCCCAGGGACCAGGAGTTCGGCGTGCTGAGCGAACACCTCGTCGTGGTGACCAACGACCCGATCCGTCCCATGCGGCGGATCCGCGTTACGGCAATCATCGAAGAGTAACACACTAATTTATATATAATGTATCCCATTCTCGAAAAAAGACTCCTCGCAGAAGGCATCTGGCTGATGAAGATCCACGCCCCGCGCGTCGCCCGTTCGGCGCAGCCCGGGCAGTTCGTCATCGTGCGGGCCGACGCTCACGGTGAGCGCATTCCGCTCACGATCTCCGATTTCGACGCCACGGAAGGCAGCGTCACCATCGTTACGCAGGCCATCGGGGCCTCGACGCGCAAGATCTGCGCCCTGGAACAGGGTGAAGCCCTGGCCGATTTCGCCGGGCCGCTGGGCCGTCCGTCGGAGTTCGTGCACCTGCCCCACGAAGAGCTGCGCCAACGCCGCTACCTCTTCGTGGCCGGAGGCGTGGGTACCGCCCCGATCTACCCGCAGGTCAAATGGCTCAAGGAGCACGGCGTGCGCGCCGACGTCATCATCGGCGCCAAGAACAGCCGGATGCTCATCTACACCGACGCCATGCACGCCGTGGCCGAAAACCTCTACATCGCCACGGACGACGGCTCCGAAGGGTTCAAGGGGATGGTCACGGGGATGATCGAGGAGCTCGTCGAGCAGCGCGGCGAGCATTACGACGAATGCGTGGCCATCGGCCCGATGGTGATGATGAAGTTCGTGGCCCTCACGACCCGCAAATACAACCTGAAGACCACCGTCTCGCTCAACGCCCTGATGGTCGACGGGACGGGCATGTGCGGCGCCTGCCGCGTGACGGTCGGCGGAAAGACGCGCTTCACGTGCGTCGACGGCCCGGAATTCGACGGACACGAGGTCGATTTCGACGAGGCGATGCGCCGCCAGGGGATGTACCGCACCCAGGAGCAGCGCGCCGCAGCCATCGAGGCCGAACGCGAAGCGGGACACGTATGCAAAATCGGTTTAGACAAATAACAGTGTAAAACATGGCGAACAAGATACCGCGCGTGCCGGTGCGCGAACAGGATCCGGCAATCCGGGCAACCAACTTCGAGGAGGTCTGCTACGGCTACAACCAGGAGGAGGCTCTCCTCGAAGCCTCGCGCTGCCTGCGCTGCAAGAAACCCCGCTGCGTGGAGGCCTGCCCCGTGGGGATCAATATCCCGGAGTTCATCGCGGCACTGCACGAGGGCAAGCTGCAGGAGGCCGCAGACATCATCTCCGCGGACAGTTCGCTGCCCTCGATCTGCGGGCGCGTCTGCCCGCAGGAGACGCAATGCGAGGGTTCGTGCATCCTCGGCATCAAGGGCGAACCGGTGGCCATCGGCAAGCTGGAACGCTTCGTCGGCGACTGGAAACTCGAACACGGCGCCGCGGCGAAAGCAACGGCCGCCCGCAACGGCCGCAAGGTGGCCGTTATCGGCAGCGGCCCCGCCGGACTGGCCTGCGCCAGCGACCTGGCACGCATGGGCTACGGCGTGAAGATCTTCGAGGCGCTGCACGAGGCGGGCGGCGTGCTGGTCTACGGCATCCCGGAATTCCGTCTGCCGAAGCAGCGGGTCGTGGCCCGCGAAATCGAGGCCGTGAAGGCCTTAGGCGTGGAGATCGAAACCGACGTCATCGTGGGCCGCACGGTGACGATCGACTCGCTGCTGGACGAGGAGGGTTACGATGCCGTCTTCATCGGTTCGGGGGCCGGACTGCCGCGCTTCATGGGCATCCCGGGCGAGAACCTCAACGGCGTGGTCTCGGCCAACGAGTTCCTCACGCGCGCCAACCTCATGCACGCCTACGACGCCGAGTATGACACGCCGATCTATGTCGGGCAGCGCGTGGTCGTCGTGGGCGGCGGCAACGTGGCGATGGATGCCGTGCGCACGGCCAAGCGGCTGGGCGCCGAGGCCACGATCGTCTACCGCCGTTCGGAGAAGGAGCTCCCGGCCCGCGTCGAGGAGGTGCACCACGCCCGCGAGGAGGGCATCTGCTTCCGGATGCTGACCAACCCCACCGAGGTGCTGAGCGATGAGCGCGGCTGGGTTCGGGGCGTGCGCTGCGTGGAGATGGAGCTGGGCGAACCCGACGAGAGCGGACGCCGCTCGCCGGTCGTAAAGCCCGGCTCGGAGTTCGAAATCGCCTGCGACGTGGTGATCATGGCGCTGGGCACCTCGCCCAACCCGCTGCTGGCCGCCACGACCGAAGGTCTCGAAACCTCGCGCCGCGGCTGCATCACCGCCGACGAGCACGGGGCCACAACCCGCAAGGGGGTCTTTGCCGGAGGCGATGCCGTGACGGGTGCCGCGACGGTGATCCTCGCCATGGGGGCCGGACGCACCGCCGCCAAAGCCATCGACGAATATATCCGTTCGTTGTAATACCGGGAAGCGGGAAAATGGCTATTTTTGCCGCCGGAAAAAGAGACTAAAAAAAAGAAGCAATGAAAAGCAGCAAACTGTGGATCGTCACCCTGGCCGCACTCGGACTGGCGGCCTGCGGCGAACGGGAGTCCAAGACCTTCACGGGCTTCATTACCGACGCCACGATGAATACCGTAACGGTGCAGGACCAGTCGTCCGAGTCGACCTACACCTTCTCGACCGCAGAGGCCGACCGGAGCGAAGCCCTCGGGCTGCTCGTGGGAGCGCCGGTGGTCGTGGAGTACAAGGGGCGGCTGGAAGAGGGTGCCCGGGCCCTGAAGGTGGCCACGAACCCCACCTATGCCGAAGCCGTCGGGCGCTGGATGCTCTACGACCCGGAGAACCCGGAGTTCTCGATGGGGATCGAGATCCGCGTCGAGGGCGAAGCAGCCTCGATCAACTCGGCAACGCTGGTCTATACGGGTTGGGAACTGCTCGACGAGGCCGGGAAGATTCTGCTCAAGGGGCAGAGCATCGGCAACGGCGGAAGTTTCGACTTCTCCCAGACGGGCATCATCTCGAAGGATGCCGCCGGAAACTACTCGCTTACAATCGAGGGTACGAAGATCGTTTACGACAAGGTGTCCGAGGAGGCTGAAACTGCCACTACGGAGGACGCAGAGGCGGCCGCAACAGCGGAACCGACTGCAGCAGCCGCGGAGGGAGCGGCCGCAGCTGCAACGGAACCGGACGCAGCCGTGGAAGGATCGGCCGCAGCTCCGGCGCAGGAGTAGTCCGGGAATCGGCACAGAAACGAAACAGCCCGCTGACTGATGCAGCGGGCTGTTTTATTGTATTTTTTTGGGGGGGGGCACGGCCTCTCACGACCTCTCACAGTCCCTCGCGATTCCTCATGGTCCCTCACGGTTCCTCGCGGTTCCTCATAGTCCCTCACGGACCCTCACGGCCCGGCCTCTCGCAGCCCCTCACGACCCCTCGCGGCCCCTCAGGATCGCCGGGCGACCAGTTGTTCGACCCGTTCGGCAACGGATTCGGGCGTGATGGCCGTCAGGCAGCGCCAGTCGCCGTAGCGGCAGGGCTTGCTGCCGAAGACCGAGCAGGGACGGCAGTCGAAATCGGCCTGCACGATCCCCTCCTCCGGGACTCCGTAGCCGAGGAATCCCAACCCGGGATGGGTGGCGCCCCAGACCGACACCACCGGGGTGCCGACCAGCGCCGCAAGGTGCATGACCAGCGAATCCATCGCCACCACGCAGTCGAGGTTCGAGACAAGGGCCATCTCCCCGGCCAGCCTAACTTTTCCGGAGAGGGCCGTCACGTTGGGGAAGGTCCGTTCCATCTCCTCGGCGAAGGCCCGTTCGGCCCCGCCGCCGCTGTGGATAAAAACCCGGTCGAAACACGCTGAAAGGAGCCGCACCAGTTCGCGGCTCTGCGCCTCGGGGTAGGTCTTGCCCCGGTGGGCGGAGAAGGGAGCAAAGCCCACCCAGCGGCCCTGCTTTTCGCCGAAGGGATTTTCGAGCGGGCGGGGTTCGGCCGGCGCCGGATCCTCGAAGACAAAGCCCAGCTGCCGGAAAACATCGCAATAGCGCAGCACGGTATGGCGCAGAGGCTCCATGCCGCGGCCGCCGCAACGGATGAAGCGGCGTTTCTCGGCGCGGCCCTTGTCGATATGGGCCGTGGGGATGCCGTGCAACCGCATCGAAAGCCGGAAGGCCTGCGAGCGCAGCACGTCGTGGACATCGGCCACGGCATCCACGCCGAGCTGCCGCGCCTCGGCCGCCAGGCGCCACATCCCCCGCAGGGAGTGGTGCACGCCCTTCGTGTCGACCTCCAGAATCCCGACCCGGAGCCCCTCGAAGAAGGGCCGGAAGAGTTTCTGCGTCGCCACGGTGACCTTCAGGTCGGGGTAGGCCGCCAGCAGAGGCCGCAGGGCGTGGGGCAGCATCGCCACGTCGCCCATGGCCGAAGTCCGCAGGACCAGCAGGTGACGGGGCAGGCCGCCGTTACTTTTTCTGCCCATACAAGACGGGGTTCAACGACGGGTCGTTGTACATCTTCATCTGCTTGTAGGTCTTCATGTACTTGCGCCCCGCCTCGATATCCTCGATCAGCTCCTCGATGGCCCGTGAAAGGTCCACCTGCTGCGTGAGCAGCACCTCCAGCTTGCTGCGGCACGCCTCGCGGTGCGCCTCGTCGACATCCGTGCGTTCGGTCTCCCGCGCCATGTGGTAGATCTTCAGCGCCA
>CALUMM010000101.1 GCA_944321755.1 uncultured Alistipes sp.
CCCATCCGCCAGCACAACCGCTGCAAGATCACGGGCCGTCCCAAAGGATACATCCGCCTGTTCGGCATCAGCCGTATTCAGTTCCGCGAGATGGCTTCCAAGGGGTTGATCCCGGGCGTTACGAAGGCCAGCTGGTAATTGAGGGTGCATCGGGCGGAGCGGCCGGAATCTTCGGACGGGCGAATTGCCCGTGGACGGAGTGCGGCTGAAAACCCGGAGGATCTCTGAAAGGGGCGGGATACGCCTCCGACGGGGAGAATGCCGGGAATCCGACAGGATGCAGTCTCCTGGAAATGGTTCCGGAATCCGGAAGGTGAAGAGCCTGTGCGGCGCAAGTCGCGGAGGAACCGGGGCCGATAGGGGTGTACGACCCGTGTAGATACGTCACAGTATCGGGGAAAGTGCCGCCGCAAGCGGTAACTTCCCGATATGTGGGGCGTACCGAAAAGTCGGACACTGGGTTACAGATTTCTCGGACCACGAGGCCGGAATCGGGTATCCCGTCGGAGAGAGGCCGGAACGGCTTCCGGCGGGGTGTCGGAGACCGGTTTTCGAGGTGTCGTGGCGGGAGTTTCTGTACGGAATCATGTTAGCAACCGTTGTGTGCTAACATTTCCGTATTTCCGCATGACCCCGAAAATCGCTAAAAATCAGGCGATCATCTTGGCCGTTTGAGAAATAATGCGTATATTTGCGCGCTTTGGGCGCTCGTATGCGCGGGTGAACAGGCGTCGGTACTTCTGCAAATTGTTTTGAAGAATCGACGCAAC
The DNA here is from genome assembly GCA_944321755.1 of uncultured Alistipes sp. GTDB lineage: Bacteria > Bacteroidota > Bacteroidia > Bacteroidales > Rikenellaceae > Alistipes. Next base: position 771 of record CALUMM010000101.1, read on the forward strand.
GCTTTGAAAACCAAAGTATTGTTAAACTAATAAAACTTTAATTTTTAACTTCTATTCGTTATGACTGATCCTATTGCGGACTTTCTGACCAGAATTAGAAACGCGGTGAAAGCCAACCACAAGGTGGTTGAAGCTCCCGGTTCAAAAATTAAGCAGGAGATCACCAAGATCCTCTATGAGCAGGGCTACATCCTCGCCTACAAGTTCGACACCGATGAGAAGGGCCATCCTTCGATCAAGATCGCGCTGAAGTGGGATGCCGCCACGAAATCCAACGCCATCAAGGACCTCAAGCGCGTCAGCCGCCCGGGTCTTCGCCGTTATGCGTCGGTTTCGGACATGCCCCGCGTCCTGAACGGTCTGGGTATCGCCATCCTCTCGACTTCCAAAGGCATCATGACCGACGCCAAGGCACGCAAGGAAAACGTCGGCGGCGAGGTGCTGTGCTACATCTACTAATAATTAAAAATCAACGCAATGTCAAGAATTGGTAAATTACCTGTAAACTTGCCTGCCGGAGTTACCGTCGAGGTCGCTCCCGACAATACGGTAAGCGTGAAAGGGCCGCTTGGAACGCTGAGTCAGAAGGTGGACTCGGATATCAAGGTAGAGGTCGGCACGCACACGGATCCCCACACCGGTAAGGAAATCCCCGCCGTACTCGTGTCGCGTCCGACGAACCAGCCGCGCCACCGTTCGCTTCACGGTCTCTACCGCGCCCTGATCAACAACATGGTCATCGGTGTCTCGAAGGGCTACGAAATCAAACAGGAACTCGTCGGCGTCGGCTTCAAGGCCGAAGTCAAGGGCCAGGTCCTCGAAATGAGCCTCGGCTATTCGCACGATACCCACTTCCTCCTTCCGAAAGAGGTGACCGCTACGGCCGTTACCGAAAAGAAGGGTAACCCGATCGTGACGCTGAAGTCCATCGACAAGCAGCTCATCGGTCAGGTCGCTGCCAAACTGCGCTCGCTGCGCAAGCCGGAACCCTACAAGGGCAAGGGTATCAAGTTCGTCGGAGAACAACTGCGTCGCAAGGCCGGTAAGTCCGCTGGTGCAAAATAGTTAATCGTCTGAAATTATGTCACTGAACAAGATAGAAAGAAGAGAGCGGATCAAGATGCGTATCCGCAAAATCGTCAGCGGTACGCCCGAGCAGCCTCGCATGACTGTATTCCGCAGCAACAAGCAGATCTATGTGCAGTTCATCGATGACCAGGCCGGGGTTACCCTCGCTACGGCCTCGTCGCTGGACAAGGAGGTCGCCGCAGCCGCAGCCGGCAAAACCAAGTGCGAAGTGGCTGCCCTGGTCGGCAAACTCGCAGCCGAACGTGCCGCCGCAAAAGGCATCTCGGCCGTGGCTTTCGACCGTAACGGATACCTCTATCACGGAAGAGTAAAACAGTTGGCCGAAGCTGCACGCGAAGGCGGTCTTAAATTCTAATCGATCATGGCAAATACCAACATAAAGAAAGTTCGCACGAGCGATCTCGAACTCAAGGACCGTCTCGTCAGCATCCAGCGCGTTACGAAGGTAACCAAGGGAGGCCGCACGTTCAGCTTCTCGGCCATCGTCGTCGTCGGCAACGAGGACGGCGTCGTCGGCTACGGCCTGGGCAAGGCCTCGGAAGTGCAGGCCGCGATCGCCAAAGGCGTCGAGGATGCCAAGAAAAACCTCATCAAGATCCCCGTTATCAACGGTACGATCCCCCACAAGCAGGAGTTCCGTTACGACGGCTCGCTGGTGATGATCCGTCCGGCCGCTCCCGGTACGGGTATCATCGCCGGAGGTGCCATGCGTGCCGTGCTTGAGTCGGTGGGCGTGAAGAACGTGCTTGCCAAGAGCAAGGGCTCGTCGAACCCCCACAACCTCGTCAAGGCAACCATCGGCGCACTGTGCGAGCTGCGCGACGCCGCCAGCATCGCCCGCCTGCGCGGTATCTCGATGGACCAGGTGTTTAACGGTTAATTCTTCAGGAAATGGCAAGATTGAAAATCACCCAGATCAAAAGCCGCATCGGTGCTACGGAGCGTCAGTGCAAGAACCTCGACGCCCTGGGCCTGAAGCGGATCAATGCCAGCGTCGAGCACGACGACTCGGTGATCATCAAGGGGATGATCGAGCGCGTGAAACACCTCGTCAAGGTCGAGGTCGTAGCGCAATAAGTTTAACGGCTAACGATTTTTAAGCAACATGGAACTCAATAATCTCAAACCTGCAAAGGGTTCAACGCACCACGACAAACGAATCGGTCGCGGTGCCGGTTCGGGTCACGGCGGAACCGCCACCCGTGGTCACAAGGGTGCGCAGTCGCGTTCGGGCTACTCGCGCAAACTCGGTTTCGAGGGCGGTCAGATGCCGCTGCAGCGCCGCCTTCCGAAGTTCGGTTTCACGAACCTCAAGCGCGTGGAGTTCAAGGCCATCAACCTGGGCGCCCTGGAGGACCTGGCTGCCAAGAAGCAGCTTTCGGAGATTACGGTCGAAACGCTTATCGCCGCAGGCTTCATCTCGTCGAACGACAAGGTGAAGATCCTCGGAAACGGCGCCCTTACGAAAGCCCTCGCCGTCAAGGCCCACGCTTTCTCGAAGAGCGCCGAGGCTGCCATCACGGCCGCCGGCGGCAGCGTTGAAAAACTGTAGGAACCTTAGAACCCGAAAATTATGAATCAGTATCTCGTTGTTGGTATCGTCTTTATAGTGGTCATCGCTCTTCTGGCGACCAACAAGAAATTGGTTGAAACGCTCAAGAACATCTACAAGATCGAGGAGCTCCGCAAACGTGTCCTGTACACGATCGGGCTGCTGCTTGTATACCGCTTGGGCAGTTTCGTCGTGATTCCGGGTATCAACCCCAACGCCCTGGGCGAAGGATCGGCGTATGCCAGCCAGCTGGAAGGCAACGGACTGCTGGGTCTGTTGAACGTATTCTCCGGCGGCGCATTCGGCAATGCGGCGATCTTTGCACTCGGAGTCATGCCGTACATCACCGCCTCGATCATCATCCAGCTGATGGGTATGATGATTCCGTATTTCCAGAAAATGCAGAAGGAGGGTGAGAGCGGCCGCCGCAAGATGAACCAGTGGACCCGTTTCCTGACGATCGGCGTGCTGATCCTCCAGGGCCCGGCCTACATCGCGAACCTTTATCACCAGGTTCCGGGCGCGTTCGTCTACGGCAACACGTTCGGCTTCATTGCCTATGCGACAACGATCCTCATCGCCGGCACCATGTTCATCATGTGGCTCGGCGAGAAGATCACCGACAAGGGTATCGGTAACGGTATCTCGCTGATCATCATGATCGGTATCGTGGCACGTCTCCCGCACGCGCTGCTTGCCGAGGTCAATGCCCGTTTCCAGACGGCTTCGGGCAGCGCCATCATGCTGATCCTCGAACTGGTGCTCCTGTTCCTTGTCTTCATGGCAACGATAGCCCTGGTACAGGCCGTCCGCAAGGTCCCTGTACAGTATGCCAAACGTATCGTCGGTAACAAACAGTACGGCGGAGTGCGTCAGTACATCCCCCTGAAGATGAATGCGGCCAACGTCATGCCGATCATCTTTGCCCAGGCGCTGATGTTCATCCCCGCGCTGTTCTCCGGAACGGCCTTCGCCGCTGCCTTCAGCTCGATGACCGGCTTCTGGTACAACTTTACGCTGGCAGTGCTGGTGATCGCCTTCACCTATTTCTACACGGCGATCATCATCAACCCTCAAATGATGGCCGATGACATGAAGCGAAACGGCGGCTTTATCCCGGGCGTGAAACCCGGCAAGCAGACCGTGAACTACATCGACACCATCATGACGCGCATCACGCTCCCGGGCTCGTTCTTCCTGGCCATTGTGGCAATCCTGCCGGCGCTGGCCATGAAGTTCCTCGGCATCCAGCAGTCGTTCGCCTACTTCTACGGCGGAACGTCGCTGCTGATCATGGTCGGCGTGGTGCTCGACACTCTGAAGCAGATCGAGAGCTACCTGCTGATGCGCCACTACGACGGTCTGATGAAGACCGGCCGTATCCAGGGTCGTCATTAGGAGTTTTTCCGAAGGAGTTTTTAGCGAAGGATAAATGATCTATTTGAAAACAGACGAGGAGATCGAATTGCTCCGCGAAAACAATATTCTGGTGTCGCAGACCCTGGCGGAAGTGGGTCGTCACATCCGCCCGGGGGTCACGACCCTGGAATTGGACCGCATCGCCGAGGAGTTCATCCGCGCGCACGGAGCAGTTCCCGCTTTCCTCGGATATCAGGGATTTCCCGCTTCGTTATGCATATCGGTTAACGAACAGGTAGTTCACGGTATCCCATCCTCGAAATGCGTCCTCAAGGAGGGCGACATCGTTTCGGTCGATTGCGGTACGTTTATGAAGGGGTTTGTTGGTGATTCGGCGTATACGTTCGCCGTTGGCGAGGTGTCGGAGGATGTACGACAGCTCATGCAGGTCACCAAAGAGGCTCTTTATAAAGGTACGGCACAGGCCAAGGCCGGCAATCGCGTGGGCGACGTGTCGGCGGCCGTGCAGGAGTACGCCGAAAGCTTCGGCTACGGCGTGGTGCGCGAACTTGAAGGACACGGGCTGGGTCGGAAAATGCACGAAGACCCCGGTGTCCCCAATTACGGCGCACGCGGCAGAGGACCCCTGCTCAAGGAGGGCATGGTCATCTGCATCGAACCCATGATCAACATGGGGACCAAGGCGGTGGTGTTCGAACGGGATGGCTGGACGGTCCGCACCCGCGACCGCAAACCCGCGGCTCATTACGAGTTCGCCGTGGCGGTCCGCAAGTCCGGACCCGATGTCCTTACGGACTTCAGTATCATCGAACAGGCAATTAACAACTGAAACTCTATGGCAAAACAAGCAGCTATCGAACGTGACGGCACGATTATCGAAGCCCTTTCGAATGCGATGTTCCGCGTCGAACTGGACAACGGTCACGTGCTTACCGCTCATATCTCCGGCAAGATGCGGATGCACTACATCAAGATCCTGCCCGGGGATAAAGTCAAAGTGGAGATGACGCCCTATGATTTGACCAAAGGACGTATCTCTTTCCGGTACAAATAATTAGAACGCTTGAAAAATGAAAGTTAAAGCATCCATCAAGAAGAGAAGCGAGGATTGCAAGATTGTAAAGCGTAAAGGCAAACTGTACGTGATTTGCAAGAAGAATCCCAAGTTCAAAATGCGCCAGGGTTAGTTTAACAAGTTAAAAAAGAGAAAATTTCAATATGGCACGTATTGTCGGTGTAGATTTACCGAAAAACAAAAGAGGCGAGATCGGCCTGACCTATATCTACGGGATCGGTCGCTCGACGGCTCGCAAGATTCTCGACGCCGCAGGCATCAGCTACGACGTCAAAGTTCAGGACTGGTCCGACGATCAGGTCGGCGCCATCCGTTCGCAGATCGCCGAAATGGGCATCAAGGTCGAGGGCGAATGCCGCTCGATGGTTCAGTTGAATATCAAGCGCCTGATGGATATCGGCTGCTACCGCGGAATCCGTCACCGTCTGGGCCTTCCGGTCCGCGGTCAGTCGACCAAGAACAACGCGCGTACCCGCAAGGGCCGCAAGAAGACCGTCGCAAACAAGAAAAAGGCAACGAAGTAATCTTTAGAGAATTATGGCAAAGAAAACTGGAACAGTCAAGAAGAAGGTTGTTAAGGTCGGTGCCGTGGGTAACGCCTATGTACACTCCACTTTCAACAACGTAATCATCACCATCACCAACGAGGTGGGCGATGTCATCAGCTGGTCGTCGGCCGGTAAGATGGGTTTCCGTGGTTCGAAGAAGAATACGCCGTATGCCGCCCAGACGTCGGCCGCCGATTGCGCGAAGGTCGCTTACGACATGGGCCTGCGCAAGGTGAAGGTCTATGTCAAGGGTCCGGGTGCCGGCCGTGAGTCGGCCGTGCGCACCATCCACGGTGCGGGGATCGAGGTGATGGAGATCATCGACGTCACTCCGCTGCCGCACAACGGTTGCCGTGCTCCCAACCGCCGCCGCGTATAAGCGCCGTCGGCTTGGTGAAGGAAATGTTTTCAAGTTATTAAAATCGTCACTAAAATGGGAAAATACATAGGACCTAAATCGAAAATCGCCCGCAGGTTCGGCGAAGCTATCTATGGTGCGGACAAGGTGCTCGAAAAGCGCAATGTTCCCCCCGGACAGCACGGTCTGGCGCGCAAGCGCAAGAAGGTGTCGGAGTACGGCACGCAGTTGAGCGAGAAACAGAAAGCCAAATATACCTACGGTCTGCTGGAGAAGCAGTTCTCGCGCACCTACGAACAGGCAGCCCGTATGGGCGGAATCACGGGTGAGAACCTGCTGAAACTGCTCGAATGCCGTCTGGACAACGTGGTTTACCGCTTGGGTATCGCCCCGACGCGCGCTGCAGCCCGTCAGCTTGTTTCGCACTGCCACATCTGTGTCAACGGAAATGTCGTCAACATTCCGTCGTACTCGCTGCGTGCGGGTGACATCGTGTCGGTTCGCGAGAAGTCGAAGAGCCTCGAAGTGATTACGAACTCCCTGGCCGGTTCGTCGAAGAGCCGCTACGCCTGGCTGGAGTGGGACAACGCCTCGATGAGCGGCAAATTCCTCCAGCGTCCCGAGCGTGAGGAGATTCCGGAAAACATCAAGGAGCAGCTTATCGTCGAGTTGTACTCGAAGTAGTAATCAAACAATTCACGCATTATGGCAATATTAGCATTCCAGAAACCTGAGAAGGTTATCATGCTCGAATCCACTTCGTCGTTCGGGAAGTTCGAATTCCGACCGCTGGAGCCCGGATTCGGGATGACTGTCGGTAACGCTTTGCGTCGTATCCTGCTCTCCTCGCT
>CALUMM010000102.1 GCA_944321755.1 uncultured Alistipes sp.
GAGGCGAGGATCCGGTCGAAAGCCGTCGGGGATCCGCCGCGCTGGATGTGTCCGAGGATCGTCACCCGGGCGTCGTATTGCGGGAACTCCTTCTTTACACGTTCGGCCAGGGCCGTGGCGCCTCCGGTTTTGGGGTTCTCGGCAACGATTACGATCGCCGAATTCTTGCTTTTGCGGAATCCGTGGTTGATGAGTTCGGCCAGCTGGTCGACTTCGGTCTCCATCTCCGGGATGATGGCGGCTTCGGACCCCGTGGCGATGGCGCTGTTCAGGGCCAGGTAACCGGCCGTGTGTCCCATCACCTCGACGAAGAAGAGGCGTTCATGGCTCGACGCCGTATCGCGGAGTTTGTCGACGGACTCCATGATCGTATTGAGCGCCGTATCGTATCCGATGGTGGAGTCGGTGCCTCCGAGGTCGTTGTCGATGGTTCCGGGCAGCCCCACGATCGGGACGTTGTATTCCGAAGCGAAGAGGCTGGCTCCGGTGAGCGAACCGTCGCCTCCGATAACCACCAGGGCGTCGATTCCAGCCGCCACCATGTTGTCGTAAGCCTGTTTGCGGCCTTCGGGGGTCATGAACTCCTTGCAGCGGGCGGTTTTGAGGATCGTACCTCCCAACTGGATGATGTTGCTGACGCTTTGTGATTTGAATTCTACGATCTCGTTGAATACGAGGCCCTTGTAACCGCGCATGATACCCTTTACGGAGAATCCGTTGAAGATGGCGCTGCGGGTCACGGCGCGGATTGCGGCATTCATGCCGGGGGCGTCGCCTCCGGATGTCAGGATGCCGATGCATTTGATTCCAGCCATATCACATTTGTTTAAAAAACAAAACCGGTCAAAGTTAGTGATTTTTTCAGGATTTTCAAAAACTCGGCCAAATGAGATCGAAACAGCGACGGACGGCAAACTTCCGTTGCCGTCCGTCGTCGGGAAGGGATGTTCGGTTAATTTTCGGGTGTTTCGTGGTTCTCGGGGGTCTCGCTGCTGTCGCGGACCGACACCTCGGGATTGTATTCGTCCCGGCCCGCGCGGATCGAAACCACCTTGCCGTCGGCATTGACCTTCAGTTCGCCCTCTTCCTTGTCCACGGTGATGTCGATCGATTTCGAAGGCACGGCGATGTGGAGGGTCTGGCGTCCCTCTTCGATCACACTCTCCTCGTCGTAGTCCTCCAGCAGTTTTTCGAGGGTGGTGGTGTCTCCGTCGATGATGAATTCGCTGCGCAGGACCCGTTCTACGGCGGCCTTTTTCTTGCGGAGTTTGTCGCTGACATTCTCGCGGATGGCAGTCACCGAGCAGCCGATGATCGAGAGGATCCAGAGCAGGAAGATGATCAGGACGGTTTTTCCGCCGGGTTTGCGCGAAGCGATCAGGCACATCAACACGTAGATCATCAGGATGACGGGGATCAGGACGATGAAGATGCCGAGGATCGGGACCCAGAGCGAGAAGTCGTTCAAACCTCCGAGATGGATCAGTTCGGGGCCTCCGATTACGACGGCGAAGAGTCCGATGATCAGGGCGCAGGCACCCATGATAAGCCCGAAGACGAGGATTCCGGCGAAGATCTTCAGCAGGATCAGGACGATCTTTCCGAAGAGCGAGACGGCTTCGGCGACGATCGGCTTTGCTTTCGAGTCTGGTTCGTTGTTGCTGGTTGCGGCGGTGACCTCGCCGATGGACTGAGCGGTGATCTTTTCGCCGTTCATTTCGAGTTTCTGGCGGGCGGAGCGTGCCGCGGGGACGGCGAACCACATGATGAAGTAGCAGATCAGGAAGATGCCGAAGAGGTTGCCGAAGAGGGGTCCGAACCAGAAGAGGAAGGGAATTCCTCCGAAACAGGAGAGCAGCAGCGGCAGGAACAGCCCGAGCCGTACCCAGACGGGATCGATGTCGAAATATTTGCCGATTCCGGCGCAGACGCCTCCGAGTTTGGCATTTTCCGTATCACGGTAGAGGCGTCGGGGGATGCGCGGGGTTTCGTACTGCAGGTCGCGGTCGGCGTTCTGGTCGGAGATGTCCTCGGCGGAACCCATCTGTGCGATGATGTTCATCATGAGGGGTTTCTCGACCACCCGGGTGTTGTCCTGCGTCGAGAGGATCAACTCCGCGATGCGGGCTTCGATGTCGGCGACGATCTCTGCACCGTCGGGCGTCTCCCTGTAGAAATTCTTGAGGCTTTCGAGGTAGGCATCGAGGGCTTCGTAGGCGTCGGTATCCATCGTAAAGGCCACGCCCGAGATGCTGCATTTCTTGACTTCTTTCATGGTTGTGTGTGGGTTTGCTGGGTGGGGGAATCAGTTTTTGCGGATGCTGCCGCCGCTGGATTTCGTCGCCTCGACGCGGCAGTCGCCGCCGTAACGGACCGATGCGCCGCTCGAAGCCTGGGCCCGGAGCTCCTCCGAGCAGGTTATCGTGATGCCGGCGCCGCTCGAAGCCTCGACTTCGGCGCGGGACGTGGCGAGCTCTTCGGCATGAATTCCGGCTGCCGAGCTGGCGTGGCCCTCGAATTCGGCACTCCGGCCCGCGAGTTCGATTTTCGCGGCGCTGGAGGCTGTTGCCGAACTCTTCCGAGTCTCGATGTCGGCCTTGATCTTTGCGGAACTCGACGCTTCGAACGAACAGGAGGCTGCCTCTGCCTGGGCCTTGATGCCTGCTGCGCTCGACGCTTCGAAGCTGCAGGCGCCGGAGGCTTCGATCTTCGTGACGATCTTTGCGGCGCTCGATGCCGAGACCGTGCAGCGTCCGGTGCGGTAGTCGGCCCGGATCGTTGCGGCACTCGACGCCTTGAGGTGCGCCCGGTCGGCCTGGAGGGGCACTTCGCTGATGATCTCTGCGCTGCTCGAAGCGTCGAGCGTGTGGATTTTTCCGTCGCGGGCCGGGACGGTTACCGTGATGTGGGCTTTCGAGATATTCAAGACGGACTTGTCGATGGTGACCTGCAGCGTGCCGCCCTTCTCCCTGACGACAACGAGGTCGATGAGGTTGTCGTCGGCGTCGATGCGGATTCCGGAGGCCTCGGCCGAGAGGATGACCTTCACATTCCGCGAGGCATCGACGGCGTTGTAGTCCGGAGCCGGGAGTGTGCGGGTGACGATGTGTCCGCTGCCCTTGACGTGCTTGCCCCACACCGCGGCCTGGCAGGTGAACAGGGCGCAGACCGCAGCCAGAACCGCGATCGGGATGAGGATCAACAGGAGTTTTTTCATGTTTGTGCAGTTGATGGATTAATCGTTTTCTGTATTTCCGTGACGGATGCGGTTGATCTGTCCGACGAGTTCGTCCCACGCCTCGTCGAGCGTGCGGAGGTATTCGTGTCCCTTCTCCGTGAGGGTATAGTATTTGCGGGGCGGGCCCTGGGGGGACTCTTCCCAGCGGTAGGTGAGCAGACCGGCGTTTTTCTGCCGGGTGAGGATCGGGTAGAGCGTACCCTCGACGACGATCATCTCGGCCTGTTTGAGTTCGGCGATGATCTTCGGAGCATACGAATCCTCGCGGGAAAGGATGGCGAGGATGCAATACTCCAGAATTCCTTTGCGCATTTGCGCCTTTACGTTGTCTTCAGCCATGGTGTTTGAATTTTAACCTTTCGGGTTCTGCGGCACGACCAGCCAGAGGATGATGTAGACCCAGATGGAGAGTCCTCCGATAAGGATCAGGATGAGCAGGGCGATGCGCAGTTTCGAGACATCGAGTCCGAAGTAGTCGGCCAGTCCTCCGCAGACTCCGGCGATGATGCGTTCTTGGCGGGAGCGGTAGAGGTGTCGGTTGTTGTTTGCAGTCATTGTGTTTCAGGATTTTTTGCGGAACGGGGTGAATTTCGGGGTCGGTTCTTCGGGGATGACGAACCAGAGGATGATGTAGACCCAGATGGAGAGTCCGCCGAAGAGGATCAGCAGCAGCATCACGAGCCGGATCATCGTGGGGTCCGCATCGAAGAATTCGCCCAGACCTCCGCAGATTCCGGCGATCGAACGTTCGGTCCGGGACCGGTAGAGTTTTCGGGGCGGGAGTTGCGGATTGTCGGGCGTCTCCTGCGCCTCTCCGTTCTGCGGGCCCGGGCGGCGGATCTCGCCGAAATCGGAGGGGTCTCCCATCTGAGCCATGGTGGCCCGGACGACCTCGATGGTGATGACGCGCATGGGGGATACGACCCGTTCGCGGAAGATCTCCGCCACGCGGGCTTCGATATCGGCCATCGTTTCGGCATCGTCTTCGGGGAGCCGGCGGCGGATGTCGTCGAAATAGCTGCTCAAGAGTCGGCAGGCATCCTTGTCAAGGGTGAAGGCCACCGAACCGATGTTTACGTTTACAGTCTCTTTCATGGTCGTAACGGCTTTTGCCGTTTGAATTTTGCGGGTTTTACTATTTTGACATCACAAATATAAAACACTTTTTAGTATTATGCAATACAAAGTACCTGTTTTTTGAGGAAATTTCTGCAAAAAAACTCTTTTTCCCGGTTTTTCGCTGGAAAAATGGCGATATTTGGGGTTTCGATGTTGCGTTTTGCCCGGCATCTTCGTCTTACAGATACCATGAAGGAATCCGAATTCACCGCTTTTGTCCTGCCGTTGCGCGACCGCATGTTCCGCTATGCGCAGAGCCTGCTGCTCTCGTCGGCCGAGGCGGAGGATGTGGTCCACGACCTGCTGATGCGCCTGTGGAGCGAACACGCGCGGTGGGAGATGCCCCGGAAGGTCGAGTCGTTCGTGATGACGGCCGTGCGCAACCGCTGTTGCGACCTGCTGCGGCGCCGCCAGGCGGATGAACGGCGCCGGGAGGCGGTTGCGGTGACGGGAGAACGCTCGGCTGCAGCGGACGTCGAAGGATGGGAGGTGCGCGAACTGGTGCGGCGTGCGCTGTCGGCGCTGCCGGATCGGCAGCGGGAGGTGCTCCACCTGAAGGAGATCGAGGGGTACCCGACACGGGAGATCGCTGCGATGCTCGGTTGCGACGAGGCGCAGGTGCGGGTGATCCTCTCCCGGGGACGGATGGCCCTTCGGGGGATTCTGCAAAAAATGAGAAACGATGAACGAACGACACGAACGGATTGAACGGCTGGCGGAACGCTGGCTGGAGGCTCGGGCGACCGAGGCCGAGGAGCGGGAGCTGCGCGAACTGTTGCGGACGACGGAGGAGCTGCCGGAGTCGCTGCGCGAGTTGTTGCTGCTCTTCGAAGGATTCGGGGAGCTTGCCGGGGAGCAGATGCCCCGTAGCGAGGCGCCCGATCGGGAGTTGACGCTCCGACCCGATGAAAAGCCGCTCCGGCCGCTTGCCGAGGGCCCCGACCGTCCCCCCGAACCCGCGCTTGCCGGAGATTCCGACGTTCCGGCCCGACCGTCCGTCTGCAAGCCGCTCGGACGGCGGAGACGGCTTTTTTGGAGTGTTGCGGCGGCGGCCGTTGTGGTGTTGGGGCTCTTCCTCGGGGCGGAGCTGCTGCGTAAACCCTACTGCTATATCGACGGCAAACCCGTTTACGACCGGGAGATCGCCCTGCAGGCGACCGTCTATTTCGACTCCTTTGCGATTCTCGAAGCCCCGAATCGCCTGGTCGACGAACTGATCGAAAACAATTAAAAACTTGAAAAACCATGGATAAACGTTTGATTTGCCTTTTTACGGCGGCTTTTGGGGCGATGCTCTTTGGGACTTTCCCGGTTTCGGGGCAGACGCCCGAATCCCCGGCGGCCCCGGCGGCCTCGGCGGTCCCGGCAACTCCGGCAACTCCGGCAGCCCCGGCGGTCCCGGCAACTCCGGCAGCCCCGGCAGTTCCGGCGACATCGGCAGCTCCGGCAGTTCCGGTGGATTCGGTTTCGCAACCGGGACTGGTCGGCGAACCGATTCCGGCCGACAGTCTGGAGCGGATTGACTCCGTGGATACGGATCTGGTAGCCCTGCGGCGTTCGGCCGAGGGTGAGGAGGTGGTTCTGGAGGTCGCAGGCTTCGGCATTACGCTTTCGTCGTTGTCGGACGAGAAGATCCGGGATCGCAATGCGCGGATCAAGCGGCCGCGTTGTAGCCTGGTTATCTTCTACAAGACGGAGTGGGGTTACAATATCCCTTCGAAAGTCGATTACGGAGCCTATCCGGCGGGTACGGCCGCGTTCTTTGACCTGCGCGGCGGCAAGTCGTTCCATTTGTCGACGACGCTCGCCGGACTGAACTACGTGTTCGGCAAGCAGCGTCAGTTCGATATGACGACCGGATTGCGTTATACGGTTGACAACTACCGTTTTTCCAACAACTCGATCACACTCGGCAACGAGAACGGAATGGTTGTACCTCTTGCATTGGACGAGAAGACCGACAAGTCGAAGCTTCGGGTCACGTCGCTGGGTATTCCGTTGCATTTGGCCTACCATCCGGTGAAGCAGATGACCGTTTCGCTGAGCGGTTATTTCGACTTTACGATGGGTGCCAACTCCATCTACAAGCAACCCAAGGTGAAGAATCCGCTTCCGGGAGTCCATACTTTCCGTTTCGGAGTCGGGGTTGGTGTCACCTATTACCGATGCGGCATTTATTTTCGTTACGGTGTGACGCCGCTTTTCGAGAGCGGGGTGGGGCCGAAGGTGCATCCGCTCTCGCTCGGAATCTGTTTTGGATTGTAAATCGAGAGCGTTATGAAACGAATGTTGATTCTGATTCTGTTGACCGTGCCGTTCCTGGCGCGGGCGCAGAACGCATCGTGGAAGTTTTTCGACCGCTATTCGAAGGCCGAAGGTTTCTCCAGTGTGCAGTTGGAGCGCAAGATGATGCGGATGATGAGTCGTCAGGCGGCCGAGAAAGGGGATGAGAAACTGGCTGAACTGCTGGATGGCATCCACTATATCCGGATTGTAACCGTGGATGGCGGGGATTGTGCCACGTTTCTGAAAGATGCCGAGGCGTTGGCTTCTGATCCGGTTTTCAAGTTCCAGTTGGTGATGTCGGAGAGTTCCGGGGGTCAGACGACACGTTTTTACCTCCGGGAAGCGGAGTTTTACAGCTATTCGGAGTTGTTGATGCTGACTTACGGCCCGAAAGAGACCGTAGCGGTGAATATCTACGGACTGTTCGATTTGAAACAGGTTTCGCGGTTGTCGACAATCCGCCCGAAGCGCCCGAAGGAGTAGGGCGGGACGGATTGTGTAAACGCCGATTACCCGCTGGTATCGGCAAAAAAATCCCCGGAAAAACTCCGGGGCTTTTTCTATTGAAACGTTTCCGCTGGCGTCAGTCCTTGAACTTGGCTGAGAGGAATTCGCGGTTCAGGCGGGCCCTGCTCCTCCCTTTGCCAAAGGGAGGTCGGGAGGAATTGTAAACAACAGTTGCGTGCAACGCATATCGCCCGCCATTACCGACGAAAAAAGCCCTCCGAAAATCCGGAGGGCTTTTTCTATTGAAACGTTCTCGCTTCCGTCAGTCCTTGAACTTGGCGGAGAGGAATTCGCGGTTCAGGCGGGCCCGGCCCCTCCCTTTTCCAAAGGGAGGTCGGGAGGGATTGTGAATAACGGTTGCGTGCAACGCAGATCGCCCGCTTGGGCAATAAAAAATCCCCGGGAAAATTCCGGGGATTTTCTGTGGCTATCGCTTGCCGGGTCCGTTAGTCCTTGAACTTGGCGGAG
>CALUMM010000103.1 GCA_944321755.1 uncultured Alistipes sp.
GCCGGGATCATGATGCCCGTCACGGCGGCGATGGCCCAGCCGCCGATCACGCCGATCAGGATCGAGAGGATCGTCAGGAACGGGAAGAAGAGCATCGCCGCAACGATCTTCGGCAGAATGAGGTACGAGGCCGAATTGACGCCCATGATTTCGAGGGCGTCGATCTGCTCGGTGATGCGCATCGTACCGATTTCCGAGGCGATGCTCGACCCGACCTTTCCGGCCAGGATCAGCGCCACGACCGCCGACGAGAACTCCAGGATCATCGTCTCGCGCGTGGCGTAACCGATCAGCGACTTCGGAATGAAGGGCGAATCGAGGTTGATCGACATCTGCAGCGCGATCACCGCTCCGATGAAGACCGAAATGATGGCCGTCAGGCCGATCGAATTGACGCCCAGCGACTCCATCTCGTAGATGATCCGCCGACGGTAGATCACGGCCTTCTCCGGACGGGAAAAGACCTTTCCCATCAACATGAAATAGCGTCCTATGAGCCCGAATACCCGCAGCATGTCAGTTCTTCTCCTCTTCGAAATCGATATAGTCGCCCACGTCGCTCGAAACCCGCTTCTCGGGGGCGTCGGAGGTCCGGTGGACCCGCACCTCGCCTTCGCGGCGGCCGCGCCGGGGCTCTTCCTGCGTGAAGGAGCTGCCGAAGCCCCCCTGTCGGGGATCGAATCCCCCGCGGCCGAACTGCTCCTCCATCTGCCTGCGCATCTTGTAGATCCGCCAGCGGAAAAGAAGCATCAGCCCCACAACCAATAAAATCAGTCCCATCAGAATATAAAGTATCACAATGGCGATGCCCTTGAGCAGCGCCGGGGCGCAAAGCGCCAGAAAAAGGATGACGAGCGTCGTGAGCGGATTGCGCTGCACGAAGCTCACCAACGAATCTATGATCGACAAAAAGAAATTCATCGCTCTCTTCCGGATTCCGGGTTTTATCGCAAACCTCCATGACGGAGCGGCTGCAAAGTCCGCGCCGCAGCCGACAGCGCCCCTTTGGGGATCGCCCGCGCATGGATTATCTTCGCAAAGGTAGCGAAATTTATGCGTATTTCAATTAATTGTCGTAAATTTGGTGCTCGAAAACAAATCTCATCCCAAATATGTTAACGCCTCTGACAGCCATTTCGCCCGTCGACGGACGCTACCGTAACAAAACGGAAAAACTCGCCGATTATTTTTCGGAACAGGCGCTGATCCGCTACCGGATCCGTGTCGAAGTGGAATATTTCATCGCGCTGTGCGAACTCCCGCTGCCGCAGCTCGCCGGGATCGACCACGCGAAATTCGCCGACCTGCGCGCCCTCTATACCGACTTCTCCGCGGCCGATGCCGAGCGCGTCAAGGAGATCGAGGCGGTCACGAACCACGACGTCAAGGCCGTCGAGTACATCATCAAGGAGAAGATGGACGCCCTGGGACTGGAACGCTACAAGGAGTTCGTACACTTCGGGCTCACCTCGCAGGACATCAACAACACGGCCATCCCGCTCTCGATCAAGGAGGCCCTTGCGGCAGTCTACTACCCCGCCGTCGAGGAGGTCCGCGACAAGCTCGCCTCGTTCGCCGAGGAGTGGCGCGCGGTGCCGATGCTGGCCCGCACCCACGGACAGCCCGCCTCGCCCACGTCGCTCGGCAAGGAGTTTTCGGTATTCGTCGAGCGCCTCGAAAAACAGCTCGTCATGCTCCACGACATCGCCGTCCCGGCAAAGTTCGGAGGCGCCACGGGCAACTTCAACGCACACCATGCGGCCTACCCCGGCTACGACTGGGTGGCCTTCGCCAACCGTTTCGTGAACGGGACGCTGGGGCTGAGCCGTTCGCAATACACGACGCAGATCGAGCACTACGACAACCTGGCGGCCATTTTCGACGCCATGAAGCGCATCGACACCATCCTGATCGACCTCTCGCGCGACATGTGGACCTATATCTCGATGGAGTACTTCAAGCAGCGCATCAAGGCCGGCGAAGTCGGGTCGAGCGCCATGCCCCACAAGGTCAACCCGATCGATTTCGAGAATGCCGAGGGCAACTTCGGCATCGCCAACGCCGTCTTCGAACACCTGTCGTCGAAACTCCCCGTTTCGCGCCTGCAGCGCGACCTGACGGATTCGACCGTCCTGCGCAACGTCGGCGTCCCGATGGCCCACGCCCTGATCGCCCTGCAGTCGCTCATGAAGGGGCTCGGGAAGGTGATCCTCAACCCCGAAGCGCTGGAGCGCGACCTGGAGAACAACTGGGCCGTGGTGGCCGAGGGCATCCAGACGATCCTGCGCCGCGAGGGATACCCGAAACCCTACGAAGCCCTGAAGGCCCTGACACGCACCAACACCCACATCACCCGCGAGGCGATCGCCGCGTTCATCGAAACACTCGACGTCTCGGAGGAGGTGAAGAAGGAGCTGCGCGCCCTCTCGCCCTCGACCTATACGGGGGTCTTCCGCTGTTAGCGCCGCAGGGCCATGAGCGGAGATCTGATCGTTTGCGGAGCCTTCGCCCTGCTCTTCGTCGTAATGGGCGGCTTCCTGCTTGCGGGACGCGGTGCGTGGCTGATCGCCGGGTACAACACGATGCCGAAAAAGGAGCGCGAGCGCTACGACAAACGGGCATTGTGCCGCTTCATGGGCAAACTGATGCTCTTCTGTGCCGCCTGCATGTTGCTGATGGGTGCCGACTCGCTCTGCCCCGGGCAGGGATTGCGGCTCGCCGGGACGATCTGGCTGGTGATCGGGGCCGTCTTCGCGGTGATCTACGCCAACACGGGAGGACGGTTCCTGAAGAAAAAGCCCCGGAAGGAGCGTTGAAAATCCGGCCTTCCTGACAATCAGACGCACAACAGGACCAAAACCCTCCTAAAAAAGGGCCGCCGACGGGACAAATTCCGTCGGCGGCCCTTTCTGTATCACACGGATTCCCGGTCCCGCGGCCTCACTCCCGGCAGCAGCGGACACAATAACCCGCCGAACGGAAGTTGTCGAGCGAAAGGTTCAGCGACCCGCTGCTCGTGGTCAGCTGCCGCCGGAAGAAGAGGTTGCGCGACTTCCGGCCCGCAGCCGTCGAGGACCAGTAATAACCCGAGCCGCCGTTCGAGGAGCGCAGACCCGCGATGCTGCCGAACGAATGGAAGCGGTAGCCCTGTGCCGGATACCAGTCGGTACGGCCTCCGAACACAACGGACATGCCGAAATTCGGATCGTCCCAGGCCGAGATCCCCTCCACGTAATTGTTGCTTGCGCAGATGCCCTCCCAGGCCGTGATCTCCGGGACCTTGTAGCCCGGCGGGCAGGGATCGTTGAGCGTCTTCGCCGCGCCCCACAACCCGGCAAGCGCTTTTCCCGACCAGTCGTAGGTATCCGTCGTGCCGACTTTCGCACTGTAGAACGTCAGCGGAGCCGCCGCCGCAACCTCCGGAGCCACGGACTGCTTCTCGATCTTCCACTCCACTGCCGCATGGTTCGGATTCACCCGGGTCAGCCGTTTCGCCTCCGCAAAGGCCGTCGACGACGTTTCGGTCTTCTCCCCGCCATAGAAGGGGTCCTTGCGCCCCCACTGGTAATACAGGCCATAGGCTTCGGTTCCGCCGACCGTCGTTCCCGAGGCCCCGAGGTTCCGATCCATGAAGTGCGCCCCGCTCGCGTATTCAACCGACTGCGGGGCCTCCGTCGCCCAGATATGCCAGCTCCAGACGACCGACCCTCCGCGCAAAAGGGCAATCAGCGTATTTCCCCGGCCCTCTCCGAGCGTGAAGAGAATCTCCCCGGAAGCCCGGTCGAGCCCGACCTCCGAAACAAGGCCCTCGCGGTCGGTCCACAGCCAGTCGGCCTCCATATCGCCGGTGATTTCGATTTTCGGGTCGAAGCCCGTCGTCGCCGCATCTCCGACACCATTGCCCCGCAACTTCGCATCGAAGGCATAACGCCCGGGAGCCGACACCATATAGCAGTTCGCACGGCCCGCTGCGCTCAAATCCGTCACCCGCAGGGCCGAAAGGCGGCCTCCGTCCGTCAGCGCAATCTCCACACGTCCGTCCGTTTCGACAACCGACCGGAACAGCGAGGGCTGCAGCTCCCCGGAGGCCGGGATTGCCGCTCCCGAAGCATCGACGATCCGGATCGGGGCCCCGCTGCCCAACGTCAGCGTCCAATAGCCACCGTCATCGACCCCCAGCACCGGAACCGGGCCATCCACCGGGATGCGTTTCCCGTCGGCATCCGACAGATAGGGGGAATCCTTCTCCGAAGCCCGCGTCCAGTAATAGGCTCCCTCATCGGCCGCAACTCCGATCAGCGGCGCCCCGGAGGCCGCCGCATCGCATTCGACCGTCAGGTCCGTGCCGTCCCGGAAAACGAGCCGCGTTCCCTGCGCACCTTCCTGCAGCGCGGAGACTTCCGAATGCGCTACCGCCCCGATCAGATTCCGGAGCGTAACCAGCCCGGCATTCAACTTTTCAATCCGCTGCTGCAATTCGGGAGAGACCGGATTCGGCCCGGACGGGGACGGGGGCGGAACGGGTCCCGGAGTCTCTTTTTTCCCGCAACTGCCGAGGAGCAAAATACAACTACAAACACTCATCACAAAAATCCTTCTCATCATACGTTGTTTTTTAACAGGTTAAGCTCATCGTCCGGGGCGGACGGACCCCACCCCCGTCTTCGCAGTCCGCCGCGCAGGCGGCAGATCTGCCACAAAACAGGACGGCAGTATCCCCGAGGCGGCAAAGCTGCCACAAAACAGGACAGCCGCATCTCCAGGCAACCGCAAAAGGTCCGTCCGAAGAGCGTCGGCTCCGAAAAAAGGCTGAAACGTAACGAATGCGGGCTTCAAATCCGCAGCGACTTCCGGCACTCCCTTTCTCCGCAGGAGCAAACACCCTATCGTGCAAGGCAGGTCTTCTGACTCATTCCTTGCGCGGCGCCTTCCCGGTCCCGCGGACCAGTGGCTCGGAATGCCGCGACAAACGACCCCGAAGGGTTGGAATTCACAGCAGCGGGAACTGTTGCCGATTCGCACGGCATTCCCTTTTAATTCCCCGCAAAGGGGAAACCATTGCGAGGCAAAGATAGCTGTTTCCCGACAAAAAACAAGAACCTCCGACAAAAATCGACCGGGAAGCCTCAAAATCCCCGAAATCAGGTATTCGAAACGACAGAAAAAGCCCAAAGGCCAAATCGGCGACATCCTGGCACGGGATTTGCCTCTTTTTGAGTCAACTGCGGATCAGCAACCGCAGTGAGGTTTCTTCATTTATTTAAGTTTGGGTTAGTAGTTTAGGAGGGCCAAACCTCCGGGACAGCAGGCAGTCGAGAGATTCCCTGCTGTTTTCGTGTTGTCCGGACCGCAACACCGGAAGTGACCCGTTCGAAAGCGGACCGATCCGCCCCCAACCAGCCCCGGATCCGCGCTTCCCGGACCGACTCTTCCCGGACCCACGCCCCCGTCCCGACTCTTCACGAGTCCACGCCCCTCGTCCCGACTCTCCACGGCCCCGCTCTTTCCGGACCAGATCGCCTAAAACTCAACCGTGATGCCCAGCGTCGGCAGCAGCGTCCCGCTCACCTGCTCGATCGTCTTCATGACATACTTCTGCTCCCCGGCCGGAGCCTCGGGATTCGCAATCACCCCCGTCGACATCCAGACGTCGGGCGAACGGTACTTGCTCACCGTGACGTTCTGCAGATCGATGTAGAAACCCAGCATACAGCGCTTGAAATAGAAGACCTTGTCGAGGCGCACGTCCAGCTGCGCATAGGCGTCGAGCCGTCCGGCGTTGTACTGCGTGTAATCGTAATAGGGGCGTCCCTGGGCATCCCAGGCCGCCACGAGCGACGACTTCTCCTCATCGTAGGGCGTAAAGGGCGCTCCGCCCACGGCGCTCAGCTTCGCCCCGAAACTCCAGTGGCGCGGGAAATCGTAGGTGCCGCTGACATTCACCACAAAGCGGTTGTCCCAGGCCGAGGCGATCCACGGTGCCGACGAGTTGTTGCGATACTCCGAGCGGTAGAGCGTCACCGACCCCACGACATTCAACCGCCCGGGGATCTGCCACCGCGCCATCGCCTCCACGCCGTAGGCACGCCCCTGCGCCGACGATACCAGCGCCTCGTTGCCCACCGTGCCGTAATCGTCGCCCTTGCACGAAAGCGGAATCCCGTCGACGAGCGACAGCGGGACGTTGCCGTAGCGTTTGTAGAAGCCTTCGAGCGTGACGATCAGCCGGTCGCCGTGACGCCAGTCGAACCCGGCACTGAAGGCCCCGACGTGCATGTACTCCAGCGAACGGTTCACGAAGGCCTCCTCCTCGCGGAACCCCAGCGCCGTGTAGGGCGGCAGCTGGTAGTAGAGCCCGGCGGCTCCGCTCACCGACCAGGCGTCGCTCAGCGCATAGGAGACCGATGCCCGGGGCGACAGCTGCCGCCAGAAGCGCGCCATGCGTCCCGAATAGTCGCAGCCGTCGGTACGCAGTCCGGCCGAAGCCTTCAGCCGCTTGTCCGGCGAGACGTACTCCGACGAGACGAAGAGACCCCAGCCGATGATCCCCAGCCGGGTACGGTAGTCGGAGAGCATCGATTGATCCGCCGCGTAGAGCCGCTGGAAAGTCCGGTTCGTATAGTTGGACCAGGTCAGCTCAACCCCCTCGCGCACCGACCAGCGGCCCAGGTAGGTGCGGTTCTCGCCCCGCAGCGTGCTCTTCTGCTCCACGGAGCGCAGCCGCAGCGTCAGGTTCTCCTCCGACGAGGAGTCGTTGTTGCGGTATTTCAGGTTGCGGTTGTTCAGGTAGTTGTGGCTCAGCGTCACCGTCTGCACGTGCCGCCCGGCGTAGTGCCGCCACACGGCCCCCACCGTAAAGGTCTCCTGCCGGATCCGCGGCAGGTAGCTCAGCAGGTATTCGGCATTCTCACCCTCCTCGTCGACGTTGAGCTTCATGTTGTCGATCCCGGCCAGCCCGAGTACCGTCAGCTCGTCACGCTCCGAGAGGCGCGTCTTGACCTTCACCTGCCCGTCGATGTAGTTCGGCAGAAACGGAAGCCCCAGCAACTTGAAGAGCAGCTGCAGGTAGGACTGCCGCAGCGAAAAGAGATAGGTGGTCTTCCCGCCGATGTGGCCGCTGCCGCTCACCCCCACCTCCGAAGCGCCCAACGTCGCCTTGAAGGTCTGCCGTTCGGGGTTTCCGTCGCGCAGCTGGAAGTCCAGCACCGAACTCATCGCCCCGGCACGGTCGGCCGGGAAGGCCCCCGTATAGAAACTGATCTCCCGCACGAGGTCGGCATTCACGATGCTCACCGGACCTCCCGTGGCGCCCTGCGTGGCGAAATGGTTGATGTTCGGAATCTCGATGCCGTCCATGTAGAACTTGCTCTCCGAGGGCCCGCCGCCCCGCACGATCAGGTCGTTGCGGTAACCCACGGGCGAGAAGGAGACGCCCGGATAGGAGCGCACGATGCGCGAAACGTCGCGGTTCGAACCGGG
>CALUMM010000104.1 GCA_944321755.1 uncultured Alistipes sp.
ACCTTCGAGCCGTTGACGAAGACCACCTTGTACTCCTTGTCGAACCACTCCTCGTCGACCTTTGCATAGGAGACCTCGACGCCCTTGAAATGGGTCGTGATGAATTGCTGCGCAGCGGCCGGAAGCTCCCCGACGGTGATGATGCGGTCGTTGCCTGCCGAGGCCGGAAGGATCGAAAGCGCCGTGAAGAGCGAGGCCATAAGAATCGTAAATCGTTTCATAATCGTACTTTTTTATCGGTTTTAGTGTATTTCGTACTGCAAAGGTGCGGCCCGAAACTGAAACGAATCTGAAAAAAGGCGGAAATTGGAATTATTCCGGAAAATCCACCGTGAAAACATGGCGGCCGTCGCGGAAGGCATAGGCGATCCGCAGTCCGTAGAGGCGGCACACAGCATCCGCGATGGCAAGCCCCAGCCCCGTGGAACCGGGCTTCTTCGTCCCCTGGTAGAAGCGGTCGAAGATATGCGCGGCATCCAGCGGCCCATCCGAGGCGTCGTTGTCGATTTCGAAACGCCGCGCCGAGATCCGCACGCGCACCTCGCCCCCTTCGGCCCCGTGCACGAAGGCGTTCTTCACGAGATTGCCGACCAGACTCCCCGCCAGCGAAGGGTTCATACGAGCCGTCAGCGGCGCTTCGTCCGTCAGTTCGAGCCGGATGTCGCGGTAGGCGTAGATTTCCGCCAGGTCCTCGGCCGTGCGGCGGATCAGGGCGTTCAGGTCCATCGCCTCGGTTTCGGGGAACTGCCCGTTGTCGATCTTCGACAGCAGCAGCAGCGAACGGTTCAGCCGCACGAGGTGGTCCAGCGTGCGCTGCACCTTGGCGATCTCGCCCAACTGCTCCTCGGTCAGTCCGCGGGGGTCGTCCACCAGCATCTCCAGCCGGTTGCGGCAGACCGCCAGCGGCGTCTGCATCTCGTGCGAAGCGTTGCCGATGAACTGCTTCTGCCGCTCGAACGACGATTCGGCCCGCGCGGCGTACCGTTCCGCCGCCTCGTTGAGCCGCCGGAACTCCGTCACCGAGGTCTCGACCGCCAGCGGCGGATTCTGACCGCCCACCGTATAGCTGTCCAGCCACCGCAGCAGCGCATACAACGGCCGCATCGTGCGGTGGAGCACCACGACCGTCACCAGCAGCACCAGCAGCAGCAAAAAGAGATAAAGAAAGATGATGCCGTAAAAAATCGCCTCCCGGAGATCCTCCTTCTCGATGCTCGGCGACATCACCGTCAGTTCGTACCACTGCCCTTCGGCATCCCGGAAGGTCTTGCGAAGCACCCGGGCCGGTTCGCGGTCGTCGCGCTCGGGGATGAAGATCTCCTCGTCGGTGTAGGTCTCCCGGGGGCGCGGGTCCGCCGCATCCGTCGGCAGGCGGTGCAGGAAATAACCGCTGTTGCCGTCGGACTCCGAACCGGGAAGCTGACGCCCCGCCAGCACCCGTTTGACGATCACCTCGGCACGCGCTTCGAGCGCATCGTCCGTCTCGTCGTTGATCTCGTCGATCATCGCAAAGTAGAACAACGCCGCCCACCCCGCCAGCAGCAGCGATAACACCCACGAAAGGTGCAGCAGAATGCGGTAAACGAGTTTCACGGCCGGACAAGTTTATAACCGAACCCGTAGACGGCGCGGATCTCGATGTCGGCGCCCGCATCGTGGAGCTTGCGCCGCAGGTTCTTCATCTGCGCGTAGACGAAATCGAAATTGTCCACCTGGTCGATATGGTCGCCCCAGACCCCTTCGGCCAGCGCCGCCTTGTCGACCGTATGATTCGGGCGCGTCATGAAGTAGTGCAGGATGTCGTACTCCTTGCGGAGCAGCTCCAACGGGCGTCCCGCCACCTCCACCCTCCGGCTGTCGGGCCACAGACGCACGTTCCCTGCGTCGAGACTTTCGTAACCGTCGCGCTGGTGGCGGCGCAGCACGCTCCGGATCCGGGCGCTCAGCTCCGCCAGGTGGAACGGCTTCGGGAGGTAGTCGTCGGCCCCCAGCTCCAGCCCCTCGATCTTGTCGTCCAGCGAATCGCGCGCCGAGATGATGATCACCCCGGCCCGGTTGCGGCGGCGCTTCAACTCTTCGAGCAGCCGCAGGCCGCTGCCGTCGGGCAGCATGATATCCAGCAGGATGCAGTCGTAGTCATAGGCCGCCAGTTTGTCCGACGCCGAGGCGTAATCCGCGGCCTGCTCCACGACGTACTGCTCCCGCACGAGCGTCTGAACCATGATCTCCCGCAGGGAGGGTTCGTCTTCGACAATCAATATTTTCATAACAATCCCATTTTTTCAGGAAGCACGGGTCCGCTGCTTGGGCCGCTTCCGCCCCGAAGGTAACCTCCGAATCCGAAAGGAAACTGAAACGCGCCGTCCCTACCGCAGTTCGCAACGCATGACCCACTCTTCGGCGTATTCCCCGACTATCCGGAACCCGAGGCGGCGGTAGAGCCTTCCGGCCGGATTGGCCCGCTGCACGGAGAGCGATACCGCTGCAAAGTCCCGGTTGCGCAGTTCATCCAGCAGCGCCTGCACCAGTCGCGTGCCGATCCCCCGCCCGCGGAAGTCCGGGTAAAGGGCCACGGCCAGTTCGGGAATCGCCTCCCCGGTCCAGCCGAATCCCTGCAGGCAGCGGCTCCACGCCGCACCGACCACTCTCCCGTCGGTCTCAGCCACCAGACCGCAGTCCGTTTCACGCGAACCGAACCCTTCGACGTAAATGCGGAGTTCCGGCGCGCGGAGCACCTCCCGCGGCACCCGTCGTACAGGGTCCGGCTGCCAAATCGCCTCGTAGAGAAAATCCGCCAGCAACGGGGTCTCCTCCGCCCGAAGCGGACGGATCACTACGCTGTCCATCGTCCCGTTCATACAATCCATTTACGGTTTCGTCCGGTTTCACACCGCCGTCCGGCAAAGTTTCAGCCATCAATCAAAGATACGAATTTTCCGGGAGCCCGCATGGCCCACAGGTATAAAAAAAGCGATACACCCCTTTCGGAGCGCATCGCTCAATTTTCGGTCAGGAAATGCTGCCGGGCCTCTTACAGAAACCGTCTCATCTCCTTCCCCTCCTTACCTCCTCAGGGCGGGTCCGCGACCGGACTCCTTGCAGGAATCACCTTGTCACTCCCCCCCCCTCTCTCTTCAGGCAGGTTCGCAGGCAGCCATTTGCATCGGCCTCTTCCTGCCCCCTCTCTTCAGGCAGGTTCGCAGGCAGCCGTTTGCATCGGCCTCTTCCTGCTCCCCCCCCCTCTCTTCAGGCGGGTTCGCAGGCAGCCATTTGCATCGGCCTCTTCCTGCCCCCTCTCTTCAGGCAGGTTCGCCAGGCGGACAATCGGATATCGCCCTCTTCCTGCTCCCCCCCCCTCTTCTCGGCCCCGAGGTTATGCCTTCGAGCCGTCGTAGGCCCACTTCACGTAGATGGCACCCCAGGTGTATCCGCCGCCAAAGGCAGAGAGAATCAGGTTGTCACCCTTGCGAAGCTCCTTCTCGTAGTCGTAGAGGCAGGTCGGGATCGTGGCGGCCGTCGTATTACCGTTACGGTCGATGTTGATCATGCACTTGTCCTGGGTAATGCCCATCCGGCGGGCCGTCGCGTCGATGATACGCAGGTTGGCCTGGTGGGGAACCAGGAAGCGGATATCCTCACCCGTCAGGTGGTGGCGCTCCATCATCTCCACCGAGACGTCCGACATCTTCGAAACGGCAGCCTTGAAGACCGCATGTCCGTCCCACATGATCGTGTGCCAGTTGTTCTGCACCGTCTCGATCGAAGCCGGGTAGCGCGAACCGCCCGCCTTCATATAGAGCTGCAGCTCACCCGAGCCGTCCGAACGGAGAATCGAATCGATCACACCGTAACCGTCGGTGTTCGGCTCCAGCAGCACGGCCGCAGCCGCATCGCCGAAAAGCGGGCACGTCGAACGGTCCGTATAGTCGATGATCGACGACATCTTGTCGGCTCCCACGACGATGACACGCTTGCTCGTACCGGCCTCGATGAACTTCGCACCCGTCGTCAAGGCGAAGAGGAAACCGCTGCAGGCCGCAGAAACGTCATAGGCAAAGGCGTTCTTGCAACCCGCCTGGTCGGCGATCAGGTTACCCGTCGAAGGGAAGAACATGTCGGGGGTCACCGTCGCGCAGATCACCACGTCGATCGACATCGGATCCACACCCGTCTTGTCGAGCAGGTTCATCACGGCCCGTGCCCCCATATAGGAGGTGCCGATACCCTCGCCCTTGAGAATGTGACGTGTCTTGATGCCCGTATGCGACATGATCCACTCGTCATTCGTGTCGACCATCCGGCTCAACTCGTCGTTGGTCAGGATGTAATCGGGCAGGTACTGTCCTACGCCCGTAATCGCTGCTGTTATCTTACCCATTAACTTAACTTTTGCTTACTCTTGGTGATGAACTTTAATTTTTGAACGCTTGCTGCAGTTTCGCCGTCAGGTCGGCCTTGATGACCTGCTCGGTCGACAGGATCATGCTCTTGATGGCCTTCGGCGACGAACAGCCGTGTCCGATGATGACCGGAGCATTGACTCCCAGCACGGGCGTACCGCCCACGTTCTCGTAATTCATGGCGTCCCAGAAGGCATTCCGGCCTCCCAGCGCCAGATTGATCCGATAGAGGCCCTCGGCCATCTTCAGCACCGTGTTGCCCACGAAACCGTCGCAGACAATCACATCGGCAACCTTGCCCGAGAAGATGTGCGAACCCTCGACATTGCCCACGAAATGGATCCGGCTGTCGGCCTTCAGCAATTCGTAAACGGCCTTGGCCTGTGCATTGCCCTTGGTCTCCTCCTCGCCGATGTTCAGCACGGCGACACGGGGATTCTCGATGCCCAGCACCGACTCGGCGTAGATCGAACCGATCAGACCGTACTGTGCCAGCACTTCGGGTTTGCAATCCACGTTGAGACCCACGTCGAGCAGCAGCGCCGGGCGTCCTGCGGCCGTGGGAACAAGGGACGAGATCGTCGGGCGGATGACCCCTTCGATCGGTTTTACGGCATACATCGAGCCGACCATCATGGCACCCGTAGACCCGGCGCTGGCAAAGCCGTCGACGGCTCCTTTGGCCAGGTATCCGAACCCTACCGTGATGCTCGAATCGCTCTTGGATTGAAAAGCTTTGGCCGGGTGGTCGCCCATCTCGATCACTTCGCTCGTGGGAACGATGGTGAACCGCTCGGCAGGACACCCTTCCGAAGCGAGTACGGACTTGATTTTCTGCTCGTCACCGAACAGGACGATCCGGCTCTCCGAACCGATCGCATCGAGTGCCATAACGGCGCCCTTGACGGCCGCTTCGGGCGCGTAATCGCCGCCCATAGCGTCTACACCAATCTTTATCATACTCGTACGAATTGGTTGAAATCTTCGGCCCCGACCGCTTCCGGATTCGCAAAAATCCCGCAGACCGGGTCCTTCATGAACTGAAAAAAGAGGCCTCCCAACCCGGGGACGCACTCTTCCTCGACCGAATTTATTCGGCTGCCTTCTTCTCGATGGCGAGCTTGCCACGATAGAAACCGCACTCCGGGCATACTCGGTGGTAAAGAACCGAGGCTCCGCAGTTCGAGCAGGTTACGACCGTAGGAACGACAGCTTTGTAGTGAGTTCTGCGCTTGTCGCGTCGCGTCGACGAGATTTTGTGTTTAGGATGTGCCATTTTACAACTCTTATTTTATAAGTTCGACTTTTAAATCATTTCTTCGCTTTCGCGTCTTTCTCTTTCACCTCTTTCTTTCGCACCTTACTCTTTCACCCCCTTCACCTCTTTCTTTCGCACCTTATTCTTTCACCCCCCCCCTCATCTCTTTCTTTCGCACCTTATTCTTTCACCCCCTTCACCTCTTTCTTTCGCACCTTATTCTTTCACCCCCCTCATCTCTTTCTTTCGCACCTTACTCTCTCGCCCCCTTCGCTCCTTATTCTCTCGCACCCTTCGCCCCTTCGCCCCTTCGCTCCTTACTCTTTCGCCGCTCCCGCCCCCTCATCGGCAGGCTGCGGATCTACGGAGGCCTCGGAGATCATCTGCTCACGCAGAGCCGCCAGTTTGGCCCACTCGCCGTCGTTGTGCCCGCGGGCGGCAGCCTGCGCCTCGATGGCGGAGAATTCGCGGTCCGAGACGATCCGGAAACGCTCCAGCATCTCGGGATTGCACTCCCCTTCGGGATGCACCCGCTGGTAGGGCAGCGACAGCACGATGCTCTCGTAAATATACTGCGCGAGATCCACCTGCTCCTCGCCCGGCAGCAGCCACAGCACTTCGCCGTCGTATTCGCGCACCTCGTCGGAGAACTTCACCAACAGACGTCCCTCGAAATCGATGGGGATGCGGCAATCCTCCAGACAACGGTCACACGCCACGACGACATGGCCCGAAATCGAAACGTCGAGCACGAGTTGCGACTCCTCCCGATTCAGGTCGACCCGCACCTCGCACGCTCCGTCCTTGATTTCCGTGTTCTCGAAGGCCTCGAACAACGACTTGTCCACCGCAAACCGGAATTCGTGGTGACCGTTCTTCAGCCCCTTGTAGGCAATCGAATATCGCTGTGTTTCCTCCATTTGAACACATTTAGTGCGCAAAGTTACGAAAAAATAAGACATTTGCAAAGAAAACTAAGAGTTTTAGCATCCAAGTCCCCGGGCCGCAGCCTCCGGAGACACTCCCGGACGGAGAAAATTTGCTTTTACCCGCGACTTGCGCTATCTTTGTCCCGACATGGAGGAACAAGGTTTCAAAATCGAACTGAAAAGCCGCTACGACGAGTGGTGGCGCTACAATGCCGACCTGATGTGCGGCTGCTTCGATGCCGACGACAACCGCATCGGATTCGCTTCGGCGGCATCCGATGTGGCGGACGCAGGGTCGAATCTCGCCGTGCGCCCGGCCGACATTCCTGCGGCCCGGAGCGTCGTCCTGACCACGCCTCCGTGTCATCACCTGGTGCTCTACGTCTACATCATCCCCCACACGCTGCCCGCAGGCAACGACATCGACTCCACCCGTCCCTTCGAGGCCGAGATCCGCATCTCCCGGGGCGGGAAGCTCCTGCGCTCCGAAAAGCGCGCCATCAACCAGTGGTCGGGAGCCTCGATCGAGTTGAAGGTCGGGCCCGACAAATAGGTCGGAACAGGCCGATCCGAAGTTTTCCGGTACGGCAGGTACGCCGTCTCCGGCCCCGTTTTCCAGATACCAGACAGACCCTCTCCGCAGAGAGGATCTTTTTTTTTGGGGGGGGGCTGCAGGACTTCCGCCACAAAGCACCACACAGCCTTCCGAGGCACACAAAAAAAAGACGCCCCTGCTAAGGGACGTCCTTTTTCGAATCGCGGTTCAGACTACTTGTTGTAAGCCTTCATCACCGAGATGAGGTCGAGCACCTTGTTCGAGTAAC
>CALUMM010000105.1 GCA_944321755.1 uncultured Alistipes sp.
TGGCCTGCGAGGCGCTGCGCACGATGACGATCAACACCACGCAGGCGTGGTGCGGCAACCGCTTCGGCAAGGGGCTGATCCGCCCCCACGGCACCAACCATCCGCTGACGGCCGAAAAATCGGCGATGATCCGCAGGAATGTAGCTGAAATCGCCCGGCGTTACGACGAGGTGCGCCGCGACATCGAGTCGTCGCCCTCGTTGCTGGCGCGCTTCGAGCAGTGCGGCGTGGTGCCGCGCGACGAGATGCGCCGCATCGGCGGCGTGGGACAGGCGGCGCGCGCCAGCGGCCTGGGGCGCGACATCCGCGCGACGCACCCCTGGGGATCGTACGGCAAGTGCCTGCACCACACGCCGGTCATCGAGGAGGCGGGCGACGTGATGGCGCGCCTCACGGTGCGGTGCCGCGAGGTGGCCCAGTCGGCCCGGCATATCGACCGCCTGCTGGAGATTTACGAGCAGAAATACGGAACTCTCGAAAACCCCTGCGGCGTCCCCGACTACACGACGCGGCTGACCCCCTCGTCGCTTGCGTTCGGGCTGGTCGAGGGGTGGCGGGGCGAGACCTGCCACGTCGTGGTGACCGACGCCGAGGGGCGCATCGCCGCCTGCCGCATCAAGGATCCGAGCCTGCACAACTGGCTGGCGCTGGCACTGGCCGTGCGCGGCGAGGGGATCTCGGACTTCCCGATCTGCAACAAGAGTTTCAACCTCTCCTACTGCGGGCACGACCTCTGACCGGAGACCGCCAACCAACCCTTCAGGCCCTTGTTCCCCGGCGGAACAGGGGCTTTTTCCATGCAGCGGGCACCCGACGAAGGGCGCCCGGCAGGTCGGAACGCCTCCAGATCGGGTGTCCCGGGAGGTTTCCGGCAATGTAAAACGGCAAAAAATCCCGGTTTTTCGTAGAAAAATCCCCGCCCGGGGGCGGAGAAAAGGCGAACTTTGCCTGCGGAAAACCCAAAACACGAACCATTCATGAAACAACCGTACCTGCTTCCGGCAGCGCTGCTGCTCTTCGCCCTCCCGACCGCCTGCGGATCGGACAAGGGAGACGAAACCCCCGAACCCTCCGACCCGATCCACACGGTCGTCGTGGCCGCCGACGGCTCGGGCGACTACACCACCGTACAGGAGGCCTTCGACGCTCTTCCGGTGGACAACAAACCCCACATCGTGCGCCTGCGCCCGGGCACCTACGAGGAGAAGGTGACCCTGACATCGCGGCACCCCTACGTGACGCTCATCGGCGACAATGCCACGACATGCATCATCACCTGGGACGACTATGCGGGCCGCGACAACGGTGCAGGCGGGACACTCGGCACCTCGGGAAGCCAGACCTTCCTGGTCGAAGCCAACGACTTCACGGCCAGCAACGTCACCATCGCCAATACCTACGTCAACAGCCAGACCAACATCGCCGCCGACGGCAAGGATTCGCAGGCCGTTTCGGTTCAGGTCAAGGCGGACCGCGCGGCCTTCTACGGATGCC
Organism: uncultured Alistipes sp.; assembly: GCA_944321755.1. Classification (GTDB taxonomy): domain Bacteria; phylum Bacteroidota; class Bacteroidia; order Bacteroidales; family Rikenellaceae; genus Alistipes. Next base: position 1,495 of record CALUMM010000105.1, read on the forward strand.
GCATCACGGGCTATCAGGATACGTTCTACGGCCGCGGCACGGGGCGCGTCTATCTGCGCGACTGCTATGTCGAGGGCAATGTCGACTTCATCTTCGGGTCGTCGACCATCCTGCTGGATCGCTGCACGCTCCACATGAACCGCAACAACAGCGTCGTGACGGCCCCGTCGACCCCCGCCGACCACAACTACGGCATCGTCTGCATGGACTGCACGATCACCTTCCCGTCGAGTTCCGAAAAAGATTTCGACGGCGCATCGTTCTCCTACTTCCACCTGGGACGTCCGTGGAAGGATGCCCCGCGTGCGGTCTTCATCCGCTGCGAGGAGCCTGCGGCGCTGAACCCCGCGGGGTGGACCACGATGTCCTGCGAACCGACGCTCTTCGCCGAATACCAGTGCACGGGCGAGGGGGCCGCAGCCGACCGTCTGGCACAACGGGCCAACGGCGGCCGTCAGCTCACCGAGGCGGAGGCTGTAGCGTATACCGTGGCGAAGATCTTTGCCAAAGGGAGCGCCACGGAGTACGCCATCGACTGGCTTCCGGCGGAAACCTTCACCGATCCGGGGCAGAACTGACCATCCGGCGGCAGCCTTTTCCGGCCCGGAGCCGAAACATCCCAGCCAATCCCCGGAAGTCCCCGCCCCGAAGACTCCACCCTCTCGAAAACCTCACCAACCCCTTTCGAAAAACTTTTTCTTCCGCGGACCGGAATCCCGAACAGGGGAATCCGGTCCGTGTTTTGCGTAATTCGGGGAAAAGAGTTGTACGAACCGCGGCTTTTCGCTATTTTTGCGCGATACAAAATCTGCAAGCATGATTTTTCCGAAAATACGGGTCCTGCGCAGCCACGGACGGCAGGCAATCCCGGACCTCGACGCCGTGGAGCTGACCGAGAAGTTCCGGGGACGCCCCGAGCTGACCTTCACGGAGGATACCTCCGAAGCGGAACGTGCCGCGGCCATCTGCCCCACGGGAGCCTTTACGGCAGAACCGCTGTCGCTCGATCTGGGCCGCTGCCTCTTCTGCGGCGAATGCGCCCGGGTGGCGCCGCGCAACGTGCGTTTCACAAACGACTACCGCATCGGTTCACCCACGCGCGAGGGCCTTGTCCTGCACGCCGGCGACACCCGCGTGCCCTTCGATCCGGAACGGGTGCGCCCCGCCATCCGGCGCTGCTTCTCCCGGGCCCTGCAGCTGCGCGAAGTCTCGGCCGGAGGCGACGCCTCGGTCGAAATGGAGCTCAACGCCACGGGAAACGTCAACTTCGACCTCGGGCGCTTCGGCATCGGATTCACGGCCTCGCCGCGACATGCCGACGGTGTGGTCGTTTCGGGCCCCATCTCGGCCAACATGGCCGAGGCGCTGGAGATCTGCTACGACGCCGTGGCCGAACCGAAAATCCTCGTGATGTGCGGTTCGGAAGCGTGCTCCGGAGGGCTCTTCGCCGAGAGCCGGGCCATCGACCGGCAGTTCCTCGACACCCACACCCCGGACCTCTGGCTCCCCGGCGCCCCGACCCACCCGATGACCTACATCGACGGACTGCTGACCCTGCTGGGCCGCAAAAAACGCGAATAAGCCAAAATCCGGGAAACGATGAACCGTCTGCGCACGATATTCGTCTCGTTCTTCAAGATCGGGTTGTTCACCTTCGGCGGGGGCTACGCCATGATCCCCCTGATCGAACGCGAGGTGATCGACAACCGCCAGTGGGTCGAACGCAAGGAGTTCCTCGACCTGCTGACCCTGGCCCAGTCGGTCCCGGGGCCGATTTCGCTCAACACCTCGGTCTTCGTGGGATACAAGGTCCGCGGACTGCGCGGGGCCGCCGCCGCCTTGTTGGGGGTTGTGCTGCCGTCGTTCGTCATTCTGCTGACCATTGCGCTCTTCTTCGCCGACGTGCGCCACAATCCGGTCGTCGACGCCGCCTTCAAGGGGATGCGTCCGGCGGTCGTGGCGCTGATCATCGGACCGGTCATCTCGCTGGCCCGCGGAATGCACTGGACGATGTTCGCGGTCATTGCCGCCTCGGCGCTGGCCGTCTGGGGTCTGGGCTGGTCGCCGATCTACATCCTGCTGATCGCGGCTGCCGGAGGCATCGCCTGGGAGCTGGCCGTCGCCCCGCGGATTGCCAAACGCAACAACAAACCGAAAGCATAACCGCCCTGCAACATGCTCCTCCTCTGGCAACTCTTCGTCTCGTACCTCAAGATCGGATTCTTCGGATTCGGCGGCGGCTACGCCATGCTGTCGCTCATCCAGAACGAGGTGGTCGTGCAGCACCCGTGGCTCACCAATGCCCAGTTCGCCGACATCGTGGCCATCTCGCAGATCACCCCCGGACCCATCGCCATCAACTCGGCAACCTACGTCGGCTACTCGGTGGGAATGCAGACCGGCTACGTCTGGTGCGGCGTGCTGGGATCGGTGATTGCCACCTTTGCGGTGTGCCTGCCGTCGCTGACGCTGATGATCCTCGTGGCACGCTTCTTCATGAAGCTGAAAAACAACCGGTGGGTCGAGGGGGCCATGCGCGGGATGCGCCCGGCAGTGATCGGCATGATCGCCGCAGCGGCCCTGCTGCTGATCTTCCCCCACAGTTCGGAGCCCGACGAGCAGAACTTCATCGACGCCTGGAGCTGGGTGCTCTTCGGCGGAGTCTTCGTCGGGTCGTGGCGCAAGGTGAACCCCATCCTGCTGATCGTCCTCTCGGCCGCGGCGGGGATTCTCATCTACTACGTATTCGGGCAGTAAATCGAACCCGGATCTTTCCGTACTGATTTTTGCTGCACCTTTTTTCGATATCGGGACGGTGACAGCCCGACATGCTTCGTAAATACCCGCACGAAATGGGGCAGGTCGTTAAATCCGACCATATAACAGATCTCCGACACCCCCTTCTGCGAATATTTCAACAAATCGCAGGCCGTGTTCAAACGGTATTGCGTGACAAACTGCGAAAAAGTAATCCCTTTACACCGTTTGAAATAAGAGCAAAATGCCGAGCGGTTCATACCCACTTCCGCCGCAATATCATCCAGGGCAATCGTATGGACATAGTGAGCCATGACGTATGCACAGATCTGCTGCATACGCCGAACATCCCGCTCGATGCGTACAGGCTTCCCGACAAAGGTGTGATCCGACGAGGTGAAAACGACCGGCAGCAACCGGAACATCGCACACAAACGTCCCAACTCGTCCATGCCGTTCATTTCGGACAATGCCTTACGAATTATCCGTGAGGTTTCCGGTCCGAATTTCAGGGCATCGGTCGGGAAATCCACTCCGGCCAATCGGTTCCGCAATTCGGGGAACATCGCCACACACCGCTCTACAAGAGAGTGGCTGAAAGCCACCATCCGATAACAAACATAACCGTCTTCATCCACAGAATCGGGCGCATACTCCCAACGATGAAGCATCGACGGAGGGATCAACACCACATCACCGTCCGAGAACGGTTGCAACGTATCACCCGCCATACGATTGCCCTGTCCATGAAGAACATGATACAACTCCCATGCATCATGTCGGTGAAGTTTGGCCTCAAAGGTCGGCTCGATACGTTGGTCAATGAAGAAAAACGAATGATTCTCCACATCGGGCAACTCATAAGCTATAACGGTATCTTCCATAAAGAATCTCTTGGATCCGCCGAAAAGCAAATATACGACAAATATATGAAACTATATCACAAATAAACAACAACAAAATGATATAATTTTGTCATCAGGAATAATAACCCCCAAATATCTTGTTTATGGAATTATACGAAGTCTTGGCGAAACGCCGCACCTACCGCGACTACTCCGACCGAGAAGTCAGCGATGAAATTCTAAAAAGAGTGATCGGAGCGGCTTTCAAAGCTCCGACCAACGATCACCTGCGCCAGCTCGAATTCATCGTCGTGCGCGGCCGGGAGCACATCGCCCAAACAATCGCCCCGCTCGGAAAAAACATGGAGGCATTCAAGAATCTCGTTTTCGAAGCGGACGATACGGGCGACAAGGAGAAGATGGCGATGTTTGCCGACGCTCTGCCCAAACAGCAGAAAATGCTGATGGAAAGCGGGTTGCTTATCATACCGTTCTTCCGCCAGAAGCAAAGCCCCCTGCTCGAACCCGCAGAACAAAGTTCGCTCAACTACTTTGCTTCGGCCTGGTGTGCATTGGAGAACATGCTGCTTGCCGCCACCAACGAGGGGTTGGGCAGTGTATTCCACATTCCCGTGGGCGACGAAGTCTCCGAAATAAAAAAGATTACAGGCGCACCCGAAGATTATGAATTCATCTGCCTCCTAACCATAGGCTATCCCGCAGAAAACGCGGTTCTGCCCAAGCAAAAGGAGATCAACATCGAAGACAGGATTCACGAGAACATCTGGTAGGACCACAACAGGGAAGGAGATGCAGATGTTGGCGGAATCGGTAGATATTTCCGAATCGCTCGTCCCTATATCGCGGCCAGCGCGACGCCTCCGGTCAGCAGAAGCATCAGGAAGGCAATCAGCGAGAGGATGCCGAGCACCGCAACGACCGTTCCGATACAGCCCCAGCGCTGTACGCCGTCGGGCAGCGGGTCGGAGATCAGGGCCACGATCAGCCCCACAAGGGGCGTGAAAATCAGGCTGATGAGGAATGCCCAGCCGAAGCCGATACGACGGCGGCTGCCGATAATTCCCACCAGCACGGAGAGCAGCGAACCGCTCAGAAGTCCGAAAATCACAGCAAGAAGAGACATATTGCAGAGGTGTTTAATGAGATTCCACAGGAAGCAGATCCCCGGCCGAGACATCGAAAACCCACACCAGTTTCAGGGCGTCACTCCCGGCAATCGGGTCCGAGCGGAAACGCCAGTCGGCTTCGCGGAAGAACTGTTTGCCATCGGCCGTGCGGTCGGCCTGCCGCCACCGCCGGGTCCGAAGGCTGTCTTCGGTGAGCAGATCGATCGACCACTCCTCGCCGGGCGCGACCGGGCGATACAGGTAGAAGGCCTCGAATTCGACCTCCTCGGGAGAGAAGAGGAACAGCCGGACCGAATCCCCGGGTGCGATCCGTTCGCGGGATTCCAGGAATCCGACGGACTTGACGATCAGCGGCTCGTCGGAGAGATTCCGCACATACCACGAGGCTTCGTGCGTCACCTCCCCCAGCTCCCAACCGAAGAGCCAGCGGCACGAAGTCGCCGTCAGCGCGACGATGCAGACCAGGAAAAGCCGTTTCATGGCCGGATCAGCGTTTGAAACGGTAATAGGTGCCGAGAGGCAACTCTTTCCCGGCGCGGTCCGTGAAGCAGAGTTCGCCCCACTGCTCCTCGTCGGGAGCGCCGAAAGCCTGCCGCACGGCCGTGCGGGCCAGCGTCGAGGACAAGCCCATCGAGTAGAGGTTCAGCACGAGAAACGCCCCGCGGGGCTCCAGCAGCCGAGCGCAACAGTCGAGCATCTCACCGATCTGGTCTTCGAGGACCCATTTCTCGCCGTTGGCCCCGCGTCCGTAGGCCGGAGGATCGAGGATGATCCCCGCGTAGCGGTTGCCGCGGCGCACCTCGCGGTGCACGAACTTCAAGGCATCCTCGACGATCCAGCGCACGCCGTCCAGCCCGCTCAGTTCCATGTTCTCGCGGGCCCACGTCACCACGGGCTTGACCGAATCGACAT
>CALUMM010000106.1 GCA_944321755.1 uncultured Alistipes sp.
TTCTCGACGGGGAAGATCATGCCGGAGAGCATGATCACGGGCAGGAGCATGAGCATGGCGGAGATGACCAGGGCCGTAGCCTGGCGGTCGGCGATGGTGGAGATGAAGAGCCCGAGTGCCAGGGCGAGCAGCAGGTAGAGGATCGAGATTCCGACGATTCCGGCGAGGCTTCCCGACATGGGAACCCCGAGGACGTACCGCGCGAGCAGGAGGATCAGCGCCAGATCGATGCACGAGAGGAGGAAGTAGGGGATCATCTTGGCGAAGACGATCCAGACGGGGCGCACGGGCGAGACGAGCAGCACCTCCATTGTTCCGGTCTCCTTTTCGCGGACGATCGATACGGAGGTCATGATCGAGCAGATGAGGATGAACAGCAGACCCATGATGCCGGGGACGAAGTTGTAGGCGCTCTTCATCTGGGGGTTGTAGAGCAGGCGCAATTCGATGCCCGGGGCCGCGGCGAGGCCGTCCGAGGGGCCGTCCGAGGGGCCGTTTGCGGAGCCGTCTGCGGCGAGGATGCGCTGCAGATAGCCGAATCCGGCGGATGCCGTATTGGGATTCGAGGCGTCGAAAATCAACTGCACGGCCGGTCTCTCCTCCGCAGCGCCCAACCCCGCCCGGCCCGCCTGTTCGGACAGTCCTGCCCGGTCCGTCTGTTCGGTCGGTCCGATCGGTCCGGTCGGTCCGGTCGGAGTGTCCGACCCTGCCGCAGCGGTCGGACCCACCACCCCGAACGCCCCTTCGGCCCCTGCCTGCCCATCCGTCCAAAACGACCCTTCGGCCCCGGCCTGCCCATCCGTCCCAAACGCCTCTTCGGCCCCTGCCTGCCCGTCCGTCCCAAACGCCCCTTCGGCCCCTGCCTGCCCGTCCGTCCAAAACAACCCTTCGGACCCGGCCTGCCCATCCGTTCCGAACGTCCCGCCTTGCCGGAGAGCCTGACGCCGGTCGAAGTCGTCGGCGAAGACCACCACGACATCGGCCTCCCCGGAGCGCAGCGCCCGATCGATCTCCGAACCGGGGAGAAAGCCCCGGAAGGTAAAGCTGTCGTTCGAGGCGATGCGTTCGACCAGCTGCCGCACCGCCTCGGAGGGGTGCGGGGCCGCGACGGCGAAATCGATGTTGTTCACCTCGGTGGAGATGGCGAATCCGAACAGAAGCAGCTCCACGACAGGGATTCCCAACACGATCAGCATCGTGCGGGGATCGCGCAGGATGTGCAGGGTCTCCTTGCGGACGAAGGAGAGAAATCCGTTCCCTGTTTTTTTCATTCCGAACGTTTTGCGCCGCGGGCCAGCGTGCGGAAGAGCTCGTCCACCGACTCCACGGCAAATTGACTTTTGAGTTCGGCCGGGGTCCCGAGGGCCCGGATCCGGCCGTCGACCATGATCGAAACGCGCGAGCAATACTCCGCCTCATCCATGTAGTGGGTCGTCACGAAGATCGTGGTACCGTTGTGGGCGGCCTCGTAGATGAGTTCCCAGAACTGCCGCCGCGTCACGGGGTCGACCCCACCCGTGGGTTCGTCGAGGAAGACCACCTCGGGGCGGTGCAGCGTCGCTACGGCGAATGCGAGTTTCTGCTTCCAGCCCAGAGGCAGGGCCCCGACGCGCGTGCGGGCCTCGGCGCGGAAGCCGAGCCGCCCGAGCAGTTGGACGGCCCGACGCAGGATCTCGCGCCGCGAAAGTCCGTAAATCCCGCCGAACAGGCGGATATTCTCCAGCACGGTGAGGTCGTCGTAGAGCGAGAAGCGCTGGCTCATGTAACCGATGCGGCGCTTGATGCACTCGCTCTGGGTGGCGATGTCGTACCCGGCCACGGTTCCGGAGCCCGAAGTGGGGTAGCTCAACCCGCAGAGCATCCGCATGGCGGTGGTTTTCCCGGCGCCGTTGGCCCCGAGGAATCCGAAGATCTCGCCGCGCCGCACCTCGAACGAGATGCGGTCGACGGCCGTAAAGGCCCCGAAACACTTGGTCAGCTCCCGGACCGAAAGGATAATTCCGTCGTCATTCATGGTGCATCCGTTTGATGAAGAGGTCCTCGATTCCGGGCTCCACGCGGTGCAGCGCAACGTCGTGGAAACCGGCCGCCGCCAACCGCTGCCGGAACCCCTCGGGATCGAAATCCCGGCCGACGGTCAGGTGATGCACGGCGCCGAAGGGGTAGCAGGCCTCGACGCCGGTTTCCGCCCGGGCGGCCCGCAGCAGTCCGTACATATCCCGGCCCGAAAGGGCATACAGCGGCGCGTCGAAGGTGGCGACCACACCCGCGGGGGTCTCCACGGCCAACAGGCGTCCGCGGTCGCAGAGCGCCACCCGGTCGCAGCGGCGCGCCTCATCCATGTAGGGCGTCGCCACCAGGATCGAGATTCCCTCGTTGCGGAGCCGTGCGAGCATCTCCCAGAATTCGCTGCGCGAAACGGGGTCGACCCCGGTCGTGGGCTCGTCCAGCAGCAGCACCGACGGACGGTGGATCAAAGCGCAGCAGAGGGCGAGTTTCTGCTTCATGCCGCCCGAGAGTTTCCCGGCCCGGCGGCTCCGGAAGGGTTCGATCTGCCGGTAAATCGGGGCGATCAGGTCGTAGTTGTCGCGCACGCCGACCCCGAACAGCGCGGCGAAGAAGGAGAGGTTCTCCTCGACCGAAAGGTCCGGATAGAGCGAAAAACGCCCCGGCATGTATCCCAGTCTGTTGCGGATCGTGCGGTATTCGCGCACGGTGTCGCATCCGTCGATCTCGGCCCGCCCGGCATCGGGTTCGAGCAGTGTGGCCAGCAGCCGGAAGAGCGTGGTTTTCCCGGCGCCGTCGGGTCCGATCAGCCCGAAGAGCTCCCCGCGCCGCACCTCGAACGAAATGCCGTCCAGGGCCGTCACGGCCCCGTAACGCTTGGTCAACGCCTCGACCCGTATGGCCATATCCCCGGTCATGGCAGCCTCCCTATTGTGCATTTTCCCCGAGCCGCACCTCGCCGTAGAGCCCGATCCGGAGCCGTCCGTCGTTCTCGACGGCGATCTTGACGGCATAGACCAGATTGGCCCTCGAATCGCGCGTCTGAATGTTTTTGGGCGTAAATTCGCTCTCCGAGGCGATCCACACCACGCGCCCCGGATAGTCGTAACGGTTTCCGCCGCCGAAATCGGCCGTCACGGTGACCTGCTCTCCGAGTCTCAGGTTCGCCAGCTGGTCCGAGGTGAAGTAGGCCCGGAGATGGATGTGCTCCAGGTCGGCGACCTTCATCAGCGGACGCCCCGGAGCGGCCAGCTCCCCGGCCTCGGCATAACGCGCCAGCACGGTACCCGCAACGGGCGACACGATCCGGCATTTGGCCAGACGGTCCTCGGCCCGGGCAATCTGCAGATCGAGGGCCGAGGTGTTCTCGTCGATCGAGGCGGTGTTCTTGCCGAGCGTGGAGAGCAGCGCCTCCAGTTCGCCCTCCAGAACCTTCAGCTGCGCCTCGGCATCGTCGCGCTGCTTGAGCGTGGCGGCTCCGTCGCGCAGGAGGTTCTCCACCCGGCGGCACTCGGTCCGCTGCCGGGCGATCCGCTCGCGCAGGGCCGCAGCCTGCTTGGCGATGTCGGGCCGCGAGGAGCTGAGCGAAGCCTGCTGGCGTTCCAGCTGCAGTTTCTGGAGGTAGATCTGCACGGAGTCGATGGCCCCGACCAGCTCTCCGGCCGCAAGCCGGTCGCCCTCCCGGGCCCCGAACCAGAGGATGCGCCCGGCCGCCTCGGCCGAAACCGTCACTTCGGTAGCCTCGAAGGTCCCCGCGGCGTCGAAATCCCCCTCGCTGCCGCACGCCGCGGCCAGCAAGGGCGCAATCAGATACAAGACAACTCTTTTCATCGGTTCAGCGTATGTTTCAGTTCGTAGATCGTCTTCAGGAGTTCGAGTTCCCGGGCGCTGCGGGCCATGGCGGCGAGGTTCTCCTCGGTAATGCGGCGCAACAGGTCGTCGGTGTCGATCACGCCGTTGCGGAGTTTCGACTCGGCGGCCTCGCGGACCGAACGCCGCAAGGCCACGATCCGGTCGTCATCGGCCAGGGCTCGCCGCAGACGGGCAATCTCCCCGTTCTGCTCAACGGCTTCCAAACGGTTGTTGAACAGGAAGATATCACGCTGCACCTCAACCGATTCCTTCGCCGTGCGGAGTTTGTTCAGTGAATTTTTCCGGGTGTAGTAGCCGCCGAAATTCCACGACATGCGGACCCCGACCCAGGCGTTCCAGGTCCAGTCGGGCGACATCATGCTCCGGAAATAATCCAGCCCCGGATATCCGTAGTATCCCTGAGCGACGAGTCCGAAACGGGGTCGGGTCGAGGATTTCAGCTGCCGTTCCCGGGCCGAAAGGAGGTCGAGCCGGGCATCGAACCACGCCATTTCGGGACGTGCCGACGCTTCGGACCGGGCATCCGCCACACCCGAAATGCCCGTCACGCCCGTCACGCCCGAAACGCCCGAAATACCCGTCACACCCGAAACACCCGTCACGCCCGGAACACCCGAAACACCCGAAACGCCGCCTTCGAATCCGGCATCTGGCGACGGCTCCATGCCGGTGGAGATTTCGGGGCGCTGGAGCGGCCTGTCGTCCAGTTCGCGGCCGATGAAGAGCGACAACATCCGGCGATAACTGTCGCGCCGGGCCGCATACTCGTTGAGCTGCTGGTTGGCGGCCAGCAATTCGGCCTCCACGGCATCGACATCCGCCGCCATTGCCACCCCATTGCGAAAACAGGCCCGGATCTTGTCGAGATTGCTCCGCAACAGATCGACCGTCAACCGCATCCGGGCAATCTGCTCATCGAGCAACAAAATTCCGAAATAGAGATCGTCGACACGTCCTTCCAGGGCATACAGATCGACCTCCGCAGCCTGTTGCCGTTCGGCCGATTCGGCCTTGGCCATCTGTTTTTCGGCTGCCGCCCGGCCTCCGTCCCAAAGCACCTGGTTCACCTCAAGCATGGCCTTATACTGATCCTTGTGCATACCTGGAATCGAGACATCCCGCGCGGAAAGCATTCCAGTCAATGCGTCGGGAAACTCCGGCACGGCACTCTGCCACACAACCTGCGCCGAAAAGGAGACCTGCGGCAGATAAGCCCGGGACGCATTCGCCAGGTTGTAGGCTTCAGTCCGGCGGATCAGGTCATATTGCCGGATCTCGGGATAATGGCGGCGGGCCAGTTCCCGGCATTCGTCGAGCGTCGGCTGCGCCGGCACCGAAAGGCTTGCAAGCAAGGCCCCGCACAAAATCAATACGGCTTTCATCGCTGCGGTGTTTTTAAGAGTCGTTTACGGATCACTTCGAGGTTTTCAGCCTTGCGCTGGGCAAAAAAACGGGTCCGGTCACCGGCCAGATCGCCCAAAAGCGGTTCCAAAACAGGGTAGGCCAGGAACGGAAAGACATTCAACGAAATAACATCCAGCAACAGCATCAGCGCATCTGCCGGATCCGCCTCACCGCGGGCCGCAGCTTCGTCCAGTTCCCGCTGAAGATCGGCCAGCAGCGGATTCATGATCCAACGGATCCGCTGCCGCATGGCCTCATAGCGCTCGGGCCGCGCGAAGACCTCGTTGACCAGAAAGCGCGGCAAATCGGGATTGGCCGCCACGAAATCGAAATGATTCTCGATCCCCTGGCGCAGCCGTTCCGAGAGCGGGAGGCCCGGACTTCCGAACGCCGTCAGGACCGATTCGCCCATCAGGCGCATCTTTTCGTCGAGAATCCGCTCGAAGATCTTCTCCTTCGTGCGGAAATAGTAGTGCAACATGGCGTGGGTCACCCCTGCAGCCTGGGCGATCGAGGTCGTTCGGGCGCCGTCGAAACCTTTGGTCAGGAATTCCCGTTCGGCCGCATCGAGGATAGCCTGTTCCTTATTACGAGCATGTTCCGGCATAAGTCAGCGTGTTAACAATTTTATTTAACAAATTTGTTAATGCAAAGGTAACAACAAAAAGAGAAGTTCCAAAAATTTTCCCGACTTTTTTCTCCGAAAGGCCGCCGGAGTGCTGCGACAACGGAAGAAGAGAAGTCCCGGAGAGATACGCAGGAAGGCCAGGCAACGGGAAAACGGCGCTGCAACAGGAACGAACGACAAACACGCAAAGCTCAGATGGACCGGGAGTGAGAGAGACCTCCCAAGCCCGTACGAAAGGGTCGGTTTCGAGTAAAAAGAGCGGATTTATTCGTCCGCGACATCATATTCGCACGAAAAATCCGTTTGTTAGAGAAAAATTCGTACTTTTGCACCCTGAACCGGAAACATACCAGGCAAACATTCCGGAATTTTTGATTGAAACATGGAATTTTCACGCGAGAAAATCGTCCGGCAGGCAACCCGTGCCGGGCGTCGCACCCTTGAACTCGGCAAGGAGGCCGGAGGCCGCGTTCGCCGCTTCTCGAAACGGACCTGGGGGATCCTGACCGTCTGCATCGTGCTGATCGCCGGAGGGCTTTGGTGGTTCTTCCGTCCCGAACCTCCGAAACCCGTCTATCCCGTAGTCGAAGTCGAGCCCGTCGGAACCGACGACATTGAAATTTACGGCGAATACGTCGGACGCATCCGCGCCCAGCAATTCGTCGAGATCCGCGCCCGGGTGGAGGGCTTCCTCGAAAAGATGCTCTTCGAGGAGGGTACCTATGTCCGCCGCGGACAACCGCTCTTCATCATCGACCCCAAGGTCTACGAGGCCCGCGTCAACAAGGCCAGAGCCCAGTTGAACAAGGACAAGGCCCTGGCTCAGAAGGCCGAACGCGACCTGCAGCGTATCCGCCCGCTCTACGAGCAGAATGCCGCCAGCCAGCTCGACCTGGACAACGCCGTGGCTTCGTACGAAAGCGCCACGGCCGCCGTGGCGATGAGCGAGGCAGACCTCACGCAAGCCGAAACGGCCCTGAGCTATACGACCGTCAGTTCGCCCATCTCGGGCTATATCTCCGAGCGCAGCGTCGACATCGGCACGCTGGTCAGCCCGAACGGCAAGTCGCTGCTGGCCACCGTGGTCAAGAGCGACACCGTGCGTGTGGACTTCAGCATGACGGGCCTCGACTACCTGAAGAGCAAGGCCCGGAACGTCAACATCGGACAGAAGGACACCACGCGCAAGTGGAACCCCTACATCACCATCACGCTGCCCGACAATACGCCCTATCCGCTGCGGGG